>NZ_JBQLIS010000028.1:0-52482 GCF_052156435.1 Paenarthrobacter sp. NCHU4564
AACACTCCCCCCCCCCCCCCCCCCCCGGGGCCCTTTTGGGGGGTTTTTGGGCGCCCAAACCCCCCCAAAAACCCCGACCCAGATGGGTTAACGGGGGCGGAGGACGGCGTAGTAGCCGGGGATCACGTCCGGGGAGGAAGGGTTGCTCAGGGGACGGGTCTCGATGTTCGCCGAGCCTTCCTCCACAACGGTCCAGTCCACCGCCGGGAATGCTTTGGCCCGCTGCGCCGCACCAAAACGGCCCGGCATGGGCAAGCCCCTGATGGCCCACTCAAGCGGCGCGGGAATGGAATGGCGCGTGGCGCCCAGGTGCGTGACGTAATCCACCGGAGTGCCGCGGAAGTTGGTCTCGGACAGGAAGACGCTGCCGCGTTTCCCGACGACGGGCAGCAGGTTCGCTGCCAACGCCGCCCTGCCCTTGGGGTCCAGCACGTGGAGGACCCCCCGGATGAAGACGTTGGCGTCGCCCCTGATGCCTGCCTCCGCAAGGGCGTCCGCGACGATTCGTGCAGCGTCAGGCGCTGTCATGTCGCACACAGCGTAGGACGTCGCCGGGAAATCCGTGGACTCCCGGCGTGCCCGGTCCACAGCGTTGGCGGCGTAGTCGAGTCCCAGCGCGTGGGGGAAGTTTTTGGACAGGAGCCGGGTGTAGCTTCCGTGCCCACAACCTACGTCCACCACCGGCAAGGACGGATCCAGCTGCGCCAACGTGGGCAGGTAGCCCTCCAGCTCGTGGGAACTGCCCGAATCCCACAGGACGTCGCCCGTGGCCCCCGTGGTCCGGACATCGCCCCAGTACTTGTCCCAGGCCGTACGCGGATCTTTCGGAGCTGCGGAAGAAAGCTTGATGAGCCGGGGAATCAGCAGGTACTTCTTCAGGGCTGCGAGCATCCTCCCAATATATGTGCCGCTATTGCTCTTTCAGCCACGCCAGCGCTTCTGTTTCGTCAGTGAAAAAGCGGGTGGGGCACGGCGGTTTCATGATGCCCAGGAAAAAGTTGGCGATGACCCTGTCCACCGGGGACGCGCCCCACAAAGCAATGCTGGAAGCCTGGCACGGCTTGGCGAAGACGGAACGGGCGCCTCGGGTGACATCGTCGGTGGTGGCCATGTCCACGATCATGGGGTGCCTGTCAGTGCCGCAGAGCTCGTTCACCCGGTCCATGGCCCGCTGCGCGTCATCTTCCTTGATGCGGGCACCTCGTGGCCACGTCAACCGAAGCACGCCCGACTCTTCAAGGACCAGATCGAATTCCACCTGCTGGTGGTTCTGGGGTGTTCCGGGCTGATCCACTGGGCTCCTCATCGCGTGGTGGAAAGGGGCAGCGGGGGCCTCCCCTTGTTGGCACTTCCTAGGCTCGCCAATCCATGCGGCAAAGTAAAGGCAGGCTGCACCACGCAATAAACCGCGTTTTGGCGTGACACGTCCGCTCGCCCCAATTGCGCTGATAGTGTGTTGCCAAATCTGGATTTACCGTGGAACGACAGTTGTGGCGGAAGGGGCTCAGTGGAGACGAACGGGGCCGAAGTGCAGCACGTTTCCCGCTCCGCGGTGGTGGCGGATTCCGATGCCGAACGCATGGCCTTCATTACGGCCACCCTCAGTGCCGCCGGCTTCGATATCTTCCCGGCATCGAATGCGGAGTCCTTGGTGGTGCAGCTGGACCACAACGTGGCCGACGTGCTGATCCTGGAAAATGCGTTGGGGCATGGACTCAGGAGCCCCGGCATTCCGGTCCTCCTGTTGTTGGACGCCGGCGACTCCGTGGATCTCGAAGACGCCGAAGCCTGGCGCGTGGTGGACTACGTGATCAACTCCGTCCGCCCGGACGAGCTGGTACACCGGGTCAACACGCTGATCGGACGGTCCAAGGAGCGGTCCCGGTCACGGGGCGAAATCGAAGCCCTCCGTGAAAGCCTGCGCAACGTCTCCTCGGCGATCCGGGAAACCAACGATCCCCAACTCATCGCCGACCATGTGGTCCGCGGCTTTGGTGAGGCGCTGGACATGGACCACGTGTGGTTTGCAACGTTCCGTGACGAGCGGGTCCCCACCATCCGCGCCCAATGGAACCGCGACGGCGTCACCCAGTTCCCGTCGCGGCTGGGCGGTAACGAAGGCATCATCGTCGAAGCCACCAACAGGCTATGGACCGAAGCTGACGTCCTTGCCGTCAGCGACCACCGCGCGGAGCCCGAAGCGAAAGTCACCAGGGCGATCAAGGACTGGTCCCCTGAGCTCAACCCCGTGTCGTCCGTGATCCTCCCGGTGGGCGAAGGTGCCACCGCGCTGGGCATCATTCTCCTGGCCACGGAAGAACGCCGGCACGACTGGACCCGGCCCGAAATCGCCCTCATGCAGCACGTGGCCGGGAATGTGGCCCACGGGCTCATCCAGGGCCACCTCATCAGCGCCCAGCAGCGGGTTCTTCACCAGCTCCGGCAGCTGGACAAGGCCAAGACCGACTTCCTGGCCACGGTCAACCACGAACTCCGTACGCCCCTCACTTCCATCACCGCTTACCTGGACATGATCCGTGACGGCTCCGGCGGTCCCGTCCCTGAGGGCATCAACAAGATGCTGGAAGTCATCGCACGGAACTCGGACCGCCTGCGCCGGCTCATCGAAGACATGCTCACGGTTTCGATGCAGGACGGCAGCAACCTGGACCTCAAGCCGGTGGACATCGACAAACTGCTCCAGGTGGTGGTGGCGACGCTTCGTCCGCTGGCCGAGTCGCGGCACGTCTCTGTTTCCTTCACGGAGGCAGCGGAGGACATTGAGGTCACTGCCGACGAAGCGAAGCTGGAACAGGTCTTCACCAACATCGTGGCCAACGCCATCAAATTCACGCCCGAAGGCGGAAGGGTCGGAATCACCAGCCTGCTGTCGGCGTCCGAAGACGGCGGACGGGCAGCACTGGTGCGGGTCGCCGACACAGGGCTCGGCATACCCGAGCACGACCTCCCGCATATCTTTACGCGCTTCTTCCGGGCATCCAACGCCACGGCCGCCGCCGTGCCCGGCAGCGGACTTGGCCTGGCGATCGCCCACGATATCGTCAGCCGCCACATGGGACGGCTGGACCTCGACTCGACCCTCGGGGCCGGCACCACGGTGTCAGTGGAATTGCCCGTTGGCGGCCCGTAGGCCTTTGACAAGACTGTCATGCAGCACGGTCTGCCCTGACGGACACGGTCACTAATCTTCGACATTCAACGAAATAAAACTGATGCCCCGGGCTCGCAAGCCCAGGGCATCAGTTTGAGTCATGTGGCCTAAAAGGCGCTCCCCCAGATTTAGTTCGGCCACCAACCAATGCTGGTGGTGTTCGTCTTGGTGGTAGTGCTGTTCGGCCACCAGCCGATTGCCGTGCTGTCCTGCGAAGGCTCGGCATTAGCCGGAGCAGCGAGTCCGGTGACTGCCAGGACTGCTGCCATGAGCAGTGTTGCCGCAAATTTCTTCATCCGCTGTGCCCTTTCGTTCTGATGCGAATTTCCGTGTGTGACTTGAATAAAGTCACGGGGCAAACTATACGAGCTTTTCTTCTGCAATGACATGGATAATGGGCTCATGCAGAGTCCCAATCTTTCGCCCCACCTCGCAGCAGGACTCACTGCACGCGCGAAGTGGAAGGAACGGGACTTCGACGAAGCTTTCCGTTTGGCGGGAGACGCCAGCGACCTGGCCAGTGCCGCAGGAGACGACCAATCGTGGTGGGACATGCAGTACCTGCGGGCTGAATGCCGCCGGGACCAGGGCAGGATCGAGGAATACCTCAGCCTTGCCAGTGAACTGAACGGGCATCCACTGACGGCTGCTTCACCCGAACTCGGCGCGAAGGCGGGCACCATGGTCGCCGTCGGTCTGCAAGGACTCGGGCGGCTCGCTGAGGCGGCCGTGACAGCGTCGGAGGCCGCAAAACTGGCTGCCCGCGACCCGGATCTCCTCTATGTCCAGATCCTCGCCCAGCGGGCACTGATCGCGGCACTCGCCGAAAGCCGCCTGCTGGATGATGCCTGGCGGGAATGCCTGGAACTGGAAAACCTGCTCACCGATGTCGACGAGGACACAGCGGGTAAGGGCTACTGGGTGATCGGCAATGTCGCTTTCCTCGCCGAACGGGTTTCCGACGGCGGCCTGTACCACGATCTCGCAGCTGAACGGCTCTCGCCTTCCAAGGACGTGGACCTGTGGGCAAGGTTCAACCGGGCATCTGCCGAAATGCGGCTCCAGGCCAAGCTCAGCGACGCTGCCACCCTGCGCTGCATCGAACGGGCGGAGCTCGCCACGGACATTGTTGGCGGTTCGGAGCGCGACCACCTGGAAATGTCCCTGGTGCGGGCGCACTGGAACTATCTCAACAAGCTGTACCAAGCTGCCCTGGACATCCTCGAGCCGCTCTGCGCCCGCTCCTCCATCCTGGCCACCCAAACGTCCGCGGAAGCGCACTTCCTGTTGGCCCGCACGCTGGTGGGGCTGGGGCGATTGGATGAAGCGGTGGCAACGTTCGACCAGACCGTGAAGCTTTTTGACCAGGCCGCTCTTCCCGAACGCAGCGCAGCCGTCCGTGACTACCTTCGGGACGCTGTGGGGGCCGGGGACAGTGCCGGGGATCTCCCTGCCCGGGACGACTGAGGAGCCAGCCTGCCGCGGGCCTGTTGAACGGGATGTGTGGAAAGCTAGGCTTGGCACACGGGGGTGAACATGTCCGAGAGCAACACCTATTCAGGCAATGATCCGCGCCTGGGCTTGCTCCTGGACGGCATCGTCAAACTGGCCGCGGGGGACCTCAACGCCAGGATCGAAGTATCCGACGCCCGCGATGAGATCGACGCCGTGATCATGGGCACCAACCTCCTGGCAGAGGATCTCCAAATCATCTACGCCGAGTTGGAACAGCGGGTGGCGGCCCGGACCCAGCAGCTCCATGACGCCCACCGCGAGATGCAGCTCATGGCCATGACCGATCCCCTCACTGGCCTCAGCAACCGCTCCGCCTTTGCCGACGCACTGTCCGATGCCCAGGAGACCGGCCACAACGGCAGCCAGCGCCCGGCCATCCTCCTGCTGGACATGAACGGCTTCAAGGCGATCAACGACTCGCTGGGCCACACCATCGGGGACATGGTGCTGGAAACCGTGGCGCGACGCATCAGCGGCGCCGTCCGGGAGCAGGACATGGTGGCCCGCATGGGCGGGGATGAGTTCGCTATCCTCCTGCACAACGTCACTCCCTCCATGGCCACGTCCATCGGCAACCGCGTCCTTGCCGCCTTGGACAGTCCCATGGAGATCGACGGCGAGCATCTCCGTTGCGGCGCCAGCATGGGTTTACGCATGGCCGAAGCCGGCCAGAGCGCGCAGAACCTCATGATGGAAGCCGATATCGCCATGTACGAGTCCAAGACGGACGGCAAGGGCAAGCTCAAGATCTTCCAGCCCGCCATGTTGCATGCCCGGCAGCTTCGCAACCAGTTGGTCGGCGACCTCAAGGAAGCAATTGCCGGATCCCAGCTGATTCTCAACTACCAGCCGATCATCCGCCTCGACACCCGCGGAATCGAAGGCGTGGAGGCGTTGGTGCGCTGGAAACATCCCACGCGTGGAATCATCATGCCGGACGAGTTCATTCCCATCGCCGAGGAGACCGGAATGATTTCCGATCTGGGCGGCTGGGTGCTGCGCACCGCCGTCGGGCAGTTGCAGCAATGGCGCAGCGACCCCCTCACGGCGAGCCACAACTTCACCATGCGCATCAACGTTTCCGCAGCCGACCTGCAACGGCTGGAGTTCGTGGAGGACGTCCGGGACGCCCTGGCGGAGGCCGGGCTGGACCCGTCGCTGCTGGTGCTGGAACTGACGGAAAGCGCGGTGATTCAGGGCAACGACCTCGATCGTTACACCCTGAACAGCCTGCGCCGCCTGGGCGTCGGGCTGGAAATCGATGACTTCGGGACCGGCTATTCGTCCATCAGTTACCTCCGCCGGCTGCCCGTGGACGCGGTCAAGGTGGACCGCACGCTGCTGGCCGCGTTGGGCAGCGATCCCTCACAGCCGGCCCTTCTGGCGGCGGTCCTGCAGTTGATCCGCGCTTGCGGCCTTAATGCTGTGTGGGAGGGCATCGAGACCGAGGAGCAGGCTGATTACCTGCTCAGCATCGGCTGCACCAGCGGACAGGGGTACTTCTTCAGCCGTCCCCTGCCGGCGTCGGACCTCACGGAGCAGCTGAAACACCACAAGACGTGGCCCATCAGCTGACGGAGCGGCGCTCCCTCCACTCGGAATCGAGGATGGCATAGATGTCCTCCGTGGCCCACTGTCCCCGGTAGTGCCAGATGTCCACCAACGAGGCTTCCAGCCGCATGCCGATCCGCTTGCAGATCGCGGCAGAACCGGTGTTCCGCGAGTCGAGCTTTGCGTCCACCCGATGGAAGGCGAGGAGGCCGAAGGCCAGGTCCAGGACAGCCTCGGCCGCTTCCGTGGCGATGCCCTGCCCCCGCGCATCCGGGTGGAGGATCCAGCCGACCTCCGCCTGGCCCGGCCCCTCCAGCCATTTGAGCACCACTTCGCCCAACAGGCCGGGTCTGTCCTGGCGTTCAATCGCAAGGCAGACCCAGTCCCCTTCCTGCTTGAATTCGAAGTTGGCGTACCGGCCCAGCACTTCCATGGACTTTGTCCTGCTCAGTTCCGGCCGGAGCAGGAACCGGGCCGTTTCGGGCAGGGATTGGTAGCCGTGGAAGCGGTCGAGGTCCTCGGCCTCGAACCGGCGGAGGATGAGCCGTTCGGTCAGGATGGGAAGTGCGATATCCGGCATGCCTTTGAGGCTACTAGGCGAGCGCCGTTCCGTGTGCAGTCTTGACTATTGGGCCGATCTGGGATTACCTAATGAACATTCGGTAAATAAAGCTGGAGGCAATGACGCATGGTGGAAACTACCCTCTCCGGTGCCCAGCACCACATCCTGACCAACGATTACGCGTCCGAATGGATGGGCATCGAGGTACTCAAGCTCGACGACGGCCACGCCACCATCCGCATGACCCTCCGGCAGGAAATGCTCAATGGTTTCGGCATGGCCCACGGCGGAATGATCTTCGCCTTCGGCGACACCGCCTTCGCACTGGCCTGCAACCCGGCCAACCCAACGCGCGAGGAAGCTGCCAACATCACGGTTGCATCCGGCGTCGATATTAATTTCATCAAGCCGGCCTTCGAAGGCCAGACGATCACCGCCGTCGCGAACCGCCGGGCGAGTACCGGCCGCAGCGGCCTGTACGACATTCAGCTCTACGCCGCCGACGCAGCGGCCAACCCCACCACCGACGCGCCGGGAGAGCTCATTGCAGAGTTCCGTGGCCGCAGCCGCACCATCTCCAAGAAGTAGGAACACCATGACCCAGAACACCGTCGCCGCACCTGCCGACGCGCCCTTGCTGGACCGCGAGGAAACCATGTCCCGGGACGAACTGGAGGCACTGCAGCTCAACCGGCTCCAGCACACTGTCGCGTACGCCTACGACCGCGTGCCCCTGTACAAGCGCAAGTTTGACGAAGCCGGGGTGCATCCCACAGATCTCCGCGAACTCAGCGACCTCGGCAAGTTCCCCTTCACCACCAAGGAGGATCTGCGCCTGGAGTACCCGTTCGGCATGTTCGCCGTGCCGCAGAACGAGGTTGCCCGGATCCACGCCAGCTCGGGCACCACCGGACGGCCCACCGTGGTGGGCTATACCAAGAACGACCTCGCCAACTGGGGCACGCTGGTGGCCCGTTCGCTCCGCGCGTCCGGCGTGCGGCCCGGCATGAAGGTCCACAACGCGTACGGCTACGGCCTGTTCACCGGCGGACTCGGAGCGCACGCAGGCGCGGAGGCGCTCGGCTGCACGGTCATCCCGATGTCCGGCGGCCAGACCGAACGCCAGATCCAGCTCATCCAGGACTTCCAGCCGGATGCCATCCTGGCGACGCCCACGTACCTGCTGACCATCGCCGATGCCATGGCGCACATGGGCATCGACCCCACGTCCACCTCGCTCAAGTACGCCGTTCTGGGCGCGGAGCCCTGGACCGAGGAGATGCGCCACGAACTCGAAACCACCATGAACATCAAGGCCTCGGACATCTACGGGCTTTCCGAAGTCATGGGGCCGGGCGTGGCCGGCGAAGCCGTTGAAACCCAGGACGGCTGCCACATCTGGGAGGACCACTTCCGCCCTGAGATCATCGATCCGTTCGACCACTCCACGGTCCTTGGCGATGGGGAACCGGGCGAGTTGGTCTTTACGTCCCTGACCAAGGAAGCCTTGCCGATCATCCGGTACCGCACCAAGGACCTCACCCGCCTGCTCCCCGGCACCGCCCGCCCGGCACACCGCCGCATGGGCCGCATCACCGGACGCAGCGACGACATGATCATCCTCCGCGGCGTGAACCTCTTCCCGTCGCAGATCGAGGAAATCGCGTTGCGTATCCCGGAGCTCAGCCCGCATTTCCAGCTGGAAATCACCCGCCCGGAGGGCAAGCGCATGGATTCGCTGACGGTCAGGATTGAGCGCCGCGAGTCCGTTCCGGTTGAGGCAGGTACGACGGCGGCCCACACCTTGCGTGAGCAAATCAAGATCCATGTCGGGTCGTCTTGCGTCGTTGACGTCGTTGAACCGGGCTCACTGGAACGCTCCAACGGAAAGCTCCGTCGGATCTACGACCTTCGGCCCAAGGGCTGAATTGTTGACGCGGCGCCGCGTGTCCTACAGGGCACGCGGCGCCGCAATCTCCTGACATGCCGCGACGCCGAACGGCGGACCGCCAAGAGATCGTGAGAAAATGCCACCATGCCTTCTGAGACCACAGCCAAGCGCGGACGGCCCGGCTACGACCAGCAGTCGGTGCTCCGCATCGCCGTCGACGTCTTCAACCGCCACGGCTACGACGCAACGTCCATGGGCATCCTGGCCGAGAACCTCGGGATCTCGAAGTCAGCCATCTACCACCATGTGCCGTCCAAGGGCGACCTGCTGAAGCTCGCACTGGATCATGCGCTGGGGGGACTTGAGGCGATCCTTGAGCAACCTGCCGCACTGACCGGCCCGGCCGACGCCCGGCTTGAATTCGTGTTGCGGCAGACCATTGCCGTGCTGGTGGACCGGCTTCCGTTCGTCACGCTTTTGCTGCGGTTGCGGGGCAACACGGACATCGAACGGGACGCCCTGGAACGCCGCCGCAACTTCGACCACCGGGTGGCCGCGCTCATCTCTGCTGCCCGCGAGGACGGCTCCCTGCGCCAGGACATCGATCCGCGCACCGTCACCCGGTTGCTGTTCGGCACCATCAACTCCATCGTCGAGTGGTACAAGCCCGGAGGTTCGCTGTCCCCGGAGAAGCTCGCCGACGACGTCATCACCATGGCCTTCGACGGCCTCCACGCCGCCGCCTGACCCTCTCTCACCAAAGTCACCACTGGGCGCAACCCTCTCTCACCAAACTCACCACTGGGCGCAACCCTCTCTCACCGACGTCGGCCCGAGACCAGACACGAATTGGTAAGGTCTCCCGCGTCGCGGCCAGCGAGGACTTCTTGCGTGGGAGGTGGCACAATGCATCCAGCCCTCCTCCAGCCATACCGCACTCGGTTTTGAGGTCCACGACATCGAGCAACTGGTTGCCGAGATGAAAGCCAGGGGCGTCGCGTTCCAGGACTACTACCTGCCCGACCTCAAGACGCAAAAACCACATCTGTACAACCGAAGCAGAAAAGTGCGCCTGGTTCATGGACAGCGAGAACAACATCCTCTGCATCCATGAAACACTCGGCCAGCAGGCCGAGTATCAACCCTGATCAAGCCGAACTACGAAACGCTTCCCTTCCGGGAAGCGCTTCGTAGTTAGGTGACAGCGTCAACCAAAAACCGGCGATCGGTGAGAGAGGGTCAACCAAAAACCGGCGATCGGTGAGAGAGCGTCAACCAAAAACCGGCGATCGGTGAGAGAGCGTCAACCAAAAACAGGCGATCGGTGAGAGAGGGTTACTTTTCTACGAGGGTGAGGACGTCGTACGTGGCTACGATTTCGTCGTTCTGGTTGGTCAGGACGGCGTCCCAGGCAACCTCCCCATACTCATCGGTCTCACGCGGCGTGATCTTCTTGGCGGTCAACGTCACGCGGATGGAATCCCCCGCGGCCACAGGAGTGATGAAGCGCAGGTTCTCCAAGCCGTAGTTGGCCAGCACAGGACCCGGAGCAGGCTCCACGAACAGGCCGGCAGCCCAGCTCAGCAGCAGGTATCCGTGCGCCACGATGCCGGGGAAGAACGGGTTGGCTTCGGCTGCTTCCTGGTTGGTGTGGGCATAGAAGGTATCGCCCGTGGAGTTCGCAAAAGCAGTGATGTCATCCAGCGAGACCTGGCGGAGCTCCGAACGCACAGCGTCGCCAATGCGCAGCGTGGCAAGTGACTTGCGGAACGGGTGCTCACCCTCGGTCTCCACAGTAAAGTTCCGGTCGGCGCCGGTGTGCCACTGACCGGTCACGGCCGTAAGCATGTTCGGCGAACCCTGGATGGCGGTGCGCTGCATGTGGTGCAGCACGGAGCGGATGCCGCCCAGTTCCTCGCCGCCGCCTGCGCGGCCGGGACCGCCGTGCACCAGGTGTGGAACGGGCGAGCCGTGGCCGGTGGACGAGCGTGCGTCCTCGCGGTTGAGCATGTGAACGCGCCCGTGATGTGCCGCGATTCCCGCGACCAGCTCGCGCGCCACGGACGGGTCGTTGGTGCACACGGAGGCCACCAGCGAACCCGAACCCCGGGCGGCCAACCGGATTGCATCGGCCAGATCGGAGTAGCCGATCACCGAAGACACCGGACCAAAGGCCTCCACGGAGTGGACCTCTTCGGCTTCAGCGTCGGCCCAGCTGAGAAGGACCGGCGCCATGAAAGCGCCGTCTTCCACTACGCCAACGGTTCCGCCGACCGAGGTGACCGACGGCGAATCGAGACTTCCGTACGCAAGCTCGCCGCCGGCGTCGAGCATTGATTGGACGGCGGCACGGACGTCGGCGAGCTGCTCCAGCGAGGCGAGCGCGCCCATGGTGACGCCTTCGGCGCGCGGGTCGCCGACCACGACGCGCTCGTTGATGCGGGCGCCAATGGCAGCGGCGACCTCCGACGTCAATTCAGCAGGAACAATCACGCGACGGATGGCGGTGCACTTCTGGCCGGCCTTGACGGTCATCTCGGTCACGACGGCCTTGACGAAGGCATCGAACTCAGGCGTGCCGGGAACGGCATCCGGACCGAGGATGGCTGCGTTCAGGGAGTCCGTCTCGGAGGTGAACCGTACGCCGCCCTGGACCACGTTGGGGTGCGACTTGAGCGAAGTGGCGGTCGACGCAGAGCCAGTGAAGGACACGAGGTCGCGGTAGTCGAGTTCGTCCAGGAGCGTGCGGGCCGAGCCGGAGATCAGCTGGAGCGACCCTGCGGGAAGGATGCCGGATTCAATGATCGCCTTGACCGCGGCGGCGGCGACGTAGCCGGTGGGTGTGGCCGGCTTGACGATCGTGGGAACGCCCGCCAGGAACGACGGGGCAAACTTTTCCAGCATGCCCCACACGGGGAAGTTGAAGGCGTTGATCTGGACTGCCACGCCGGGGATCCGGGTGTAGATGTGCTCGCCCGCGAACGAACCGTCTTTGGACAGGACCTCCATGGGACCGTCCACAATGACCTGCGAGTTGGGCAGTTCGCGACGCCCCTTGGAGCCAAACGTGAAGAGCACACCGATTCCGCCGTCGATGTCGATCATGTTGTCAATCTTGGTGGCACCGCTCTGCGACGAGGACGCGTACAGTTCCTCCCGGCGGCCGTTGAGGTACATGGCCAGTTCCTTGAGCTTCAGCGCCCGCTGGTGGAAAGTCAGCTTGCCAAGTTCCGTTTGGCCCGTGGTGCGTCCGTGATGTACGACGGCGGCAAGGTCCAGTCCGTCGGTGCTCACGTTGGCCAGCACTTCTCCGGTGCTGGCATCCCGGACCGGGACGGTCCTGGCATCAGGTGCGGGAGTCCACCAGGCATCCTGAACGTAGCTGGGGACGGTGGTAACGGCTGTGGTTTCCGGGGCGACTGCAGTTGTGGTCATCGTCGACGGGTCCTTCCGAGGCACATGGAATCGGCACGGCCATTGCTGGAAGACCCAACATTACTGACCGGCCGTTCGGTAATATATACAGGGTACATGAAGGGCGCGGGCCAGCACAGCGGAATTTTGGGCATGCCTGAGAGAGCAACCGGTCAGGACGGGCGGTACGTGAGAGAGCGTTAGGCCCGGCCACTCAGCTTCCGGGCGAGCTTGACGGGCTTCTTCAGGAATTCGCCCACGCTGGTCCGGGTGATGATGGTGTGGTTCAGGGCGTCCAGGCGTTCCAGCACGTGGTCCAGCTTGGCGGACGACTCGTCCAGCCGGCGTTGCTGGGCACGGATCAGCTCCTCCTGCTCGGCCAGCACGCGGGTCAGGTACAGCAACGACCCCAGCCCGCCCTTGGCAACCTCATCGCGAAGATGTCCATCGCGCACCAGGGCATCGTACTGGGTGTGGTCGGTGGCCTGGGCAAAGATGCTGTTACCGTCATGGCCTTGCGATTCGGGCCTCTGTGACCAAAAAGCGAGAGGTTCCCCGTCCAGGAAGCCCACCCGGGAGTGGCTCAGGACGCGGAGGTGGAACTCCCAGTCCCCCACTACCGGCAGGCTCTCGTCGAAGTACCCCACGGCGTCGTGCAGGCTGCGCCGGTACAGGAACGAGATCGGAACGGCGCGGTTGATCTTGAGCATGTCGGCCAGTGTGATCTGGCGCAGGTCGGCCCAGAAGATCTCGCGACGGACAGGCCTGATCTCTTCGCCATCCACCTCCTCGATCACAATCTCCGTACGGACCATCACGCCGCTCTCGGATGCGTGGGCCGGATCATCCAGGTAGGCAACGGTCTGCTCCAGGAACGTGGGCGCCCAGAAATCGTCGTCGTCGTGGATCACGAGGAACTCGCCGCTGCCCGCCTTGATGCCGGCGTTGGAAGCAGCTTCCATGCCTACCGATTCCGGGTGGTGCAGCGTAATGATCCGTTCCCGCTCCCCGTCAGGTCGCCGGGAGGTGAGCCGGTCAACTGCAGCCGGGTCGCCGCCGTCGTTCACTATCACGAGCTCGAAATCCTGGAACGTTTGCCCAAAGATGTCGTCCAGTGCGCGGGCCAGGAAGATGGGGCGGTTCTTGGTTCGGGTCACAATCGTGACGCGGGCACCGGCTGTCATGGCTTGTCCGTTCCATTTGGGAAGTGTGATCAATCCTGCATGGTAGCAGCGGTGGAAGCCGTGGGGCCCAGCTTCGCGCGAACCGCCGCAATCTCCTCTTCCGTGACGCCGTTGGCAACCAGGAAAGCCACGACGTCGAGCCCGTCCATGAACTCCTTCAGGCCGCTCCGCCGGCCCCGCAGCATCCGTTCCAGATCGTCGTCGGGCAGGTACGGGTCATGGTCGTGCGGTGCGCCATGGGTGCGGTGGCGCTCGTTGATCCCCCGGGCGGCGAGCTCGTAGCCCTCCACGATCTCCTGGTCGGCCAGACCACCCAAACGCTGCAGCATCAGGGCGATCACACCGCTGCGGTCCCGGCCAGCCGAACAGTGGACCACTACCTTGCCGGACGACGCCGCAATGGCCCTGAACACCGCTGCGATCTTGTCCGGGAAAAGCCGGAGGTAGTCACCGTACTGCGAAGGGTCTTTCAGATAGGGACCGAAGAGATCGTTGTAGTCGCTATGGTCCGGATCTTCCGTGGGGCAATGTACGACGTCGATGCGCGCCTTGACGGCGTCAGGCACCTCGGGATCTGCGTCGCGTTGCCGCCGCTCGCGCGAGGCGCGAAGATCGATGACCGTGCGGACGCCGTCGTCGTACATTTGCTGCCACCCGGATTCGGTGACCCACTCATGGCGTCCCATCCTGTACACGTCCCCGGCGATCTGCCAGGCGTTCACGGCGCCGTCCCAATCCATGCGAAGGTGCGATCCCGTTCCGTTCATGGAAGCCATGCTAAGCACACCCGGGCTTTCCAGTCGCAGACCCGCTGCCAGGTTGCAGGGCTGCACCCTGGCAGCGGGTCGGCAACGCGGTTACTGCTTGACCAGCTTGGCAGGCTTGACCGCGGACAGCAGTGCCGATGCGTAGGCCTGGTGGCCGGCGTCGTTCGGATGGAAGTTCGAGTCAGCCAAGGGCTGTGTCAGGTCCAGCACGATCCATGGATTGTCCGAGTTCACGGCATGGCCCAGGAAGCGCTTGGTCACGTCAACGAACACGGCGTTGGTGCCGCTCTCCGCCACGGCCTTCGCGATGGTGGCATTGAGGGCATCCACGGCCGTATTCACGGCAATTTGGTTCTCCACCGGGACAACGGTAACCCCGCCGATCACGATATCCCCCTGGGACGGGTCAAACAGGCGGGGATATCCCATGACGACGATAGTGGCGTTCGGAGCCGCAGCCTGGATCGACTGGTACGTCAGTTCCAAGGCGGCCTCAAGACTGCCGAGGTTCTGGATGATTCCCGCCACGGTTGCCGCGCACAACTGGGTGTTGGGGGTGGAGCAAGCCTGAAGCGCGAGGAGGCTGCCGGCGTCAATGGCGCCAGCGGTGATGCTGACCAGATCAGTCTCACCCGACAGGTCGCGGCTGAGGGCCAACGCGGCAATCTGCTCCGCAACTGTCGGTGCGCCGTTGTAGAACGGACTCGGGTTGAGGGGATCGAAAGCCAGGATCGCCCCGTGGCAGGCGGCATTGGCCACCAGGTCCACTCGCTGTGAAGCATCAACCAGGTCCACGTATCCGCCGTCGCTTTGCCAGCAGACCGCGGTACGCACCGAGCCGCCCGCCCCTGTCCCGGCGGTATACGAGTCCCCCAACGCCACATAGTTAACAGGCGGCGGCGGTGCTGCGGCGGCTGGGCCGGTGGCGAAACCCAAGGTCAGCGCCACCATGGCGAGGCTGCCCGCCAAAGCCGTGATCCGGCGTCGTACGCGATTCTTTGCCATGACTACTCCCCTTTGCGGTGATGGGGCTCCGGCGCCTCCACCCGCAGCGGTAATGCTGCTCGCGGAAGCCGCGGCTCGCCCACCAACCGGCCGCTACCGGGGCAATGTGTTGGCTAGATTACGCCTGGTGGGGCGTGCCGCAAAGACCTTTTGACGGGATTTTCAGGACCGGGAAGCCCGCCGGCGAGCCACATGACCCACCAACGGGACGACGCCTCCAGCCACCAAGGCAATGCCAACCCACGGAAGCAGGGCGACAGCCTTTTTCGACGAACCTTCCAACGGAATCTCCAGGGTCTCCGGGATATTGTCCGGGTAATACGTGACGGCTATGGACTCTCCCAGTTCATAGGCGCAGGGCTCATCGCTGGTCCCCGGCGGCGTCCGATACGTTGTGCCGTCTATGACCACCTCGGCGATCGGTTCGCACAGGCCCTTGGAACTGATTTCCTGGTCGACAACGGTCCCTTGTCCATGGACCATGCCCGGGGGCGGCGGCGCAAAGTTGAAGATCAGCAGCCACAACCCGCCCACAATGACCATGATGATGGCCGCTCGAACGCTGATGCGCGGGCCTTGTTCCGGTGCCACCATCTCAGCGCGTGTATTTGGCCAGACGGAACTCCAGCCCGGTGCGCACGGCAGGCCACTCGTGCTCCAGGATGGAGAACACCACGGTGTCGCGCAGAACGCCGTCGGAGGTCCGGCTGTGGTTGCGCAGCACGCCGTCCTGCTTGGCGCCGAGGCGGGCAATCGCGTCGCGGGACTGATGGTTCAGCCAGTGGGTGCGGAATTCGACGGCGGGACACCCCAAGGTCTCGAAGGCGTGCCGGAGGAGCAACAGCTTTGAGTCGGGGTTGGTGCCCGTGCCATGCACAGATGCGGCATTCCAGGTTGAGCCGATCTCGACCCGGGGTGTAGCCGTGTCGATGTTCATGTAGGTGGTCATTCCGATGAGCTTGCCGTTGCTGTTCAGGCGCGTGGCAAAGGGAACCATGGACCCCGACTCCTGCAAAGCCAGCCGCCGGTCTATTTCGGCGGACATCCTTTCCGGAGACGGAACCGAGGTGTACCAGAGCTTCCACAGCTCTCCATCCCTGGCCGCTTCCACCAGCCCGTCGTGATGCTCACGGCTGAGGGGTTCAAGCGTTACAAAGGCGCCGTTCAGGGTCAGGGGTTCAATCGCAGTCACCCGGCAAGCCTAGCGGACCCGACTGGGTCGCATTTGTGCGCGTTTTGAGCGCTCAAAACGCGCACAAATGCGACCCAGTTGGGGGACGGTGGGTTAGTCCTTCCAGTCGAAGAAGCCCTTGCCCGTCTTTCGACCCAGTTCCCCCCGGGCGACTTTCTCGCGGAGGATCCGGGGCGGGGCGAAGCGGTCACCCAGTGTGGAGTGCAGGTACTCGGCGATACCCAGCCGCACATCCAAGCCCACGATGTCCGTGGTTTTCAGCGGGCCGGTGGGGTGCTTGTAGCCCAGGACCATCGCAGCGTCGATGTCTTCCGCGGACGCCACGCCCTCTTCCACCATGCGCATCGCCTCCAGGGCGATGGCGACGCCCAGCCTCGAGGAGGCAAAGCCGGGAGCGTCATTGACGACGACGGCGGTCTTGCCGAGTGCCTCGGTCCAGCTTTTGGCCGCGGCAGCGAGGTCGGGCGAGGTCTCCTTGGCCAGGACAACCTCGATGAGGGTGGACGCCGGGACCGGGTTGAAGAAGTGCAGGCCCAGGAAGTTGGCCGGACGGCGGAGCTCGCCGGCCAGTTCCGTGACGGACAGGGACGAGGTATTTGAGGCAAGGAACGCCTCGGCGGAGAGGTGGTCCTCCACGGCTTTCAGCGCGTTGACCTTGAGCTGGAAATCTTCGGGCACTGCCTCGACAACCAGTCCGCAGTGTATGAACGACGAGTAATCCGTGGACGTGCTGAAGCGGGCCATGGTTTCCTCCGGCGTGCCCGTCAACGTGCCTCGCTCGGCGGACTTGGCTACTGCGTCGGCAACACGGGACTGGGCTCCGGCTGCGGCCTCGTGATCGCGCTCCACCACGATGACCGTGGCTCCCTTGGTGAGGAAAGCGTGGGCAATTCCAGCGCCCATGCGGCCACCACCGAGGACGCCAACTACATGCGGAATTTCAGGGCTGGTTGTCATGGCTGCTTCCTGTCCGTGGTGTTGTCCTGGGCTGATCCTGTGGTTTCCTTGGCGGACTTCTTGTCCAGGAACGCCTGCATGCGGTCGAACTTGGCCTGCGACTCAAAGAGGATCCCTTGGGCCAGGGTGTCGATCAGCGGGTGGGCCTCGGCCGGCGCGTGGAACACCGACTTGGTAATCCGGACAGCCAGGGGGTCTTGGCGGCCGATGCGGTCCGCAAGGTTGTTTGCCGCTTCCATGAGCTCGGGAGCCTCGTGGATCTCGGTCATCAGGTTGATCCGCAGGGCTTCCTCGGCACGGAGCACGGCACCTGCCAGGAGGATTTCCTTGGCTTTGGGCTCTCCCACCAGTTCCTTGAGCCGCCAGGTGGCACCCGCGGCTGCCATGATGCCCAGCCCGGTTTCCGGGTTGCCGATCCGAACACTGGGCGTTCCGATACGGAAGTCGGCAGCATAGGCCAGTTCCGCACCGCCACCCAGACAGTAACCGTCCAAGGCGGCGATGACGGGCATGGGAAGCTTGGCGATCCTCGCGAAGATGGTGGAGTTGATGCCTTGCAGGGCGTCGTCTCGGCGGCGTTCACGCAACTGGCCGATGTCCGCTCCTGAGGCGAACACACCGTCGGTGCCCGCAATGATAAGGACCTTGGGATTTTTCTCCAGCTCAGCACAGACCGTGTGGAGCTCATCCACCATCTTCTGGTCGATGGCGTTCCGGACTTCGGGCCGGTTGAGAAGCACGATCAGCCGGTCGTCGCGTTCCTCGAGGAGGAGGGTTGTGAAGTCTTCGGGTTTCAGTCCCATTTAGACGCCTTCCAGAAGCATGGCCGTACCTTGGCCGACACCAATGCACATGGTGGCCAGCCCAAGCTTCGGGCCGGTGTGGGAGGCGAGTTCGCGCTCCATGCGGCCCAGCAGCGTAATCGCAATCCTCGAGCCGCTGGAACCGAGCGGGTGCCCCAGACTGATGGCGCCGCCGTCGTTGTTCACAATCTCCGGGTTCAGCCCCAAACGGCGGATGGTGGCCAGTGACTGGGTGGCGAAGGCTTCGTTGAGTTCCACGGCGCCGAGCTGCTCCACGCTGAGGCCGGTGCGGCCCAGGACTTTCTGCGTGGCAGGGACGGGACCGATGCCCATGATTTCCGGTTCACATCCGGCTGACGCGCCGTCAATGATGCGGGCGCGCGGCGTCAGGCCGAACTTGTTGATGGCGGCCTCGGAGGCCACGATGATGGCGGAGGCGCCGTCGTTCAGGCTGGAGGAGTTCCCTGCCGTCACCACGGAACCGCCGGGAACCACTGGCCGCAGGCCGGCCAGGACGTCCATGGTGGTTCCCTCGCGCGGTCCTTCGTCCGTGTCCACCACGGTCTCGGACTTGCGGGTCTTGACCGTGACGGGGACGATCTCGTCCTTGAACCGCCCACCTGCGATGGCCGCCAGCGCGCGTTCGTGGGATCGGACCGCGAAAGCATCGGCATCCTCCCGCGAAATGTTGTCTACCCGGCCTACTTCCTCGGCCGTTTCCGGCATGGAGTACGTCATCTTGCCGTCGCGGGACAGCTCGCCCTTGGTGAAGCGGGGATTGGCAAAGCGCCAGCCGATGGAGGTATCGAAAATCTCTCCGGGCTTTGCGAACGCGGCGGTGGGCTTCTCCTGCACCCACGGCGCGCGGCTCATGGACTCCACGCCACCGGCCACCACGATGTCCGCGGCTCCGGACTTGATCATCTGGCTGGCCATGATGATGGCGCTCAGACCTGAAGCGCAAAGCCGGTTGACCGTGATCCCGGGGATGTGGAGGGGAAGTCCGGCGAGGATGGTGGCCATGCGGGCCACGTTGCGGTTTTCCTCACCTGCGCCGTTGGCGTTGCCGAGGATGACCTCGTCTATTGCGTCAGGGTCGACGCCGGCACGCGCCACAGCTTCCCGGACCACCAAGGCGGCGAGGTCGTCGGGGCGGACCGAGGACAATGCCCCGCCATAGCGACCGACCGGCGTCCGTGCGCCGCCAACAAGAAAAGCCTCGACCATGAGAACATCCTTCGCAAAGTGAAAGGGCCGGCCCGGAATAATATACCGACCGTTCGTTCTATAAAGATTACACGGTGGTGCGGGCCGGTCAACAGGCGAGTCGCGTCATGCGCAGACGCCTCACACCACGAGGATGCCCAAGTGCCCGGCAAGAAGCGGCGCGAGCAGGCTCAACTGGTAGTCGTCGATCACCACGCCGGACAGCCCCGCAAGCCCGTTGATTCCACGGAACTCCGAACTGCGCAAATCCACATCCTTGAACTTGGCGCCGGTGACATCCAGGGTGCCGATGGTGCAGTTCTTCAGCGCGACCCGGGTTCCCGCAACGCCGCCAAGGTCCAACTCGTTGATGATGCAGTCGGAAATCTGCACATCCGTCAGCTTTGAACCGCGCAGATTGACGTAATCCAGCTTGCCGCCGTCTATTCGGACAGAGCGCCAGGTTCCTTCATAAAGTTCGGCCGAACCCCACCGGGGGTTGCTGATGTCCACGTCCTGCCACGATGTCCGGGCTGCCATCAACACCGGAGCGAAAGGCTCCGCGAGCGTGCATTCACGGAACGTGGCGCCCCTTAACTGGGACTCATTGAAGGAGACCGCATTGAACTCGCACTCGATGAAATCGGCGCCGCTCAGTTCTTCACCGTCCGCGGATACACGGGTGAACCTCATACCGTCGTACCGTTCGCCACGCTGGAAGTCCGGGGCGTCGTCGTCGCGCAGTTCATCCAGCCGCACCGGAGAAATCCTGGGCGCAGCAACTTTCGTTGCCACCATCAGAGGGATTCCGCTTTGGCCGCGATTTCGGCGAGATCCTTCGCCAGCGCTCTTCGCGTGAAACTCATGCCGATCTTCCCGAACAGGGCCATGGTTATCTTGCTCATCAGCGTGGGCTTGAGGACCTCCGCGCCGAACGTCAGGCTGAGGTCCGTACCGCCGTCGCGTTCGTGGAGGGAAAAACGGCTGGTGTAGTCAGCGCCGCCCTGGAGGGCCTTGACCGTGGTACTGCGCGGCGGGTCCGTTTGCGACACCCACATTTCCACGGTCTCCTGCCGGCCCATCATGGTCCGCGTTTCCTTCCAGCGGGTCCCTTCGCCGTACGGGCCTTCGCTGAGCATCTGGATCGAATCGATGCCCGAGATGGTGCCGGCCGAGCCTGGAATGTCCGAGATGACGGCCCACACTTTCTCCGGGCTGGCATTGACGTGCTTGGTCAGGGTGGTGGTGTGCTCCATACATCGAGCCTAGACCCGGCCACCGACACTCCCAACTGCCTGGCATTAGGGGTTGTTCTGAGGCGTCAGAGCAACCCCTAATGCCAGTCAGTTGGGGTGGAGTCCACGGGAGCTGTGGATAACGTCCCGCGCGCCGGGCAGGTTTGCCAGCATGTGGAGATGCGACTCCCACAACCGTTGCCGGATCCCCTCAAGTCAGCGCCGTTCACCTGGCAGGAAGCGCTCGACGCCGGCGTCTCGCGTCAGCGTTGGAGGCACCGCGCGTTGGGGGCACCAAGCAGGGGAATTCGGTCTCCCTCGACCGGCAAACTTGAGCTACCGCAGATCGTGCGCCCCTATACGGTGGTGACTGCCTTTTCAGCCGCTTCGCACGCAACGGCGTTTCTCTTGTGGGAGTTTCCGGGCTTCCTGCCAGGCAGTCACGAGTCCACGATCCACCTCTCGCGTCCGGACACGATGGCCATACCGCGCCGCAAAGGGGTCAAAGGGCATGTGGGCCAGTTCTTCGACGACGAAATCACCAATCTGAACGGCTTGCTCATCACCACAAGGCCCCGCACGTGGCTCGACTGCGCCCGCCGGATGACGATCGATGAAATCACAGTCGTCGCCGATCACCTGCTGAGGAGGCCGCGGGCTGCCTTTGAGGGGCGAAGCGAGCCGTTTTGCACCCGCGAAGAGCTGGAAGAGATGTTGGATCGGCACAAGGGGACGCCCGGCATCCGGAAAGCGCGACTGGCATTGGATCAGGCGCGGATCGGTGCCGATTCCGCGCCGGAAACGCGACTTCGACTGGCACTCGAACGGGCTGGCTTGCCCGAACCGGAACTCAACCGGCCCACGGAACTGGGTTCCGGCGTCGTGCGTGAACCCGACCTTGGCTTCCGTGAGCAGCGCGTCGCCGTGGAGTATGAAGGCGAGGGGCACTCAGAGCCCGCCCAAATTGTCCGGGACATTGAACGGGAGGAAGACTACAGCCGCGCGGGCTGGAGACTTGTCCGCATTTCAAAGCGTCACATGGGAATCGATGCCCACCGGGCCGTGTCCAAGGTGAGGAACGCGCTCATTGGTCAAGGCTGGACACCCAAGTAGCTGGCAATAGGGGTTGCTCTGAGGCGTCAGAACAACCCCTAATGCCAGTCAGTTGCTTAAGAGAACAGCTCGCTCTTCGGTTCGCGGTGCTTGACCTTCTGCCAGCCGAGCCACAGGACCAGGGCAAAGAACGGGATGGTCGCCAGGGTCCAGAGTCCCAGCAGGAAGACCTCGCCCGTTTCCTTGTTGGTCATGGTGTCAAAACCGATCAGCACGGTGATGGCCAACAGGGCGAACAAGCCCAGCCAGCTGGTCCACGGCGAACCCGGCATTGGCAGGCTGGACACCTTGCCGCGCTTTTTCCGCAGGGCGATCTGGCTGGCGAAAATCGAACCCCAAGTGAAGATCACGCCGATGGACGCGGTGTTCAATGCGAGGTCGAAGGCGTAGGAGCCGCCCAGCCAGATGTTCAGGAGGATGCCCACGAGGTACACCGCGCCGATCGCAAGGATGGCAGCGTAAGGGACATGGCGGGTGGACATCCTGGTCAACCACTGCGGAGCATGCCCGTTGTTGGCCATGGTGCGGAAGATTCGGCCGATCGAGTACAGGCCCGAATTGCAGGAGGACAGGGCGGCGGTGATGACGATCATGTTCATGACATCGCCCATCCAGCCGAGGCCCATCTGGCCGAACACGGTGACGAATGGCGAGGTGCCGGCCTTGTACTGGTCCGACGGCAGGAGCATGGCCAGCAGCGTCACGGAACCTACGTAGAACACCACGATGCGGAGGACGACGGCGCGGATCGCCTTGGGTACTTCACGTTCCGGGTTCTCCATCTCACCGGCGGTGATGCCCACCAGTTCGATCGCGTTGTACGCGAAGATCACGGCATTCAGCACAAGGATCATCACCAATGCGCCCTTGGGGAACATACCGCCGTCGTCATGGAAGAGGTTGGCCACCGAAGCGTTGCCTTCGCCGACCTTGGCGTTGGTGACCACCATGAAGGTGCCCACGGCCAGGAAGATCACGATTGCCGCAACCTTCAGGCAGGAAGCCCAGAATTCGAACTCGCCGAACGCCTTCACGCTGAAGAGGTTCACGGCCACCAACAGCACCAGCGCTGCGATGGCGGACAACTCCACCGGGACATTGGGGAAGAAGAACTGGAAGTACAGGCCGATCGCGATCAGCTCGGCGATTCCGGTCATGGCCCAGTTGATGAAGTACATCCACCCGGAAAGGTAGGCGCCCTTCTTGCCGAACATTTCGCCGGCGTAGCTCACGAACGAGCCCGAGGTTTGGCGGTACATAATGAGTTCGCCCAAGGCGCGCATGAGCAGGTACGCGATGACGCCGGCAATGGCGTAGGAGAAAATCAGGGCGGGGCCGGTGGAGGCCAGGCGGCCACCGGCGCCCATGAAGAGGCCGACGCCGATTGCGCCGCCCATGGCGATCATGGTGACGTGGCGACGGCTCAGGGTCTTCTGGTAACCCTCGGCGCTGAGGGTGCTCCCGACGGCGGTGGATGGAGCCGTGGGGTTCTGGACTTCTGTGGGGGTACTTTGCGGCACAGCTGTTCCTTGTGGGTCGGGGTGTTGCTGTAGGGGGTCGCGCCAGTGCCGGAACACGCGCGGCTTTGCCACACAAAATTCGATGGATTTCCCTTTGAGGATCCCGTTGTGTGACGCAGACCGCAGAACGCCGAAGGTTCGCGCAACCCGTCTATCTTACGCCATGTGACGGAGGACCCGTGACGCAGGCAACAAGCGGCCTACAGCAACTCCCCATCCTGCATGCCGTAGCGCACCCAGTTCCCCGCTTCCGCATGACCGGCACAAGCGTCGAACCACTCCCCCAGCGCCCGGTCGTGGCTCACGATAACCACCGTCCCCGCGGACTCCGCGAGCGCCTCTTCCAGCTGTTCCACGAGCACGGGAGCCAAGTGGTTGGTGGGTTCGTCCAGGATCATCGTCTGATGGTTGCCCAGCAGCAGCCGTGCCAAGGCAAGGCGCCGCTGCTGCCCTGCGGACAGGCTTCCTACCGGGACGTAAAACTCCGCGGGACTGAACAGCCCCAGGCGCAGGAGCGCCTCGGCGTGTTCTTCCAGGCTGCCGGTGAGTCCGGCCGCAAACGCCGGCAGGAGCCTGAGTCCTGGCCGCTTCGGCACCTCCAGTTCCTGGCGGAGGTATCCCACGGCGCCGCGCACCGTCACCGTCCCGGCGGCCGGCTGCAGCATTCCAGCGAGAACCGATACCAGGGTTGACTTACCGGCACCATTCGGGCCTGTGATGAGCACTTTTTCGCCGGCCTCCACCCGGAGGTCCGTGGGCACCAGCCGACCAGGAACAGCAATGCCGCGTGCTTCGATCGCGGGTCCGGCGCTGTCCTTCACAGCGCCGTCCAAGGAGGCATCCAGTTTCAGCGGTACGGGCGGCCGGTCCACGGGGTTCGCCTCCAAGCGCTGGAGGCGTTCCCGTGCATTGCGGACCTTGCTGGCCGCTGCCCGCTCCCAGGTGCCCGTCTTGACGCCGAAAGCCATTTTGCCGTTGTCGCGCCGCCGGCCATAGCCCATCCCGTCCGCCACCGTCGCGGCCTGCAGGCGCTCGGCCGCCATGGCGTCGATCCACGTCGCGTATTCCTGGACCCAGCGGGCGCGTTGGGCAGCCTTTTCGCGCAGGTAGCCGTCGTAGCCCATTCCGTAGCGGTTGACGCGGCGGCGGTCCCCATCCACCTCAATGACGGTGCCAGCGACCTCGCGCAGGAGCATCCGGTCATGGGACACCACCACCACGGTCCCGCGGTGTGCTGCGAGGCGACGCTCAAGCCAGTCCACGCCCGAAGCATCCAGATGGTTGGTGGGTTCGTCCAGCAGCAGGGCATCTGCCGGATCGGCCAGCAGGCAGGCGAGCGCTACCCGTTCCTGCTCGCCACCGGACAGGGTTGACAGCGTACGACGGCGGTCCAGGCCTCCCAGCCCCAGCTTGTCGAGCGCTGCTTCAACCCGCGATTCGGCGCCGTAGCCTTCCCGGAGTTGGTACTCGGTCTGCAGGCTTCCATAGTGGTCGAGGGTTTCAGCGTCGGCGTCTTCGAGGCCGCGTTCCAGCTCCGTGATGCGCGCTTCCAGCGTTCGCAGGGCTGCCAGGGAAGCATCGATGGCATCCTCCACGGTCAACCACCCGGGGAGGCCTTTTGATTGGGCGAGGTACCCCACCCGGTAGCCGGGCCCGCCCGCCACACCCGCGCTACCGGCGTCGGGCGTTTCAACGCCGGCGAGCAGCCGCAGGACGGTGGATTTGCCGACCCCGTTTTCGCCGACAACCGCCACGTGTTCACCGTGGCCGATCACCAGGTGGGCGGCGTCAAGAAGTGTGCGGTCCCCATAGCCGTGGGACACGCCGGAAAGGTGAAGATGGTTCGTCAAGAGGATCCTCGCAGGTACGCAGGAAGCAGCGGAACGCCGCTCGGGCACTGGGGATGCAGCCGGAAAGTGGGGGCTGCGCTCAAGACTTCATCGGTCCAGACTGCCCGGACGGACGCAGCTGCGTCAAGCCGCGGCGGCCAGGGTCCTCCTCCGCCGGGCCTTCGCCAGCCGGGTTCCGATCAGGCCCTGCCGCGGGCTGAAGAGATAGACGACGGCGAAGACCGCACCTTGCGTGACCACCACCATGGCACCCGATGCCGTATCCAGGTAGTAGCTCAGATAGATGCCGGTGACGGAGCACAGCACGGAGATCACGGGCGCGATGACGAGCATCCGGTTGAAGCGGTCCGTGAGCAGGTACGCGGTGGATCCGGGGATGATGAGCATGGCCACCACCAGCACCACTCCCACGGTCTGCAGGGCCACCACCGACGTCAGCGCCAGCAGACCCAGCAGCAGTGCACCGAGCATGCGCGGGGACAGTCCTATGGCGTGGGCGTGTGTGGGGTCGAAGGCGTACAGGGTGAGGTCGCGGCGTTTGAGGATCAGGATGGCAAAGGCCACCGCCCCCAGGACCACCACCTGGATGAGGTCCGCCATACTGACGCCCAGAAGGTTGCCGAAGATGATGTGGTTCAGGTCGGTTTGGCTGGGTGTCACTGAGATCAGGACCAACCCGAAGGCAAAGAGGGACGTAAACACAATGCCGATCGCAGCGTCTTCCTTGACCCTGCTGGTATTGCGCACCACCCCGATCAACGTCACTGCGATCAGGGCAAAGACCAGCGCGCCCAGGGCAAACGGCGCCCCCACGATGTAGGCCAGGACGACGCCGGGCAGCACCGCGTGCGAGACGGCGTCACCCATGAGGGACCAACCGATCAGGACGAGCCAGCAGCTCAGGACCGCGCACACGACTGCTGCGATGGCTGTGGTGGCCAATGCCCGGACCATGAAGTCGTAGCTGAGCGGTTCGAGGAGGAATTCCATCTCAGCCCCTGTTCATGACGTCGAGGCCGAAAGCCATGGCCAGGTTTTCTGGTTGGAGGACCACATCGGGACTGCCGTGCATGAGGACTTTGCGCATAAGGAGCACGGCCTCGTCGCACAACTGCGGGAGGGCATGGAGATCGTGGGTGGAGACCAGGATGGTGGCGCCGTCCGTGGCGAGTTCACGGAGCAGCCTGGTGATGGTCGCCTCGGACCTCTTGTCGACACCTGCGAAGGGTTCATCGAGGAGCATCATGGTTGCTCCTTGGGCGATGCCGCGGGCCACGAAGGCCCGCTTCTTCTGGCCGCCGGACAGCTGGCCGATCTGGCGGTCGGCAAAGTCAGCCAGTTCCACGCGTTCCAAAGCATGCTCGACGGCGTCCCGGTCCGCCTTGCGGGGGCGGCGGGTGAAACCGAGGTGCCCGTAGCGGCCCATCATCACCACGTCGCGGACGGACAGCGGGAAGGCCCAATCAACATCCTCGCTCTGGGGAACGTAGCCGATCCCTGCTTCCCTGCGGATCCTGGCCGGTGTGTGGCCGTTGATGAGGACCCGGCCGGAATCCGGCTTGACCATGCCCATGATGGTTTTGAACAGCGTGGATTTTCCCGAACCGTTCATCCCCACCAAACCACAAATCCGTGAGTGGTCCAGGGTGAAAGAGGCCGAGTCCAGGGCGAGCACTTCGCCGTAGTGGACGGTGACTTCCTGGACGGCGATCGCCGGGCTGCTCACTGCGCACCTCCTGTGAGTGCCTCCGTGATGGTCTTGGCATCGTGCCGGATAAGGTCCAGGTAGGTCGGAACGGGGCCGTCGGCTTCGGACAGGGAATCCACGTACAGGACTCCGCCGAATTTGGCTCCGGTGGCACCCACCACCTGTTGCATGGGCGCGTCCGACACCGTCGACTCGCAGAACACGGCCGGCACCTGGTTGTCCTTGACGAACCCGATAGCCCGGGCGATCTGCTGCGGCGTGGCCTGTTGCTCGGCGTTGACGGCCCAGATGTACACCTCTTTGAGGCCGGCGTCCCGCGCCAGGTAGGAGAAGGCCCCCTCACAGGTGACCAACGCACGGTGCGCTTCGGGCAGGACCGCGAGCTTGCTGACCATCTCGTCCTTAACCGTCTGCAGTTGGGTGTTGTAGGACTTGGCGTTGGCCTCGAATTCCGAGGCATGCTCCGGTGCCAGCCTGGCAAACGCCTTGGCCATGTTGTTGGCATAGATCTGGACGTTGTCCGGCGACATCCACGCATGCGGGTTCGGCTTGCCCTGGTAGCTGTCTTCGCCGATCTCCATGACATCGACGCCTTCACTCACTACGGCGTGGGGCACGTCGAGATCCTCGACGAACTGGTCGAACCATGCTTCAAGGTTCAGGCCGTTGTCCAGGATGAGGTCCGCCTGGGCAGCTTTACGGATATCCCCGGGGGTGGGCTCGTAGCCATGGATTTCCGCCCCGGCTTTGGTGATCGATTCCACCTGCAGTTTGTCACCGGCCACGTTCCGGGCAATGTCGGCCAGGACAGTGAAGGTGGTGAGGACCATGGGCTTGTCCCCGTTTCCGGCAGGGGAACTCCCCCCGCAGGCAGAGAGGCCCAGGGCAACGGCCAGGGTGACCAGGACAGCAGCGAAACGGCGGACATCTTTGGCGCGCCGAAACGAAAAGTTAGGCATACCGAAAAGTGTAGCCGCCGCATGCAGGACGCGGCAAAGATTAGGCTGGTTGCATGGGCACCATGTCACTGCGGCCGAAGCTCTATCGCTACAACGCGCTGGATGCCGTGGCTGTTGCCGCCTACACCGGCCTCACGCTCCTCTTTGTCTTCGCAGGCGGATCCGTCCAAAGGCTCATGCTTGAGGTTTTCCGCGACCCGGCCACAGCGTCCTATGCCATCAACGCAATCTTTTATGCCGCCGTCGGGATTTTCGCCCTTGCCTCCGCCTGGCGCGTGGCGCGCCGGGACCTGGGCATCCTGGGCACCCGCCCGTGGTTCACGCTGGGCATGGTGCCGCTGGCGGTGGTGGTCATGCTGATCGTCACCGCGATCCTGCTGGGAGTGCTGGGCGGTGCGCAAAGCTCCCAAAACCAACTGGGCATCCAGGGCATGTTGCAGCAGATCCCTGCGTGGCTGATGGTCCCGCTGCTGGTGGTGCTTGGGCCGTTCGTTGAGGAATACCTCTTCCGGCACCTGTTGATCGGCAAGCTCTCCCAGTATGTGAACCTGTGGATCTGCTGCGGGATTTCCGTGGTGGTCTTTGCTTCGATCCACGTCGTCGGACGCGAGGGCCTCGTCCTGCAGGCCCTGGCTCCGTACCTGGGCATGGCGGTAGTGCTGGTGGCGGTCTACGTGTGGACGGGCAAGAACCTCATGTTCTCCTACTTGGTCCACGCCGCGAAGAACCTGCTGGCCGTACTCCTGATCTACGCAGTCCCCGCCGACCTCCTCCCCAACTAGGTCGCATTTGTGCGCGTTTTGTGCCGTCAAAACGCGCACAAATGCGACCCAGTTGGGTGATGCGGACGGGAAGTGACCGCATAGGCCTACCCGGCCACCCACCGCCGGACTAGCTTGGAGCACATGACACTCAACATCCAGGTAGTCGTCGACTGTAAAAAGCCCCACGAGCTCGCGGACTGGTGGGCGGAGACCCTCGAATGGGCGGTGGAGCCACAGGACGAGGACTTCATCCGGTCCATGATCGACCAGGGATACGCCACCGAGGACCAGACCATCACCCACAACGGCAAACTGGTCTGGGCGGAGGGCTGCGCGATCGTTCCCGCCGAGGACACCGATCCCAAGACCGGCCGCCGCATCCTCTTCCAGACAGACCCCAACCCGAAGACCGTGAAAAACCGCGTGCACTGGGACGTCAGGCTGGAGGGACGGGACAAGGACGTGGTCCGCAAAGAACTGGAAGCCCGCGGGGCCACGCACCTGTGGACCGCCAACCAGGGGCCGCACGTATGGCACACCATGGCCGACCCGGAGGGCAACGAGTTCTGCATCAGCTGAGGCCATTACTAGACTCGGACTGTGAACAACGATCTCCCCGCCAAGGTTTCCGACGTCTTTGACCCCTCGCGCTGGCGCACAGTCTCCGGCTTTGACGACTTCAAGGACATGACGTACCACCGGCAGGTTGAGCGCACGGAAGCCGGAGTCAGGGACCTCCCCACCGTCCGGATCGCCTTCAACAGGCCCGAGGTCCGCAACGCATTCCGTCCAGGCACGGTGGACGAGCTCTACCGTGCCATGGACCACGCCCGCATGACCCCGGACGTCGCCACAGTCCTGCTCACGGGCAACGGTCCTTCCGAAAAGGATGGCGGGCACTCCTTCTGCTCCGGTGGCGACCAGCGCATCCGTGGGCGGGACGGCTACCGGTACCAGGTAGAGGGCGCAGGGGGAGATACTGCTGAGTTCATCGACCCCGCCCGCGCCGGTCGCCTCCACATCCTCGAAGTCCAGCGCCTCATGCGGACCATGCCCAAGGTGGTCATCGCCGTCGTCAACGGCTGGGCGGCTGGCGGCGGGCACTCGCTCCACGTGGTCAGCGACCTCACCATCGCCTCCCGCCAGCACGGCAAGTTCAAGCAGACTGACGCCACGGTGGGAAGCTTCGACGCCGGATACGGCTCGGCGCTGCTGGCCCGCCAGATCGGGCAGAAAGCCGCGCGGGAAATCTTCTTCCTGGCCCGTGAATACACGGCCGACGACATGGTCCGCATGGGCGCCGTCAACGAGGCCGTGGACCACGAGCGGCTGGAAGAGGTCGCCTTGGAGTACGCCGCAGACATCGCCCGGCAGTCGCCGCAGGCGATCCGCATGCTCAAGTTCGCGTTCAACCTCGCAGATGACGGACTTGCCGGCCAGCAGGTCTTCGCCGGTGAAGCAACGCGCCTTGCCTACATGACGGATGAGGCGGTGGAAGGCAAGGAAGCGTTCCTGCAAAAACGCGACCCCGACTGGTCCCCGTTCCCCTACTACTTCTAGGACCACCGTGGACATCGATCCCATTCTCAAGGCCCTGTCCGCTGCCCTCCATGGCGAGGGTCCCGCCGTCGAAATCGTCACTGACGCCACCGGGCAGCCGACTGCTGTTCCAGTGGAGACCGGCGTCGAGGACGCTGCCGTGGTGGTCCGGACCTCCGGTTCCACGGGAACGCCCAAGGCAACGGTCCTCACCATCGATGCGCTGGCGGCTTCGTCCGTGGGCACGGCCATCGCACTCCGCGGCGAGGGCCAGTGGCTCCTGGCACTGCCGCTGCAGTACGTGGCCGGCGTGCAGGTCCTGGTCCGCTCCCTCTACGCCGGAACCCGGCCCTGGGTCATGGACCAGTCCAACGGCTTCACTCCCGAGGCGTTCACGGCCGCTGCCGAAGAATTGACGGACCGGATCCGCTTCACATCGCTGGTCCCCACGCAGCTCCAGCGGCTGCTGGACTCCCCCGCCCCCGGAACCCTGGCCGCGCTGCGCCGTTTCAACGCGATCCTGCTGGGCGGCGCACCGGCACCCGCCGAACTGCTCGCGGCCGCGCAGGCAGCGGGACTCAACGTGGTCACCACGTACGGCTCAGCCGAGACGTGCGGCGGGTGCGTGTACGACGGCCAGCCGCTGGACGGCGTCGAAGTCCGCATCGGTGGGGGCGACCTGGAAGGCCGGATCCTGCTGGGCGGCGAGACCGTTGCGGCTGGTTACCTGGACAGCGCGCGCGCTTCCACTGACGTCTTCTTCGAGGAGGACGACGTCCGCTGGTACGTCACCGGTGACCTGGGCGAGCTCAGCGCCGACGGCAGGCTCACCGTGTTGGGCCGCGCTGACGACGTCATCATCACCGGCGGCGTCAAGGCCTCCGCCGCTTACATCCAAAGCAAGCTGGAGGAGCTCGACGGCGTCACGGCGGCTTTCGTGGCCGGCGTCGCCTCACGCGAGTGGGGCCAGGCGGTAGCGGCCTACGTGGCAATGGCGAACCCCACGCCCGGTGGAATCAAGGGTTTTACTGCCCGACGCGAAACCGCATTGGGCATTTTGGCGCCCAAGACGGTGCTCGTGGAGAAGGAACTGATCATGCTCCCGAACGGAAAACCGGACAGGCTGGCCATGATCGAACAGCTGGAACGGCTGCATCAGGGACAATAGACAGGTTCTCCCCTAACGAACCTGACTGAAGATCTACGCGAAACACACGAGGTACTGCACGTGGCGACAGCTGCACAATGGATCCAAGGAGCCCGGCTCCGCACTCTGCCCGCGGCGATTGCCCCTGTCCTGATCGGCTCGGCGGCGGCGTTTGAACTCCATGCATTCCGGCTGCCCAACGCTATCCTCGCCGCCTTGGTGGCCCTCCTGCTGCAGGTGGGCGTGAACTACGCCAACGACTACTCGGACGGAATCCGCGGCACGGACGAAGACCGCGTTGGTCCCCTGCGACTGGTGGGCTCGGGAGCGGCCAAGCCGGAGCAGGTCAAGTGGGCGGCCTTCGGCCTCTTTGGGCTGGCGATGCTGTGTGGTCTGATCCTGGTGATCATCACGCAGACGTGGTGGCTGATTCTGGTGGGTGTGGGCTGTGTCCTGGCGGCATGGGGTTACACCGGCGGCAAGAACCCCTACGGTTACCTGGGTCTGGGCGATGTCTTCGTCTTCGTGTTCTTCGGGCTGGTTGCCACCCTGGGCACCACCTACACCCAGGCCGGACAAGTGAGCCTGGCCGCCGTAGTGGGCGCGATCGGCACGGGCCTGATCGCGTGCGCCCTGCTGATGGCCAACAACGTCCGCGACATCCCCACGGATGCAGCGGCCGGCAAACGGACACTGGCCGTACGGCTGGGCGACCGGCACGCCCGCGAAAGCTACGTGCTGATGCTGGGCGTTGCCATTCTGCTGGTCATCATCCTGGCACCCACCAAGCCGTGGATGCTGATCGTGCTGTTGCTGATTCCGGCCTGCCTCATGCCGGCGTGGCTCATGGTCAACGGAAAGAAGCGCAAGAGCCTCATCCCGGTCCTCAAGCAGACCGGCCTGATCAACCTCGGCTACAGCCTGCTGTTCTCACTGGGCCTGGTGCTCAGCACCGGGTTCTAGGTCCGGACTACGCCGGTAGCGGCGAAGGGATTATGCCTGGGGGCGGCGTTTGTCGTTGTCGATGGCAACGTCCGGGTTCTTCTCCACGAGGCCGTCCTCAGCCGCGGCGTCTTCCACCTCGCCGGCTGTGCGGATGGGCTTGGCCCGGCCGGAGAAACGCTCGCGCATGGCAGCGGTGGCTTGGTCCCGCTGCTTCTGGAAAAACAGGTAGCTGATGGCAAAGGCAATCAGCCCGGCAAAGAGCACTGCCAGGAACACTCCCGTCCCCAAAAACAGGAAAAGCACGAACAAGGGCACAAACAGCGCCAAACGGATCAGGGAATACTTCAGGAAAGCCACCATCCAAGTTTAGCCGCCGTGATGGTTGCACTCTGATCACGGCCCCAACAAGGCATCCAGCGAACGGCTTCCGGCGATTAGACTTGGTGCATGCTCCGGGTTGTTGGCGTCGTCGTCGTCCTTGTCATCTTCGTCTACGCCCTCGTGGACGTGATCCGTACCGACGGGCGCCTCACGCGCGGCATCTCCAAACCGGCGTGGATCGTGGTCATGATCCTCCTGCCGCTGTTGGGCGCCATCCTGTGGTTCATCTTTGGCAGGCCTTACGGCAAGCCCTCGGCTCCGCAGGTACGCCGGCATCCCACGGCACCGGACGACGATCCCGAGTTCCTCCGCAACCTGGAAGTCCGCCGCCGCAACCAGGCGGAAGAAGCGCGCCTCAAAAAGCTCAGGGCTGAGCTCGAGGCCAAGGAGCGGAAGCTCAACGAATCCGATGGCACCTCCGGCGACGCCACCACGGACCGTGCCCCGGGATTCCCCTCCGGCGAGGCCAAGCGCGGCGAGCCGGATCCCCATGACACGGACGAGCTGAAGTAGGCAACCATGGCCCAGCAAGCTGATGAATCACGGTCCTCCCAAAGTTTTGTCACCGCATCATCAGCCAGCGGGCCCCCGTCAGGTCCACCAGCTCCCCCTGCACGCCCAGGCATCTCGCTCCCGGTACCGCCACCCATTCCGGCGGCGGTGCGGCCTCCGGGTCCAGCCTTGGCTTCCAAAGCCTTATGGATCGCCAGCTTCGTGGCAGGAGCAGCGGTCCTCGTCACCGGGTTCCTGGACCGTGACTCGCAGTTCGAACGCCTGAAAGGCGTCATCGCCGGCATGGTCCCGGATGGCGACGCCCAGGCAGTCGAGGGCGCCACCGCCGTCGTATTCCTTGGCAGCCTGGCCCTTCTCGCCTTGGTGACCGCCATGGAGGCCGTGCTGGTGGCCGTAGCCTTCAAGCAGCGCAGCTGGGCGCGCTGGGTCCTGGCCCCCGTGGTCCTCTTCCATGCCGTAGTGGTGGTCATGACCGCGGACTGGCTGGTGGCGCCGGGCGGGGACGGGGCCCTCGCCATTATCCTGCTGGCTGCCCAGTACATCCTGGCCGCCGCGGGACTGGTCCTGCTCTTCTTTCCCTCCACCACGCAGTGGCTCACCCCCAAGTAGGTCGCAGCTGTGCGCGTTTTGAGCGCTCAAAACGCGCACAAGTGCGACCTGGTTGGGTCCGGGGGCGCCAGGCAGGGCGGATAGGTGCGGGTCGGTCAGCGGCCGGCCGGGATGCCCGCCAACATCCCCTCACAGCTGCGCTGAACCACGCGGCAGGCTTCGACGGCGGCCGGTTGCATCAGGGGATTGTCCGCCAGGGCACGCCACCGGTTCAGGCAGGAACGTGCAGCATCGCTGATCTCCTCAAGACTGCTGTCCGGGGGCAATCCCAGCCTGACCGCAGGCAGGTCGCCGTGACCACCCACCACACGCTCTGCCTCCTCGCTCTGCCGAAGGTCCAAGGGCACGCTGCCGGTCCGGAGTGCGGCCAGGAGCTTCAGTTCGCGGAATTCGTGGGCGCCGGACCGGACCCGTTCGAGTGCGGTCGCCAGCGGCTCTGCGCTCCCGGCAGGTGCGGTGCGGAGCAATGCTTCCAAACCCACGACGGCGGCACGCGCCTTGAGCGCCCCGGCCCGGCTCTGGAAGAGATGGTCCACGCTGTCCAGCAGGTGTCCCAGCCCGCTGCGCCGGGCGAGTTCGTGTGCCAAGGGGGTGGGCGCGTCGATGCCGCCCCGGATCAGTGCCGCGCCGAGCCGGATGCCGAAGAGTCCGAAGCGGTTGACCAGCGATTTCCGGGTCGCCGTGTCCAACTGCCCGGCGCCATCGGAGCCTGCGGTTCCCATCCCCCGGATGAAGCGGTCGGCGGACAGCAGGAGGCGTTCGCGCTGTTCCCTGTCCATGGTGGCCACAGCGAGCAGGGCATCGAAGTCTGCCTGCCGCATGGTCCGGGCACTCTGGGCAAGGAGGCCCGCGACGGGAACAACCCCCAGTGCCAGGGATTTCACGTCCGGGTCCTGACTGTACCGTTCTGAAATGACAGCTGCGGAGATCAAGGAGTCGATCCTGCCGGCACCCACTTCGTCGGCCCTGGACAGGACAGCCAGCGCGTTGACTGTTCCGGACTGCCCGGCGGCGGTGTCCCGGAAGGATTCCAGGAACCCCAGGTCCGCTGCATGCATGTGGCGCATCAGATAGATCACCGCGTCCGCGGCGGAAGGCGCGTCCTGTGGGAGGAGGAAGGCGGTGGACCTGCCGGAAACATCCGTGGAAAGGGAAGCGATGCCCGGCGTGTCAATGAGCGTCAGGTCTTTCAGGCCCGGCGCCGGCCACTCCACCACCAAGCGCTCCACGTCCTCAGCCGGCGTACCATCCAGCGGAAAGACAAGGCGTCCTTCCTCGCGCGTCACAGGTACGTTCCTGGGGCCTCCGGCCAACGAGCCTCCGGCCAACGGGTGCAGCGTCACCCGGGGCGTCGCGCCGTAGCGGTACCACGTGACGATCCGGGTGCATTCTCCGGCGTCCGTCGGAGCGATCTCCTCGCCGATGATGGCATTGAGCAGGGTGGACTTCCCGGCCTTGACCATCCCTGCGACCGCAATGCGGAGTGGCCCTTCCCAACGCTGCCGGAGCTCGTCCACCACGGCGAGCGCCGCTGCGTCATGACCGAACACCTCCCGCGCCTGCCGCAGGAGGTCGGGGATCCCGGAGTCGGTCATTCGGCCGGCACGGCGGCTGGACGGATGTGCTGTTGTGCCGTCACGGATCCGGGCGCGTCCATCAACCGGAGCGAGGCGGCATGCAGGGAATCCACGGCGCGGAGCCTGGTACGGATGTCCTTGATCCTGGAATCCCGTTCAGCGGCGTAGGTGGCCGCTGCCTTCTGTGCCGCTGCCACGGATTCGGACAGGGAGCGGGCGTGTTCCTCCGCGATGTCGGTGAAATGGTCCCGGGTGGCTCGTTGTACCAGGCGCAGCCGGTCCTTGAGTTGCTTGCCCACCTGGAAGATGACGTCGTCAACCTGTTTCCGGACCAGGATCTTGGCCTCGGTCTGCCGCTGTTTAAGCCGGGCTGCCTTGTCTTCCCGGTATGCCTTCCGGCCCAGCATGAGCCCGGCACCCACGGACAGTGGGTTGATCAGGGCCATGCCGAAGATTCCGGTCAGCAGACCGAACATGAGGACCCCACCGTAGGAACCCCGCATCCCGATGAGGACCTTCTGCAACGGTCCCAGCTTTCCGTCGTCCAGGCCCTGGATGTCCGCGACCGGGTCCAGCACACCACCGGTGTCCGAAACCTGGAGGGCGGGGAGGGCAACTTCGTCTTCGGAGAAGTGCTCCGCTACCTGCCCGGCCAGCCATTGGGCCCTTTCGCTGGTCCAGACGAAGGTGTCCGACACGGCTGCGGCCGTGCTCTGCTCAAGCCACCTGGCGAACTGGTCCCAGGCGGGCCCGGGATCGCCTTGGTCAATCGCGGTCTCGGCTTCACGTTGGATGCGTCGCATCCTGTCGCGCAAATCGTATTCCATGTCCGCTATGAGATCGGTAATGCCGTCATTGAGGGTGATCTGCCACCGCGCCGATTTTTTGCGGAGGGAGTTTGCGTCTTCCTTAGCTGCCTGCAGGCCGGCGATCATGTGCGGGGTACCGGCGGGGTTTTCCAGGGCCTCCAGCTCGGACTGGAGGGCCAGCCGGAGGTGGTCGGTGACGGAAACCAGATCGTGGCCCACGGATTTGCGCCGGAGTGCGGTGGCTTGTCCCACGATGTCATTCCGCAGGCAGGACACCAGGGCAGGGAATCCGGATTCGTCATTGAGCTCCTGGTCCTGCAGGCGTGCGGCCTGCAGGCGGAGCTCGGAGGACACGGGGAACAACGGGATGTCAGGTCCGACGCCGGCCAGGTGCCGGCGGTCCAGGTCCTCGATGTGCCGCCAGCTGGGGTACAGGTCCGTTTTGGTCAGGACGCACAGCACGTTGGGGCTGACACGCATGGCCTGGCGCAGGAAGCGAAGCTCGGGTTCGGTGTACTCCTGGGAGGCGTCGGACACGAACACCATGGCGTGGGCTGATGGCAGGGCTGTCAGGGTGGTCAGGGTATGGCTGGATCCCAGGCCCCCGACTCCGGGAGAATCGACCATGGTCAGCCCTCCGGCGAGCAGCTTCCGGGGCAGCGCCACTTCCGCCGCCACGATGTTCCGTGCGTTGCCGGGGTTTCCCTTTTCGGACACGTAGTCGGCCAGTTCCTCAAGCCTGACCACCCGGCGTTCCAGGCGGCGTTCGCCACCCTCGTCCTCCGCTTCACGGTTGCGGTCGCCGTCGGCCACCAGCACAAACGCCGACGCCGGATCCCCCTGCCGTACCACCGTCGGCACGGTGGTGGCTACGTCGTCGTCCACGGGGCAGACCGGTGCATTGACAAGGGCGTTGATGAGCTGGCTCTTGCCTTGCTTGAACTCCCCCACCACGATCACGCGGACGCTGGGATCGGCCAGGCGGGCGAGGGTGTTCTCCAGTCTCCGGCGCAGGTCGCTCCGGTCCCCCACCAGCGCCATGCCTTGTTCCACCAAGGTGGCCATGCTTGTCTTTTCCGCCACGCTCTGTCCTTGCCTTCCTGCCTGTCCGGTTGGTGGGGGCCACGAAGTGCCCGGCAGGGGATGGATCACCTGCCGGGCACTGCCGGGGCCTTAGCGTTTAGAGGGCGCTACGCCTGATGGAACTGCACTGTTAGTCGATCTCCACCTCGTTCTTGGCGATGACGTTTGAATGGTCGATGTCGTTGTATTCGACGTCGAGTTCGTTGTCGGCCACCACCACGTTGTCCTCCACGTTGGTGTATTCCACGTCGATGTCGTCGATCGTGACCGAGTTGTCTTCCTTGTACTCCAGTTCGTTGTCCTGGACCACGATGGAGTCGTTGATGACCTGGACGTCGTCCACTTCCACGTTGGTGGAGTGGTCGTCCCGGTAATCGACCGTGACCTCGTTGTCCTTGATGATCGTGGAGTCCTCGATGTTGGTGTACTCCACGTCCACGTCGCCAACTTCCAGGTTGTTGGAGTGGTCGTCGTTGTACGAGTCCTCGTTGTAGGAGTCCGTGTTGTGGATGTTCGTGTGCGAGTTGTCCGTGTGCGTCGAGTGGTCGTCGTTGAACGAATCCTCGATGTCCACGTCCAGGTCAAGGTCCACATCGGTGTTGTAGGAGTCCTTGGTGACCGAGTTGTCCTCGTACGTGTTTCCAATGGAGATGTCGTTGTTGCCGCGGGCGTCCACCGTGACCGAGTTGTCCTCGGAGTTGTCCACCGAGTTGTCGGTATTGTTCGAATCCCTGACATCGGCGTCGTCGCCGGCAGCTACTGCGCCGTCACCGGAGGCAACCACGGCATCCTGGTTGAAGAGCTGGGTCACGTCTCCGTCGGCCCAGATGTTCTGGTTCACGGATTGGTCGGTGATCGTGTCCCGGTCGTCAATGGTGGTGGTGTACGAGTAGTTGTTGACCACGTGCACCAGCTGCTGGACTGCATGGGCGTGGTCGTCCCAGTCGCCGCCGCCGTGACCGCCGCCATGGCCACCGTCATGATCGTCATCGTGGTCGTCGTGGCCGTCCCAACCGCCGCCGCCGTGACCGCCGTCGTGATCGTCATCATGGTCCCCCCAACCGCCGCCGTGGCCACCATCATGATCGTCATCGTGGTCGTCGTGGCCGTCCCAACCGCCGCCGCCGTGGCCGCCGCCGCCGTAACCGCCGTCGTCGTCATTGTCACGGCCGCCCCAACCACCGGTGGAACCGTGGTTTCCGCCGGTGTTGTATTCGCGGTCGAACGAGGAACGGGCATTGATGGGCGCGTAGTCCAGCACGACCGGCCGGACTGCGTCCACGTCAGCGGAGGAGACGTCCCGGAGCCCTGCGGCAGCCAAGGCGGCTTCCGGGTCCCGGACGAATTCCTCGGCGGCTTCGGGATCGTTGAACAGGCTCATCAGGAACTGCACGAGCTGTTGTGCGAGTGTAGGCATTGGATGCTCCCTCAAATTCTGTGGTTGGTGGTTGCCGCCCGGCGCCTTTGCCGGGCTTGGAACCAACGTATTGAGGTGGGGGTGGGCGGGGCATCGGGTGTGGTCCCCCTACCCGCACCCCGGGCGTTAGGGGATTCGCGGGGGACCAAGAGGGGGTTCAGGGGGATGTTCCCGGTCCGGGTACCCCTCCGCAAGGGCAATCCGGAGCCTGGAGAGCAGTTCGGAACGGCTTTCGGCCCCCAGTCGCCGCCGCATCCGGGCCACATGGTGCTCAGCGGTGCGGTGGGAAATGTAGATCGCCTCCCCGATTTCCCGGTAGGTCTTGCCCTCCAGCAGCAGCCGGGCAACCTCCCGCTCCCGGGCGCTGAGCCCAGCCGCGTCGGCCCGGGTCTCCGGGGGCGGGTCCGTTGCCGCTACCTGTTGCGGTATTCCCGGTGCTGTGCCGCCGGAAGCCGGCGGGTGGATGTCCCGGGCACAGGCGAGCAACTTGACCATATCGCGCCGCTCGTCGGCGTGCGCGGCGGCGTGGCCTGCCAGCCGGGCACCCTCCCAGGGCATCCCGACGGCGGCAAGACCACGGGCCGCTGCCTCGACATCGGAGGCTTCGAAGCGTCCGGCCAGCACGGATACCCAGGCCCGGCCGCCCCTGGCGAGCACTGAAGCCAAGTGGCTGTGCTCCGATGCACGCACCAGGGCTGCAGCATGAGGCGCGAGTCCGGCCGGGTCTTCGGCCAGCAACGCCGCTTCCACCCCTGCCCAGTGCACCGGCACGCCCCACAGCGGCGGGTTGCCAAGGCGTTCCAGGAGTTCCGGGACAGCGGACAGGTAATGCGCTGCTTTGGGCGTCTCCCGCAGGCGCGCCGCCGAGATCATCAGTTCACCCCACGGCAGCAGATTGAACAGGTCCACGGACACGTGCATCATCGCCTCGCGTGCGCGGTCCCAGGCCACCACCAGTTCGTGGACGTCACCGCCACGACGGGCCAGCCCCACGTCCAGGGCAGCATGCAGGAACGCGTCCCTGGGCGGGAGGTTCCACGGGTTCGTTTTGAGGGCCTCGTTGATTGCCAGCCGCGCTTCGTCGGCGTTGTCGCGGTGCATCAGGGACCAGGCCAGGAGCAGGAAGTGCCGGGGTCTTGCCGGGTCGCCGCCTTGCCCGGCCGTCAACGCCGATCTCAGGATGGTTTCAGCAAGCGCGGGCTCGCCGCCGTGCAGCGCGCACAACGCAGCGAGGGCGGCAGGGGTCTCCGGCATGGGAATCACGGTCCCGGCCGCATTCATCATGTCCGAGGCGCGGATGAGGTCCGGCAAACCCAGTTGGGGTTCGGGGCCCAGTGTTTGCCGCAGCCCCTGCCCCGTCAGCGACAAGGAGACCGCCAGCAGGGTCGGTGAGCCGGACATCCGGTTGGCCTCAAGGACGGCTTCGGCCATGGCCAGGTCGCCGGAGCCGGCCATCGCAACGGCAGCCAATGGAGCCGAGGAACCAAGACGTTCTTTGCCCAGCCAGCTGTAGGTATCGGCGCCCCGGGCCAGCATCCCGCGCTGCGACCATACGGACGCGGCCACGTCCACGCCCAGCAGCAGCCCGGGCGGATCCGGCATGGCCAGCAGCCGGTCCACCAGCTGGCCTGCGGTGTCCAGCTCGCCGATCGCCGCCGCGGCCTGGGCGCGTTGTGCGGCCTTGTCCAATTCATCGGCCCCGGCAAGGAGGGCCTCGGCAAACAGGTCAGCTGCCAGCCGCGGGTCCGTATCAACCACGACGGCGGCAGCCCGCTCGAGTTCGGCCGCCACCCTGGCGTCGTGCAAACCACCGCGGGCCAGTTCCCGGGCCAGATCAGTGAACGGCAGTCCGGCGGACAGTACTTTGTCCACCAGCTCCCGTTGAAGGGCGTGCAGATGGGCGTCCGGTGTGCCGGTCAGGAGAGCGTGCTGAACGGTACCCACCACCCGGCCGTCCTCGGAAAGGAGCCCGCTCTCCTTCGCCGTTTCGATGATGACGCCCAGATCCTCCCTCGATTCGAGGGTGGCCGGCAGTGGCCCCGGCAGCGTAAACCCGGCCGACAGTGCCAGCAACAGTTCCCTGACAGATGCCGTGGTGCCGCTCAACCCGGCCGCCAGCATCTGGAGGTCCGGCTGGGTTCCGGCCGCGGTGGAATCGGCTCCGGCGTGCGCCCTGCCCATGCCTACGCTCCGGGGGTCAGCGCGGGATCCGGACCGGGACTGCTTTCAGTGATGGTGGGAGCGGGGTCCGGCACCGGGTCCTGGGTGGCCGGCGGTTCAGGGGCGGGCGCTGGTGGTTCCGTTGCCGGCGGTGTGGTTGGCCCGGTGGGCGGCGGGGTCACAGGGTCCGTGACCACAGGCGGCGTGGTGGGGTCGTTGACCACGGGAGGCGTGGTGGGCACGGTCGGGGTGGTCGGGTCCGGAGTAGGACCGCTTGCGGCTCCGCCTGGCGTTGTGGGAGTGGTCCCGGGATCCGGCGCCGGCGTCCCCGTGCCCGGGGTGGTTCCGCCGGTTCCGTCCGTCGCTGTTCCTCCGGTGCCGGCTCCCGTGCCGGTCCCTGTTCCGGTGCCTGTTCCGCTGCCGGTGCCTGCCCCAGCAGGTCCCGCTGCGCTGCCGGCGCCGGCGCCGGCAGCCGTACCTGTACCGGAGCCCGCGGACCCCGCCCCGGAACCTGAGGTACCTTGCCGGGTAGGGGTTTGGGGCCGGGTGGCGCCCGTCCTCGCCGCTCCGCTGCGCGCGCTGGCCTCCAATCCCGACGCCGGCCGTCCGGTCGCCGGGACCGAATCCGTCCCACCGGCGGGTGCTTGGGCGGCTTGCTGGCCGCCTGCAGGAGTGCCGCCGTCGCGAATGACATCCGCGGCCTGGGCCCCGAATACCGACGCCAGCAACCCGCTTCCGTCCGGACTCTGCGCGGCCGTGGCGGTGGCCACCGTCAGGACCGTGGCGGCCGCCGCAGCCGCGGCGGTCATCTTCACCCGTGACCGCGGCGCGTGCCGTCCGGCAGCCGGGTGGGTCCGGTGGCCCGGGGCGTGCGCCCGGGCAAAAAGGTGCTGCGCGGTGCCCGCCCCCACCGGGAACTCCGATCTCTGTGTTTCCTGTGTTCCGCGGGCCTGTACAGCCGCAGCGACCGGACCAGCCGCCGTCGGGCTTTCCTCCTGACTGGCGGCGGCACCAAGGCCCAGGGCGCCGGCCACCGCTGCCGCCGCACCGAGGCAAATGGAGGACTTGGGATCGGCGTCGACGGCGATCGGCCGGCCCAGCCCTGCCGAGATCAGTTCCGCCACGAGCGGGATGCGCGAGGAGCCGCCGATCAACAGCACGGCACTGAGGTCCTCAGGCGCCAGCCCCATGCGCTCCAGGCTTCCCTCAAGGGCCTCCACGGTGCTGCGGACCGGTGCATCGATCAGGTCCTCGAACTCGGACCGCACAATACGGATGGACTGCTGAGTCCCCGGCAGGGACACGGAGATGGTTGCTTCATTGTCTGCGGAGAGCGCTTCCTTGGCCTCACGGCATTCACGGCGCAGCCTGGACAACCCGGCCAATGTTTCCGGCGCTTCGGGGTCAAGCGCGGCCACTGTCCCGCCCAGGTAATCAACCACATGACGCACAACGGCGGCGTCGAAGTCGGCGCCGCCCAGGGTTTCGATGCCGTCCGGATGGCCAAGAAGCCGGAAATCGCCGGCCGCCACCTTGCGGAGGATCGCGGTGTCGAACGTCCCGCCGCCCAGGTCGTAGACCGCGATCGTGCTGCCATCCTCCACACGCGTCTGGGAAGCGTAGTGCAGGGCGGCGGCCTCGGGTTCGCTGATCAGGGTGACTTCCGGGAGGCCGGCTTGCGCAAGGGCCTCGCGCACCACGGCGGTGCGGTGTCCGCCCCAGGACGCAGGATGGGTCAGGACCAGGGCGGACGCCGGACCACCCTCGCGCTCCTCCGCCCGGTCCACCACCCAGCGGGCCATGTGGGCGAAAACCTCTTCCGGACCCAGCCACGAATCCCCTGCCGCGATGGGTACGGAGTCGCCGATGCGGCGCTTGAACTCGCGCACCATCCGTGCGGGGTCATCAAGGCCCCGGCGCTCGGCGGCCTCGCCCACCAGGACCCGGCCGTCCTCTGCGAAATACACCACCGAGGGCACGGCATTGCTGTGCAGTCCCAGGGGCAGGATGGCAGGCCTTGGAGCGGCACCTGCGGCGGAGGGCTCCGTTGGTCCAACCCGTTCAACGGGCTTCATCAAGGCTGCTGCGGTGAAACTTGTCCCGACGTCAATGGCGAGAACGTAGCTCATGGTTACCTCGAAAAAGAACACGGCATAGCGCATGCGGTCTTCATCACAAGCGGGTTCCCAACAAGTTAGCACTTGCCTTGGGCGCGCAAAAGGCTCAATTACTGAATCGGCCGACGCCGGTCAGGGCGGCATGACGGGCCAGCCTGACCCGGTCCGGACAGAAGCCCTGTTCAGGGCCGGAATGCGCGGCTCAGAGGCCGGAGTAGGAGTGCAGTCCGTTGAAGACCGTGTTCACCAGCGTGAAGTTGATGATGACGCAGGCGTAGCCCACAATGGACAGCCATGCCGCACGGGTTCCGGTCCAACCACGGGTGGCGCGGGCGTGGAGGTAGCCGGCGTAGACCACCCAGATCACGAACGTCCACACTTCCTTGGGGTCCCAGCCCCAGAAACGGCCCCAGGCTTTCTCTGCCCAGATGGCGCCGAACATCAGCGTAAAGGTCCAACCGACGAACGCCACCGTGTTGATCCGGTAGGAGAGGTTCTCCAGGCTGAGCGCGCTGGGCACGAGCCGCATGAAGCCCAGGTTGTCGGCCCGGCCGGCGGCCAGGTTCTTCTGCCGGTAGGACTGCACCAGCTGCAGCGCGGACATGGCGAAAGTCAGCGTGAACAGCGCCGAAGCCAGGACAGCGATCGAAACATGGATGATGAGCCAGTAGCTCTGGAGCGCAGGAACCAGGTGGCCCACGGGGGTCCAGAACGCCACCGAGGCGGCCACCAGCATGATGATGGCCAAGCCAACGATGAACGTGCCCAGGAATCGCAGGTCGCGGCGGATCAAGGCGATCAGGAACACTGCCACAGCCACGAAGGCACCCGTGGTGAGGAACTCGTACATGTTGCCCCAGGGCACACGGCCGGCGCCCAGGGCACGGGTCACCACGCCGGCGCCATGGATCAGCACGCCCAGGACCGTCAGCGCCACACCCACGCGGGCAGGCACGCGGCGCTCGGCCGCGTACTTCATGTCGCCTGCCGCCGTGGATTCCTCCAAGGAGATGCCCGACGCCGGACGCCCGGCCCGGTCAGCCGGCCCGCCGTCGTCGGGAGTTCCGGCTGTTGCACCGGCGCTGCCGGCCGCCACGGCCACCTTCGTGGCAGCCGACGAGGCGGCCGCCTTCAGGTCCACTGCCCGCAGGGTCTTGCTGCTCCTGGCCAGGTCCCACGCAAAGGCAATGAAGGCCACGGTGTACGTTCCGGCCGCGAGCAGCATGAACAGCTCGCTGTACTGGCCCAGGGTTTCGTTGATGACGGGCATTACTGGTCCTTCGAGGTTGTGGAAGAGACTGTATTGGAGGCATTGGTGGTATCGGTGGAAACCTGCCACTCACGGGCAAAGAGCTCCCGCAGTGCTGCGGCTTCACCGGTGAGGCGGTGGTCTTCACCGCGCGCCAGGAGGCCGTACTCCACCATGGTGCGGCCGTCCTGATGGGTTCCGGTGCGGACCCAGACGCGGCGGCGGCCGATGTAGAGCGAAGTCACCAGGCCCGCCACTGCAAGCAAGCCGAAAATCAGGGCATAAAGCTGGCCCGGGTTGTGGTGGATGTCCACGCCCACGTACTTCTTGACCCCGTCAAAGGTGATGCTTCCCTTGCCGTCAGGCAGGTCTTTGGTCATGCCCGGTGCCAGCGTAATGCCCCCGGCTTCCAGGTCCCGCCCGTTGAGTTGCTGGAGCTCGGAGACATCGAGTTCGAAGACGTTCTGCGGCACACCCTTGTCCAGGCCCAGATCCCCGTAGTAGGAGTTCAGGCTCAGCTGCGGGTTGAACAATTCCGGGCTCGCGCTGAAGGACACGCCGTCCTCCGTGACATAGGCCGTGGGCAGGAAGAAGCCCACAAAGCCCAGCTGCTCGGGCCGGCCGTCCGGAACCTTGATCACCACGGACGAGTAGTAGTTGTCACCCTGCAGCTTGGCAACCACCGGGCCCTGGAAGGCAACGTTTCCGCTGCCGTCACGGACCGTCACCACGGGGGCGTAGCCATTACCGGTCAGGTAGACACTGGTACCGCCCAGGCTCACGGGCTCGTTGACCTTGAGGACTTCCTTCTGCTCCGGTGCGTCCGGGGAATCCTTGGTGGTCACATCAGCGGTGAAATCGATGGGCTGGCCGATCTTGCCCGCCGATTCGCGGTCGAACTGTGCCTCGAACTTATCCAGCCGGATGGAGTAGGGCTGCAGCCAGCTGCTCTGGAAGTTGGTGCCTGGAGTGAATTGGTCGTAGCCCACCAGGGTATTGACGAACGTGTCCCCCTCAACCAGGATGCGCTGGCCGCTGTAGCCGAAGAGGCCGCCAATGGCCACGGAGACCAGCACGCCGATCAGGGAGGTGTGGAAGACCAGGTTTCCAACTTCCTTCATGAATCCCCGCTCGGCACCCAGGTTCGGCAGCTCGCCGTCGGCGTCCCTTACCTCAACGCGGTAGCCGCGCTTCCTGAGCAGCCCGGCGGCATCATGGATGGCCTTCGACGCCGGGATCCCGGCGTCGGCGGGCAGCACCAGGGTGCCGTACTCCGGAAGCCGGGACAGGCGCTTGGGCGTGCGGGGCGGCTGCGACTTCATCGCCTTGTAGTGGGCGATCGCACGCGGCGTGACACAGCCGATCAGCGAGATGAACAGCAGGAGGTAGATGGCCGAGAACCACGCCGAAGAATAGACGTCGTACAACTGGAGCGCATCCAGGAGTTCGCCGTAAGACGGATTGTCCTTGATGTACTGCGTCACCACCGACGGGTTGGCAGGCCGCTGCGGGAAGAGCGAACCGGGGACCGCAGCGATGGCAAGGAGAAGCAGCAGGAACAGCGCAGTGCGCATGCTGGTCAGCTGCGTCCAGGCCCAGCGGATCATGCCCTTGACACCGAGCGCGGGCAGGGCGGCGTCGGACTTGGCCTGCTGGAGCTTGTCCCCACCCTCGGACGGGGCTTCGCCGGCGGTTGGCGATTTCTTCTTGGCTTTCACGGACTCGCTCATCAGATCGGCAACTTCACGTCGGTTTGGAACCAGTACTGCAACTCGGTCACCCACATGCCCCACACACCGGTGGCCATCAGGATGCCGAGCAAAACCAAAATGCCTCCGCCGGTCCGCTGGATGGCCAGGCGGTGCTTCCGGAAGAAGGCCATCACACCCATGCCGCGGCGGACCGCCAAGGCGATCAGCAGGAACGGGATGCCCAGGCCAAGGCTGTAGATGAACGCCAGCAGGGCGCCTTTGGCCGCCGACGAACCGCCGGAGAGGCTGAGCAGCTGCACGGCGGAGTAGGTGGGACCGATGCAGGGCGCCCAGCCGAGCCCGAACGTCAGCCCCAGCAGGGGCGCACCCCACAGGCCGGCCGGCGGCTTCGCGTGGATCTTCGCATCGCGCTGCAACCACGAGAACCCACCCATGAACACCACGCCCATCAGAATCACCAAGAGGCCCAGAATCTGGGTGATCCACGCGTTCTGGCGGCCGGTCACGAGTGTCCCCAGCTGGCCGAACGCGCCGCCCAGCAGGACAAAGATCACCGAGAAGCCCAGGACGAACAGGCCGATTCCGGCCAGCATGCGGCCGCGCCGCTGGCGCTGGAGGTCGACGCCGGTCAGTCCTGTCACGTAGCCCAGGTAGCCCGGGACGAGCGGCAGCACACAGGGCGACAGGAACGACACGAGCCCGGCCAGCAGCGCCACGGGCACGGCCAGGAGCAAGGACCCGTTGAGGATCGTCTCGGCGAAGGGACTGTTCATGGTTGGCTACTCGGCTGCCGCGGTGGTGATGAGCGCTTTCAAAGTGCTCTTCTCGATCTCGCCGAGCACGCGAGATGCCACCCTGCCCTCCTTGTCCAGGACCAGCGTGGTGGGCACGGCGCCTGGAGGCACGATCCCGGACACGGAGAGCAACACGGCTCCGTCCTGGTCATTGAAGCTGGGGTAGGTGATGTTGAAGGTCTTGTCGAAAGCTTCTGCCGTGGCTTTCTCGTCCCGGAGGTTCACGCCGAAGAACTGCACGCCCTGGTCCTTGAACTCCTGGTGGAGGGCCTCCAGCTGAGGGGCTTCGACACGGCAGGGCGCACACGCGGCGAACCAGAAATTCAGCACGGTGACTTTGCCGACGATGTCTTCCGGCTTGACGGAGGAGCCGTTGAACAGGGTGCCTTGGAGCTGCACGGGGGCGCTGCGGTCGGCCTTGGCGAACTCGGTCACGGAGCCATCGCCGGCCACGTAGTTCTTGTTGTCGCCGGCGCGTGCCTGGTCGGCCAGGGAGTCCTTTTGGGCACAGGCGGACAGACCCATGGTGAGCCCTGCAAGGAGTACTCCGCCGGCAGACAGGACACCGCGGCGGGAGGGGTTGTTATCCATGATTCGCTTTCACGCTCCGGGGGTGCTGGCGGCACCGGGAAGCAGGACGGCAGCCGGCTCGCTGTAGTCGACGCGGACGATCCTGCCGCGATCATCCAGGACCAGTGACGTCAAGGACGTCAGGGTGCACTCGCGTTTGCGGGGATCATGCGCAAGCCTGCGGCCCTCGGCCGTGAGGCGTGTGGTCCAGATGGGCAACTGGTGGCTGACCATGATGGCCTCTGCCCCGTCTCCCCCTGCTTCGATCGCTGCGAGCCTTGCATCCTCTACCGCGGCCAGCATTCGCGCGGCCTGGTCTTTGTAGGCTTCTCCCCACGATGGCCGCATGGGGTTCCGGAAGTAGAACCAGTGCTTGGGCTTCAGGAATTCACTGCGGGTGGGGTGCAGCCCCTCGAAGTGGTTCTCGGCCTCGATGATGCGGGGCTCGGTGTGGATTTCAAGGCCCAGGGCTTCGGCGGTAGGCATCGCGGTTTCCTGCGCGCGCGTCAGGGGGGACGCCACGAGATGGACGATGTTGGACCCTTGGCGGGCTCGTTCGGCGAAGTGGTTGGCGAGCATGCGGGCCATCTCCCGGCCCCGCTCGGAGAGGTGGAACTCGGGCAGCCGGCCATACAGGACGCCATCGGGATTATGAACCTCGCCATGGCGAAGCAGATGGACAGTTGCTTGGGGCATGTTTACCAGTTTCTCAAAGATACGTAGCGATCTGAAATCTTCTACCGAGAGTAGAACTCAAAAATTTCCCAAAAAGTTCCGTCACGTTGGAATAAAAGATGCATATGCATGTTTATACTGGATACGAACCTCGGTTGACGCTTCAAGTAATCACCCGGGGTAGCACCGGAACCTTCCACTAAGAGGAGCAACAAGCATGATGACCCTTCCCGCCAACGTCACCACCGGCACCTGGACCCTGGACAACTCGCACAGCGAAATCGCCTTCACCGTGCGCCACGCCGGCATCAGCAAGGTCCGTGGCCAGTTCAAGGAAGCCGAGGCAACTCTCGAGGTCGGCGAGACCCTCACCGACTCCAAGGTCACCGCCTCCATCCAGACCGCCAGCTTCGACTCCGGAGACGCCAACCGTGACGGCCACGTCAAGGGCGAGGACTTCTTCGACGTGGAGAAGTTCCCGGAGATCACCTTCGTCTCCCGCCACGTCAAGGCAAACGGCGACGGCTTCGACCTTGTGGGCGATCTCACCATCAAGGGTGTCACGAAGGAAGTCGCCATCGAGACCGAATTCAATGGCGTGGCCGTGGACCCCTTCGGCAACACCCGCGCCGGCGTCTCCGGCGAAACCACCATTAGCCGCAAGGAGTTCGGCCTTACCTGGAACGCCGTCCTCGAGGCCGGCGGCGTGCTGGTCAGCGACAAGGTTGTCATCAATCTCGAACTCGCCTTCATCGCACCGGCTGCTGCCTAAGTTCCCGGCAACCCCTGCCTGAACGGCGCCCCTTTTGGCTTCGGCCCGGGGCGCCGTTCTGCTTTAAGCCGGCTTTGGCTGGCGGCCCTCCCCGGGGCACCGGTCCGGCCCCGCGCAAGTTGCCTCCAGTACCCGCCGGATTGCCTATGTTTACTGCACCCTGCGGTCTAAAGTGATGCCATGAGTACCCCGGATGAAACACCACAGCCACAGCAGCCCGGCGCCCAGCCTCCGCAGCCCGGCAATGTTCCGCCTGCGGGTTACCAGCCCCCGCAGGGCTACCAACCGCCCCAGGGCTACCAGCCCCCGTCCCCGCCCGGCCAGCAACAGCAACCGGGTGCCTACAACCAGCCCGGCCAGCAGGGCGGCGGGTACCAGCAACCTGGCCAGTCCGGCGGCTTCCATTTTGAAATGCCCACGGACGGTCCCAGGAACTTCAACGATGTCCTGCCGCAGGGAGGCTTCTCCGGGCTCTTCAAGACCCAGGGACTTCCCACGGAACTGAAGGTCTCCTACTTCATCTGGGTGATCTCCGGGCTTCTCGGCCTGTTGTTCGGGTTGATCGGATTCTTCGCCCTCATTGCTGCCTTCGCCTTCGCGCCAGGGCTCGCCGCAATCGGCCTGGTTCTGCTCCTCATCAGCCTCGCCGTGGCTGTGGCGCAGGTAATCCTGGCCATGAAAATGAAGGAAGGAAAGGAATGGGCCCGTTTGGCCCTGACCGTCATCGCAGGAATCTCCCTGCTCCTTGCCATCTTCGGTGCGGCCAACCTCGGCGCAGCAGGCTCCGGACTGGGCAGCAACCTGTTCGGCTTCCTCGTCAGCGCCGTGGCCGTCGTCCTCATGTGGCTGCCCAACTCGCAGCTGTGGTTCAAGGCGGTCAAGGGCACCGCCTGAACTATTCGACGGCAGGTGCGCTGCCGCCGTCGTGCATTCATCCGCATGGGTGGTTCGCACCGAAACAGTGCCGGGAGCCGCGGCTGGTCCACTGGACCGGCCGCGGCTTTCATCATCAAGGAGTACGCCCGCGTGATGATTTGCGGTGCTCAGGGGCGAAATCCAGCGTGTGATTCTCCCCCGCGCCGGACCGTGGAGGTACGGTGGAACCAGAACCACGCTGGGGGCAGGGTTTTGCTTTTCCCGGCAGAGGTACCAGCAGTCCACCCAAGCAAAGGAATGCCATGAGCAACCCTCCATACCCGCCGTCCAACCCCGGCGATTCCCAGCCTGAGCAGCAGGGCTCCCAGCCGTCCACTCCCCAGTATGGACAGACGCCCCAGTACGGACAGCAGGCACCGCAGTCCGGACAGCCTTCGGCTCCCCAGTACGGGCAGCAGGCGCCCCAGTATGGGCAACAGGCCCCGCAGTATGGACAGCAATCGCCCCAGTACGGGCAACAGGCTCCGCAGTACGGACAGCAATCGCCGTATGGCCAGCAGCCCTCCCCCTACGGCCAGCAGGCGCCCCAGTACGGCCAGGACACCAACTGGCCCAGCCAGCAGCCCGGGCCCAGCAGTGTTCCCCAGTTGGTCAACACCGCTTTCTGGATGATCATTGCCGCCGGCGTCCTCTCCGCCATCAGCTCCCTGGTCCTGGCCTTCTCCGGCGCGCAGCCGATGATTGACCTGATGGTTGCCGAGGCCGAACGGCAGGGACAGGAATTCCCGCCGGAGGCCTTCGAGGGCATGCAGGGCCTCTTTGCCGTCAGCGGCGTCATCGGAGCCATCATCTCCCTGGGTCTTTACGCACTGGTCGCCTTCCCGGTCCGCAAGGGCAAGAACTGGGCCCGCATCCTGGGCACCGTCTTCGCTGCGATTTCCGTCTTCGGCCTGACCAGCGTGTTTACCCTCGGTCCCACCTACGGCTTCCTCCAGCTGGTGGTGATCCTGCTGGGAGTTGCGGCCATTGTCCTGCTGTACCTGCCGGCGTCGGCTCCGTACTTCCGGAAGCAGCAAGCGTTCGGCAACCCGTACCAGAACCCCTACGGCCGCTAAAGAATCACGCACAGGGCGCGGACCCGGTAAAGCTACACAGCTTGACCCGGTGTCTGCGCCCTTTGTGCGTGGTAAGCCAGGATCTGGAGTTCGGTGGCCATGTCCACCTTGCGGAGATTCACGTGGGGCGGAACCTGGAGGAGGACCGGGGCAAAACTGAGGATGCTGCGGATACCGGCAGCGATGACCCGGTCGCATACCTCCTGCGCCACCGTGGCCGGCAGTGCCAGGACCACCATATTGGTATGGGTGCGTTCCAGGACGCGTTCCAGTTCAGCGGAGTCGCTGACGCGCAGCCACCCAACCTCGTTGCCGATCACCATGGGGTCGGCGTCAAAGATCGCCACCACGTCAAAACCACGGGATTCGAACCCCCCGTACCGCGCCAGCGCCTTGCCCAGGTTTCCGGCGCCGACGATCGCCACTTTCCAGTCATGGGTCAGTCCGAGCGCGGCGGCAATATGGCGGCTCAGGTATTGGACCTCATAGCCCACGCCCCGGGTTCCGTAGGAGCCCACGTAGGACAGGTCCTTCCTGAGCGTCGATGAACTGACGCCGGATGCCTCGGCCAGCGCCTCCGAGGAGACACGCTCCACGCCCTCGGCCAGCAACGAATTGAGCGCGCGCAAATAGAGGGTCATCCGGGCCACGGCCGCGGGCGGGATCTGCTTTGCCGCAGGTTCGTTGTCTCCGGTTGTAGCTCCCGGGGACGGTTCCAGCGCAGTCACGGTGTTCTCCATTGCGTCGCTTGTTGTTCCACTCTATGGCTCATTGCCGGGCTCAACCAAAGCGGCCGCATGCAACCTGACAGGCTCAGGCTTCCATGACTTTCCTGATGGTGCGCTCCAACCGTTGCTCGTCGATCTTCCAGAAGTCGCGCTGCACGCCGTTGACCAAAACCACCGGGATCTCCTCGGCGAACCGGTCGCGGAGGTCGGGGTCGGCGTCGATCCCGCGCTCGGTCCATTCGATCCCCAAGGCGGCCGTAACCCGCCAGACGGCGGCACGCGCCTCAGTGCACAGGTGGCAGTCAGCTTTGGTGAGGAGAACGATGTCGGGAGTAGCCATGACTCCACATTAACCCCGTCTCCTCCCTCACATCCCACCCCCGGTATCGCCTTCTGTGTGCCCTCAGCGCAGGACACCGGCAATTGACTAGACTCGAGGCATGCCCGAGGAGAAGAACGCCGCTGTCGCCGCGACTGCCCGAGCACAGTTGCACACCGGCGAAGCTGCCTTCTTCGACGTCGACAATACGTTGATGAAGGGCGCCAGCCTCTTCCACGTTGCGCGCAAAATGTACGAACGCAAGGCTTTCACGCTGTCACAGGCGGCGGGGTTTGCCTGGAAGCAATTCAAGTTTGTCCTGCGGGGCGAGAACATGGACGATGTCCACGCGGTTCGCGATTCCGCCTTGACGCTCGCGGCAGGGATCACGGTCGATGACATCAAGGCCCTTGGCGAAGAGGTCTACGACGAGATGATCGAGTCCAGGATTTGGCCGGGCACCAAAGCCTTGGCGGAGCAACATCTTCGGGTGGGCCGGCCGGTATGGCTGGTGACGGCAACGCCCATCGAAGTTGCCACGGTCATCTCCACCAGGCTGGGTTTGACCGGCGCTCTGGGAACGGTGGGCGAGATCGAAGGTGGCATGTACACCGGGCGGCTCGTCGGCGACATCCTGCACGGCCCCGCCAAAGCCGTCGCGGTCCAACTGGTGGCTGAGCAGGAAGGTCTGGATCTGGACCACTGCTGGGCTTACAGCGACTCCGCCAACGACATCCCCCTGCTCACCATGGTGGGCCACCCCGTCGTCATTAACCCCGACTCACGCCTGCGCAGGCACGCCCGGGAGAACAACTGGCCTGTATATGACTTCCGTTCAGGTCGCCGGGCGGCAACCCTCGGCCTCAAGGCCGCCACAGTCGGCGGGGCCATCTACGGCTTATGGCGGGGATTCAGCCGCTTCCGCACCCCGCGCTGACCCTCTCTCACCAAAACCCCCACCCACCCCAACCCTCTCTCACCAAAACCCCCTCCTGCGCTGACCCTCT
>NZ_JBQLIS010000029.1:0-40620 GCF_052156435.1 Paenarthrobacter sp. NCHU4564
CACCGAGGAAACCGCTACACCCCCACCACCACACCCGAACCCCAACTCACCCACCAATAAAACCCAGACCGGCGACAAGCCGCAACCATCGCAGTGAAGCCAGGACCCAATCCGTCAGGTCCTGGCTTCACTCGTTTCTGACGAGTTGACAGTGAACAGGGAGTTCCCCGGCCTCGTTGAAGTTGTTGGCGTGCTTGTGGCAACCCTCTTGCGTGCCAACGGAGCATGAGTGGTGACTTGTCGGTGGGAAGAAATCCCACTCCCCGCGCCACACCGGTCGTCGCCGAAGACTCGGCAGCCTAATGCACCAGGCCAACTGCTCGTGCTCCTAATGCGGTTCGGAGAGATTGACAACGATTTTCCCGAATTGCTGCCCGCGTCGTTGCATCTCCACAGCCTGCCGAATGGAGTCGAATCGGTAAGTTGCCGCTATGGGAAGGTCGATGTCACCGCTCGCAACGAGATTGGCGATGTGACTCAAGGCTCCGGGTGCGCTGTCCCTTCCGGAGGTGGCGATTGCTCCCCCCGGAGGCGTGGGGCCTGCTGAAATCGCTGCAATGCGATTCGGAGGAACCGAGAGTTGCAGTGCTGTCTGGACCGTGTCAGTCCCGTGAAGGTCGGCCGCTGCTGTGATTCCATGTGGAGCCACGGCAAGTATTCGCTCAACCAGCCCCGGGCCATGGGTGACCACCTCATCGATGCCCAGCTTATGTAGGTGCGCATGATGGCGGTCCGATGCAGTGCCAACGACCCTGGCTCCAACCCGCGCGGCCAACTGGATGGTCAACACTCCTACGCCGCCCGACGCGCCTCCGACCAAAAAAGTGTCTGAGCCTGAAAGATTTACGGCTTCAACGACAGCGGAGGCCGTCCTAGCCGTGATGGCCAGTGCGCTGGCCCGCACGTCATCGAGACCAACCGGAGTGTGTTCAAGCACGCCTGCAGCGGCGCTGATGACAAGATGCTCAGCAACGGCTCGCCCACGTGCTCCACCGAAAACGCGGTCCCCGAGGGCGAAACCAGTTACGCCCTCCCCTACCTCGTCGACGGTACCAGCGAAGTCATGACCAAACCCTGTTGGGACGGTGATGCCAAATATTGCCGCAACCTCCGCATTTTCCGACATTTTCACGTCTACCGGGTTGAGCCCGGCCGCGCTGACACGGACACGGATTTCGCCTCGGCCAGCGTGTGGCTCCGGAAGGTGTCGTACATGGAGGACTTCGCTGCCGCCGAATCTGTCCTGTACTGCTTGTCTGCTCACGGCCATGGCCCATCTGTCAGTGGTATGTCTTTGGGTTGAACGAGCCCAGCGACCGTGCGACGCTGCGATTGTGCCGGAAGGACAGCCAACTGTTGTTGTGCAGATTTAGCCCTAGAAGCACTGCTCGGGTTGCAGGCTCTCATCACTCGTAGAAGCTAACGGGCTTCGGAAGTATTGATGTGGCGGGGAAACTCCACTTCATAGTCCCACTGAGCTGCGGCCCTTCCCGCAGCCTTCAAAACCTGCTTGCGTACCTTGCCGTTCTCGGTCTGAGGAAGCTGATCGACCGTCCGGAGGAAACGAGGCAGGGCGAATGATGCCAGCCGAGGCGAACAGAATCGTCGCAGTTCGGCAAAGTCTATAGGTCGGCGTAGAACAAGGGCCGCCATGACTTCATCCTCCCCTAGCTCGGAATCCACGGCATAGACCGCGGCGTCCTGAACGTCAGGGTGCTGTCGCAGTACTTGCTCTACTTCGACTGAGGAGATGTTCTCTCCTCTACGTCGAATGACGTCTTTGATCCGATCCATGAAACGAACCCAGCCGTCAGCATCTATGACCACACGGTCCCCGCTGTGGAACCAGAGATCCCGCCATGCCTTGGTAGTCGCCTCGGGCATAGCGTGATAGCCGCTGGCAATGGCATGAGCCTGTTCACTGCGAATCAACAGTTCACCAGGCACACCAGCAGGGACGGGTATTCCTTGCTCGTCGACTACGCGGATGGAAAACCCCGGCCTGACTTGGCCCATGTATCCGGGACGCCATTGATAAGGCGTCGATCCTATGACGGAATTGGTCTCGGTAGATCCGTAGCCGTCGAGCAGGAGTACTCCAAACCGTTCACGAAAAGGCTCTACCAACCGGGAAGGTGTTGCCGGCGATAAGGCTAGACGAATGCCGTGATCGCGTTCGCCGGGAGTTGCGTCCTTTCCTGCCAAGATCCCAACCATAGCTCCCAATAGGTACGTGACCGTGGCACCTGTCGAACCTGCGTCCGTCCAGAAGCGAGAAGCGGAAAACCGAGGTCCCAGCACGTACTCGCCGCCACATACTACTGCTTGCATAAACGCGTTCAGTGCGTTCGTGTGGAAGAGAGGCAAACATGTGTACAGCACATCGTTCGGACCCAGACCCAACTGGTCAGACATGTTGACGGCCCACCAGTAGAACTGACCTTGAGGGCAGAGCACACCTTTCGACACCCCGGTTGTTCCCGATGTGTACAGAATTGCGGCGGTCTCCGCCGGTTCCGTATCCACCGGATCCATGGCAGGACCGGGGTCAGGCAACCGAATGACCGTGAAGGAAGCATCAAGCTCCAGAGGCGGCTCGTCCAAGACCCAAACGGTCCGGAGGCTGGCTGGTGCGACCGCGGCGAGATGAGGCAAGAGCGCGGCTTCGGCGACCAGCAGCGAAGCCTGCGAGTTATCCAGCACATGACGAAGCTGCTCGCCCCGGCTGGCAGTGTTGATGGGAACGGCAATGGCGCCCATCCAAGCGCACCCCAGGACCAGGTCCAGCAGTTCAGGTCGATTAGAAGACATTAGTGCGACGGTCTGGCCTCGCTGGATTCCGGCCGCAACGAGCGTCCCGGCAGCGCGCGATACGGCCTCGACCATGGCCTGGCTGTCCCGCCGCACCTCTCCGCATCGAAAGAGGGCAGCCGAGGGAATGTTGTGTGCACGCTCCATCAGCATTTGAGGAATCGTCAGTGGTCGCAAGAACCGTTCAGCAAGTTTTGTAGTCATGGCTATCCTCAAGTACGTGGGAGTGGGCAGGTACGTACGCGCCGGAAACGGTGTTCCGGTCATTGGTTAGGAGGACGCTTTGACCAGGCTCCATACGAGGACCGCGCAAGCGGGCAATCACCCTTGGTCCGCGATCGATAAGCACGGTTGCAAGGATCGTCCCATCGGCAAGCATCGTCTTCTGCTCAATGACTCCCTCTTCCGCATATGTTGTCGAAAAGTTCGCGTCTCCGCAGTGCGGGCATAACAGACGTTCAGGAAAGAGCAAGCACCGGCAATTACGGCATTCCTGTACTCGAGCGCTCATTCCGCAGCCTCAAGTACGGTCATTGAGGCGCACGCGCCAAATCGGTAAAGAACCATCCCGTATCCGCTAACAACGGCATGGCGGGCGGGGACTTGCCGAGGTCCTGCGAGTCCCATGAGCTGGCGGGACGCCTCCACCAGCCCGTGCATGCCGCCGGCAGCGCCTGCCTGACCTGCTGAGAGCTGGCCACCGGAAGTGTTAACTGGCAATTCGCGCGTGTATATTCGCCGCCGGATGAACGCCGAAGTGTCCTCCAAGGCCGGTATCATGCCTAAATCTGCTAGTTGGGCTACCACCATGGATGGGTAGTCGTCGTAGACGCAAGCCAAATCCACCTCTGCAGGACCAATGCCAGCCTCTTCCCAGCCGGCCTCAGCACATGACCGCAGCCCTGTTGCAAGTCCGTCCCCTGCCTGCTGGTCGCTGTTGTACGAGGAACGCACACTCAGGACCCTCGCCCGCGCGGTGCCGTCGCGGGGGTCAGCAATAAGGACCACGGCATCAGCCCCGGTTACCGGGGGCACACAATCGTACCGACCCAGCGGTTCAGCGACGAGAGGAGCATTGAGATAATCGTCCATGGTGAGGGGGCCCCGATACACGGCACCAGGGTTTTCGGCCGCCCACCGGCGCTGGGCGATGGCGATGTGGCCATAATCTTCCCTCGTCAGTCCCAAGGCTTCCATTTGGCGGATAGTGAGCATTGCAAACAGGCCGTTAGGGCCTCGCATGGGAAGCGGCGCCAAATGCTCCTTCGTCGCACGGTTATAGTTCGCCACCAAATGAGCGAACGCTGCCCCGTCCATGACATCCCCAGCCGCGAGGACGATTACGCTCGCGTCTCCGGCTTCTATAGCGCGGACTGCATGCTGAAGCATCCCGCCCGCGCTTGCACCACCATTCGTATCCTGCATCAGCCAACTCAGACGCAGACCCATACGCCAAGCAAGGTCTATCGCATGGTCAGGGCCCATCGTGAAGCTTGAGACGGCGAACCCATCAACATCGGCAGGCCGAAGGCCGGCATCGAATAAGGCGTCTTGGACAGCGCGCGCGATCACTCGCGACGTATCGGTACCTGCACGCACATGGCGGGTATAAGGCGATTGCCCCGTACCGACGATGGAGACCGTCACATCATTCCTTTCATGGGAGGTTCCGAACTTCCCTGTTTAGCGAGTCGGGTAGGGACCCGTTCGGGTCTATTTAGTCCTGGCTGAAGGCGGCGTCGAAGCTGGTTTGGGAGGCGGGGAAGTCGTATTTCTTGAGGGCGGCGAGGGCTTCGGGGGCGCCGTGGAGGCGGTCCATGCCGGCGTCCTCCCATTCGACGGAAATGGGGCCGTTATAGCCGATGGCGGTGAGGGCGCGGAAGGACGCTTCCCAGGGCACGTCGCCGCGGCCGGCGGAGACAAAGTCCCAGCCCCGGCGCGGGTCGCCCCAGGCCAAGTGGGAGCCCATCACGGTGTTCCGTCCGGTCTGGCGGACCTTGGTGTCCTTGCAGTCCACGTGGTAGATCCGGTCCTTGAAGTCCCAGATGAAGGAGACGGGGTCGATGCCTTGCCACATCATGTGGGACGGGTCCCAGTTCAGGCCAAAGGCTTCGCGGTGGCCGATCGCTTCGAGGGTGCGGACGGTGGTCCAGTAGTCGTAGGCGATTTCACTCGGGTGGACTTCGTGGGCGAAGCGGACACCCTGTTCGTCGAAGACGTCCAGGATGGGGTTCCAGCGGTCCGCGAAGTCCTGGTAGCCGGCGTCGATGACTTTTTCCGGCACGGGAGGGAACATCGCAACGTACTGCCAGATGGAGGAGCCGGTGAACCCGACCACGGTGTCCACGCCCAGGGCGCGGGCGAGGCGGGCGGTGTGCTTCATTTCTTCGGCGGCGCGTTGCCGGACGCCTTCGGGGTCCCCGTCGCCCCACACTTTCGAGCCGACGATGGCTTCGTGGCGGAAGTCGATGGGATCATCGCAGACGGCCTGGCCCTTGAGGTGGTTGGAGATCGCCCAGACCTTGAGGTTGTACTTCTCCAGGATGGCAAGTTTGGAGTCGACGTAGCCGGGTTCGTCCCAGCGCCAGGCGTCCAGGTGGTCTCCGGAGACGGCGATTTCCAGACCGTCGTAGCCCCAGCCCGAGGCGAGGCGCGCGACTTCCTCGAGGGGGAGGTCGGCCCACTGGCCGGTGAACAGGGTGTACGGGCGGGGCATGGTCAGGCTCCTTCGGTGGTGTTGGACAGCTGGATCAGTGAGCTTTTGGCGGCGGCGGACTCTTCGACGGCGGCCAGGACGCGCTGGATTTGGAGCCCGTCTTCGAACGACGGCGACGGCGACTCACCGGCTCCGATGGCGGTCAGGAAGTCCCGGACCTGGTGGGTGAAGGTGTGTTCCCAGCCGATGATGTGCCCTTGCGGCCACCACGCTTCAAGGTAGGGGTGCCCGGGTTCGTTGACCAGGATCCGCCGGAAGCCCTGCTCCCGGACCGGAAGGGTGGCGTCGAGGAACATCAGTTCGTTGAGGTTTTCGAGGTCAAAGGTCAACGACCCGGCAGAGCCGTAGATTTCGATCCGAAGGCTGTTCTTTTGTCCCGTGGCTACGCGGGACGCCTCGATAGAGGCGCTGATATTTCCCGTCAATCCAAGGGTGGCCCATACTGCATCGTCTACGCTAACTTCTTCCAACCCCGCCGGGCCCGGGCGGTCATTGACGAAGGTCCGTAGTGTTCCGGTCACTTCCGTGACCGTTTCGCCTGTGAGGTTCTGAATCTGGTCGATGGCGTGGGAGGCGATGTCGCCCAGGGCGCCGGAGCCGGCGGTTTCCTTGCGGAGCCGCCAGGTCATGGGCGATTCGGCGTCGGAGAGCCAGTCCTGCAGGTACGCGGCGCGGATGTGGCGGATGGTGCCGAGCCGTCCTTCGGCGATGAATTCGCGGGCGAGGGCCAAGGCGGGGACGCGCCGGTAGTTAAAGCCGATCATGGACTGCACGCCCCGGGCGCGGGCCTTGGCAGCGGCGGCGGTCATGAGTTCGGCCTCGGCCAGGGTGTTGGCGAGGGGTTTCTCGACCAGGACGTGCTTGCCTGCCTCGAGGGCGGCGATGGCGATTTCGGCGTGCATCCAGCCCGGCGCGCAGATATCGATGATGTCGATGTCATCCCGGTGGATCACGTCCCGCCAGTCCGTGGCCCACTCCTCCCAGCCATATTTGCCGGCTGCGAAGGCCACTTGGGTTGTGTCCCGGCCCACGAGCACTTTCTGCTCGAAGGCCGGGACGTCGAAGAAACTGGCCACATTCCGCCACGCATTCGAGTGGGCCTTCCCCATGAAGGCATAGCCGATGGCGGCCACGCCGAGTGGACGGTCAGAAGGCAGGGACGAGTGGGTAGGGTTGAGCTTCATACTTGTCTTCTCTTGAGATGTTGGCTCTGTGAATCATGGGAGCACGTAGGGTCAAGCCCAGCCCCACACGTACATGGCCCCTAATAGACCTGGCGTGGACAATAAGAGCGCCATTGAGGTCGAGCTAGGTACGGCTGTCTGGCCTTAGCCACCTCGTGGCTTTGCCATTTAGTGGGGGCATCAGTTCCCCGCGGATGAGTTCGACGGTGACACACGGCGTGGATAGCGCCGACCAAAGGCCGGACACAGGGCAGTGGTGCCCCGTCACGGCAACCGGGGAAGTCTGTGACACAACTCCGGGATCGCGGTCGTCCGCATCTTCGCGTTGATCAAGGGAAATGAATGTGTGCTTTCTGTTTTTCATTTAGCATCCTTAGAATGGTCCGACCTGGGCCCCTTGCAATTCAGACTGGTGACCGCCATTGATGGCGGTCACCAGGCCAGGTCAATCAGGATGCGGCGAGTGGGCTTGTTTCGGGTTCGATGGAAAAACCAGGAACGCCAGGGACTGCGGAAAGCAGTTTCCGTGTGTATTCGTGCTCGGGATTATCAAATAGCTCCGCAGTGGGCCGGTGCTCCACCACTTCACCTTGATAAAGGACCGCAACCTCATCACTGACTTCACGAACGACTGCAAGGTTGTGTGAGATAAATACCATCGTTAGTCCAAGTTCCAGTCGGAGGCGCGAAATAAGAGCAAGAATTTCGGCCTGCACAGAGACGTCAAGTGCGGAAGTTATTTCGTCTGCGATGACGACAGCTGGCGATAGGATCAAGCCTCGGGCGATTGCTACCCTCTGACGCTGGCCTCCCGAAAATTCATGAGGATACCGGTACATGGAATCGGCAGGCATCTTCACGGTTTCGAGCCACTGGACGATGCGTTCCTGATGTTTTTTCACGTTAGCCCCGCGCGGGTCTATCGCTTCGGCTAAGGCCTGCCCGATCGTACACCTGGGATCAAGTGACGAAAAAGGGTCTTGGGGAATCATCTGTACAGCACGTCGTAGTTGCGATCTCTGTGCCCCACGTGCAGCTGTTACACCGACTCCGCCGATGGTGACTGTGCCGGACGAGGGGCGCAGAACGCCGACCAATGTCTTCGCAAGTGTTGATTTGCCGGACCCTGACTCGCCAACGATTCCCAAGGTTCGACCTGTGGGGACATCCATGGAGATACCGTGCAGAATCCGCACCGCCTTGTGTCCGGAACCGTATCGGACTTCCAAGTCCCGAATCTCAATGGCATTTGATAGTTCAGGCATTGATTTCTCCAAGGGTGGCTGTCTTGCGGGTCCTTGATGCTGTCGGATTCTGTCGCTCCGGCAGCGGTGCGTTGATGTCGGGTGTGGCGGCGAGCAAGGACTTGGTGTAGGGGTGCCTGGCATGCTCGACGGTGAGTTCCGCGGCGGGTACTTCCTCGACGATTTCGCCGTGGTACATCACGAGAACCCTGTCGCAGAGAGCTCGGACGACTCCAATATCATGGGAAATGAAGACCATGGCGGTGCCATAGTTCCTATTGACGCGTTTCAGTTCCCGTAGGATCTCCGCCTGAACAGTCACATCCAGCGCAGTCGTTGGTTCGTCGGCGATTATCAGCCGGGGGGCCGTGGCAATTGCTGCGGCAATCATGGCTCGTTGTCGCATGCCACCGGACAGTTCGTGCGGAAGTTGCCTGTATCGCACCTCAGGCTTGGTCATATGGACAAGTCGCAGGGCTTCCACTATGCGTTGCCGTGCTTTTGCGCGGGTGAACCCTTTATGAGTTACGAGCACTTCACCGAGTTGGGTTCCCATGCGGAGGGCCGGATTGAAGGTTGAACCTGGATCTTGATAGACCAACGCCACTGCCTCGGCCATTTGCCGCGCCGGAATGGTACCGAGAAGGTCGAGTCCGCCCACCGATAGCTGTGATGCTGATGAGGACAATCCATCGGGGAGTAGCCGCGCAAGCGCCATTGCGGTTAGGGTCTTTCCGGAGCCGCTTTCACCGACGATGCCAACGATTTCTCCTTCTTGGACTCCGAAGGAGATGCCCTTTACCAAGGGCACAGTTCCTGCTGAGATCGATAGATTGCTGACGCTGGCGACATATCCAGTCTGCTGGGGAGGCTTCTGACCGGACCGCCGAGAAACAGTTTCATGGGCCCTCTTCCCCGACGTTCGAGGGTTTGCGGCGGCAGCCAGGCCGTCTCCAATCAGAATCGCTGCGAGTCCGGTGAGAATGATCATCATGGCTGGACCCATCATTTGGTAGGGCCGTCCGGCGAGCAGCGATGGAAGAGACTCGTTCAGCAGCTTTCCCCAGTCATATGCAGGGGATTGAACACCAAGGCCAACGAATGACAGTGCTGAGATAGCGGTCAGGGTTTGCGCAAAGGTGGAGGCAGAAAGCACCAGAAGTGGCTCGGCCATGTTTGGAAGCATGTGCCTGAGGGCAATTTGATGGCTTTTGACCCCAAGCAGCATGGCCGTGGTGATGTATTCCTGGTGTGAGACCTTAGCAGCAAGATTTGCGGTAAGCCGGGCGAAGTAAGGCACGACAGCAACGCCGATGGCTATCACGGCCGATGTGCCGCCGGCGCCCAAGATGGCTGCCACCACCAACGCCAGCAGTAGGCCGGGGAAGGCTACCATGCCGTCGATTACTCGAAGGCTGAGCTCCCTTAGACGAGGAGGCATCAGCCAGACGCCGGTGCCTACGAGGACTCCGACTATCACGGCGATGGCTGTCGCTCCAGCCGTCATGATCAGGGTCAGACGGGTCGCGACGAGACTGCGGAGCAGCATGTCGTGGCCTGCAGCATCTGTGCCCAACCAGTGAGTCGATGAAGGCGCCTGACGTGGTCCCAGCTCGTCTGCGGCCTCGCTGAAGAGGACAGGGGCGAAGACGGCGATCAGCACAACGACCACAAACAAAGCCAGTCCGATTGCCAGTCCGAGGTTCCACCGGAGTCGACGATTATGAGGACGCATGGGCACCTCCGAGGTTGCGCTGGTCAATGAGGCCGAGTACGAGGTCGACCAGTAAGTTGATGAGGGTTGCGATCATGCCGATGACGATGACCATTCCCTGAATCACGGGGTAGTCCCTGTCCAGAATCGCTTTGATAATGCCCGTTCCCAGTCCTGGGAGTGCGAAGACGGACTCAATAATGATGGCCCCGCCGATCATCCCCGTAAGGATGAGACCGCTCAGAGTAAGCGTGGTGGTGACAAGGTTGGGCAAGGCCCACTTCATGTACGTCTTGAGGGCCGGCAACCGCCAACCCCGAGCGGTGCGCATATAGTCGTTTTCCAGGACGACGGCCGTTTCCCGTCTGACAACGCGTGAGATTGTGCAGATTGGTCCGAGTGCAAGCGCGGCAACTGGCAGGATAAATGACGCCATTCCGAGTCTCGGCGCATATGCAGGGGGCAATATCGGGAAAAGACCAACACCCAGCGCGAACATCACGACCAGGAATGATGCGGCCACGTAGCCAGGAACTGAATCCAAGAATCCGGTAATTGCACCGAAGGCCGCGTCGAGCCAGCTTCGCCGACCCCCTCGGGTCAGTAGACCGATAAGCATTCCCAGCGGGACCGAGATGAGCAGGACAACAATGATCCCTGCGATAGCAATTGTGGCGGTAAAGGGCAGCCTGTTCATGATGATGGTCATTACCGGTTGCCCGTACATGAATGATGAGCCGAGGTCACCGGTCAATACATTTCCTACGTAATCGAAGAATCGTTGGGCCAGTGGCAAATCGAGGCCGAGCTGGTGCCTGATGCGTTCAATGTCTTCTTCAGCAGCGTTGGCACCGGCCAGTGCGTACGCGGGGTCGCCAGGTATCAGCTGGACAATAAGGAACGAAAGACACACGAGCGCCAGGAAAGTGGCGGCAAGGCTGATCGTCCGGCGGATTGCGAAGGCTAGCCACGGAGATTTTGATCCGAGGAGGGTTCGACGGCGGGGGCCGCCTTCAGGGGGTCGGCCCCCTCGTTTGGTGGCCAGGTTCGCGACTGGGTAGTCGGTCATCGGAATACTTTCGGTTGGTCAGTTATTGATCGATACGCAGGGTGGCAGGGTCCTGGTAGTCGCCGAAGGTGCGAACACTGAAACCCTTTGCGGTGACGATGGTGACAGGGAGAGTCGAGAGCGGGACAGCGTCCACTTGTTTCAGGAAGGAAGCCTGAGCTGTTTGGAAGGCAGCACACTTTTCGTTGCTATCCACGGCGTTCAATGCGGCAGTCAAGGCAGCATAGCCGTCCTCATGAACGACCCCAGTCTTATTGCGTCCTCCACTCTCTGCTGGCGGGCCCATTACCCGGAGCAGGGACGAGGTGAGGGTTCCCATAAGGTTGTTGTCCCCCTGGACGTTGATGTCCCAATCGGTGCCGCCCTTGCCCGTCAGGGCTGACCAGTTGGCGTTGTCAAGGTTGCTGAGTGCAACTTCTGCACCGGCATTCCGCAGGACCTCCGCAACGTACTCATTTCCTTTGGCGAGCAGGTTCGTCCCTACGATGCGGATTTTGACTCCGTTGAGGACCTTGCTTGCTGCGCTGCTATCCGAAGCTGGGAGCAGGGAAGTATCGGTATTCACGCAGGGAATCTGCGGAGACCCCAACGAGAGCAGTTGCTGACCTCGCGAACCACTGATGATGTCACTGTAGGTCTGGGGATTCACGGCCTGCGCAACTGCTTTGCGAAGGTCGGGACGGTTAGCGAAAACGGCCCCGGGGCGCTCGTTGAAGATGAGATAGGTTGTGGTGTTGGCGGTACTGGTCGTTGTGAACTGGTCGTTGTTGGCGAACCGGTCGACGTTTTCGTCCGTAAGCACGCCGACGTCCAAGCTACCGGCCAACAACTGTGTTGCGAGGGTGGAATAGTCACTGATTGGGCGGAGGACGAGGTTCTTCGCTGGCTTACCCTGAAGGGGTTTGGCGAATTTTGGCCAGGCGTTATAGTCATCGCGCAGTGCCAGGTTGTACGACGTTCCGGCCTGGGACGAAGCCAACGTGTACGGGCCTGAGAAGGCACCAGGAACTGACCCCGAGCCGAGCGCCTTGACGTCAGCGAGTCCGGCGGGACAAATGATCGCTGACTGCGGGAGCGTCAGGCCCTGAAGGAAGTCGGACCATCCTTGTGTCAGAGACACCGTCACGGTGCCGGCGACGTCGTCGGGCGTGACTGTAGCCTTGGCCGAACCTATGGTGAGGAATCGTCCTGTGGACCCGGTCTCGGGTGCGAGGAAGCGGGTCAGGGAATTAGCTACCACTGTCGGCGTAATGGGCTTTCCGTCGGAGCATGTAGCGTCGGTCCGGATTTTGAGGGAGTAGTTTGCCGCATCCTTAGCTTCCCATTCTGTAGCGAGACCGCCGACCACGGCGCCGTTCTCGTCCTTGCGAAGGATGGTGTCGAACAACAGTGGAGCCATTGTGTAGTCGTCTCCGGAGCGTGCAAGCGTCGGATCAAGAGATGACGGGTCAGTGCTCAGCGACATGTTCAGGGTGTCGGTGGAACCCGGGCCTGTGGTGTCGGTGCTCCCGCAACCCGACAGCGCGGCTGCTGCGGCCGCAAGAAGTGAAACCGTGACAAGCGAACGGTGGTACATGCGAACTCCAAAAAATGAACTGAAGAGGCTGGGTGTCTTAGCGTTGAATCTGCACAACGGCTGCGGTTGTGTTCGTGAGCGAACGCGGTTGCTTTGACCTATTGGGCCTCGAGGATGTGAATTCGGCCGAGCCGGGATGGAGGTCTCCTGGGGGAAGGTGGCCCTCTGGCCACCTTCCCCCAGGAGACTTCCTACGCAGGCAGCAATCGAGCGGCGGACTTGACCCAGTCCCCGCAAATGTTGATGCTTTCCTGCGGTGTCGGTGTGGTGCCGCGATCGACTTCGACAACGATCCAACCGTCGAAGTCGGCGGGCAGGGAATTGGCGAGTGCGTCCATATCCATGTCGCCGGTGCCCAGTTCGGTCCAGATTCCGGCGCGGGAAGACTTCCTGTAGTCCCATCCTTCTTCGCGGCCGCGTTGGGCGATGTCAGCGCGATAATCCTTGATGTGTACGCCGGCTACGCGGTCGGCGTACTCAGTTATAACGGCTGCAGGATCGACGCCCGTCCATGCGAAGTGTCCGGCGTCGGGGCCGAATTTCAGGATGGCTGGGTCAACGCTATCGAGAACGAAGCGTGCTTCGTCAGCGGTTTCTACCCACGTACCAACATGGGGATGCAACGCGGGCACCGCGCCCTCGGAAACGATAAGTTCTGCCGCCTGTGCCAGGTAGTCCCTGACCAAGGACAGGCGTTCGGTGGAAGCATCAAAGCCTACCGCGGGATGTGCAACGCGGGGAGCGTCAGCGGTCATGGCTACAGCCAGGAACAGGAGCGGATTGCCGAGTGCCGCGTTCTCCTGTGCTTTCTTCGATGCCCGCTCGAGGCTCTGCTTCCGCACCTCCGGGTCCTCAGACCATCTGATGCCTACGTAACCAGGTCCAGGCTGGAGCCCGTAGCGGGTGAGTAACGAGCCATACGTCTCCGTGGTCATCGAGGCCGGAACCTCAGAATGAACGGCGGTGAAGCCAGCACTGGCGATTTGTTCGAGACGCGCCTCCAGCGGAGGAGCCAGAGAGGGGTCCAACCAACCGTCGGCGGTTGCGAAGTACTGCAGTGGGTTCAGTGCGAACTTTGCCTGTGTAAGTGCCATTTCTAGTTTCCCTTGTTTGACAGTTGTTCGATCTCGACGGCCGCGGGACGAGTAATTGAGGATTCCAACGTGATTACTTGGCGTTGGCGCGATGCTTTCTCGATGCTGAGCATGACATCCAAGACGTGGAAGGCGAGATCTCCGGATGCGCGGTGTGCTCCGCCGTCAATTGCCGACGCGAGATCATCAACTCCGAGCCCGCGTTGGTTTTGTTCATTTTTTTCCCCGAACACTGGAATAACAGGTTCAAGCTCTTTCCAGACTTCATCATCGGGACGTTTGAGGAGGACGGGCCCGTCGAAAGTATTCGGATCGGGGAGGCTGAGCGTACCCTCCGTTCCGTAGATCTCGATGCGCGGAAGTGCTGTGTCCTGCACGTCGAAGCTCATCATCACTGTTCCGATGGCACCGGATGAGAAGCTCAGGACTGCCGACGCGTGGGTGTCCACGCTGACCTCTATCGAATCGGCAACCCGGTTTTCTGCCGTCAGCTTCCGCGTCCGGGCACCGATCCGTGTGTCTGCTGATACCCGTTCGACGGGACCGAGGCAGTTCACCAGCGCGGAGATGTAATACGGACCCATATCCATGACGGGTCCACCGCCAGGCTGGAACAGGAACCTGGGATCCGGGTGCCACCGTTCTGCACGAGAGGACCTGACGAATGCACTGGCGCCGATGGGTTCACCGATCATTCCCGTGTCGACTGCGTGACGAGCCGTTTGCCCGGCACTTCCAAGAAAGGTGTCCGGGGCTGAACCGAGCAACACACCGTTGCGCTGGGCGGTTTCGAGCATCTGAGCACCGTCCTGCAGAGAAGTCGCCAGGGGCTTCTCGACGTAGACATTTTTGCCTGCCGAGAGCGCCTCTATTACAGTCCGTGCGTGCAGCATGGGCGGGGTCAGATTCACGACAATGTCGATCTCGTCGTCGGCCAGCAGATCGGCCACATTGCCAGAGGCAGGAACCTCAAATTGCGTCGCCAGGGCTTCGGCCCGTGAGAGGTCGATGTCCGCGATGCGACGGAGCTCAAGATGAGGGAATCTGCGCCGGAGGCCCAGCAGATAACGGCCGGAGATGTTACCTGCGCCGATAATTCCGATAGTGTGAGACAAGCTATTTCCTTAGTTCAATTGACGTTTGGCTTGGTGAGCCGGCCGATGTACGGCAACGGTTCCGTCGTAGAGTTGGGCCAGTCATGAGGAAACGTGTTCGCCGTTGAGCGCATCTGCTGCGTCACGGGGAGGCAATCGGAAGCCCTCAACGAACGTGTCCTTCACGCCTTGGAGAAGATCGGTAGAGGACAGCAGTTGTACGGCTGTCATGGACAGCAGCAGTGCCCCGTCCAGGACTGCGCGATCGCCCGCTTCTCCTCCGGCCAGTGCGGCCGCGTCTCTGCTATGCATGCCGAGACCAGGAACCAGTTCAACGTTTGCGTGAATTACAGGCAGAATTTGGCTGACGTTCCCCATGTCTGTCGACCCGGGAAAGACCTCGGTGCGGGGTGGCTCGGTACGCCGACCGATGCGGTGGAAATTCTCCTCGACAAGTTGACCCAGCATCTCGTTGGGCTGCAACGAGGCGTACAGCGGGACCGGTGTTTTAATGTCAACACTCGTTCCGGTGGAAAGCGCCGCCCCACGAGCACAGTTTTCAACCCGGGGAACGAGGTCGGACAATAGGAACTCGGTGTCGGGTGAACGGACGAAGGCCCGGATGGCCGCCTTCTCTGGGATGATGTTCGGAACCTCTCCCCCATCAGTTATCACCGCATGCACCCGCGCGTCGGAGGGCATCTGCTGCCGAAGGAGGCCAATGGCGTTCAGCGTCAAGACCGCGGCATCGAGGGCGTTTACGCCTCGTTCAGGGCTGACAGCAGCATGGGCCGCCTTTCCGGTGAACTCGAACTCCAGCAGCATACGAGCCAAGGTGGTCATGCAAGTCAGGTTTTCTCCTGAGGGGTGGATCATCAGAGCAGCATCAATGCCATCGAGCGCACCGCTGTCGATGAGGAACATCTTCCCCCCGCCGCCCTCCTCGGCGGGGCTTCCTACAACCACGATGCGTCCGCGGACTGCAGGGTTCTCTGCCATCCACTCCTTGGTGGCGAGGGCGGCCCCAATGCCGACTGCCGCAATGACGTTATGACCGCACCCGTGCCCGATTTCCTCCAAGGCGTCGTACTCACAGAAGAAGGCAATAGTCGGTCCACCGTCACCGAAGCTGCGCTCCGCAAGGAACGCTGTCTCGAGTCCACCGACGCCTGATTGGACCTCGAACCCTTCAGATCGCAGGACGTCTGTCAGAAGTCCGCACGCAAAGCGCTCTTCGAACCGAACCTCGGGGTGTGCATGGATTGCGTGGCTGATGTGCAGCATCGAGTCAGCAGACCTAGCGACCGCTGACCGAAGGAATTCTTCGTCCGCTGCCGGTATGTGGTGCTGTGGCTTTGCGCCCTGCGTAGTGCTAGTCATGTGTGTATTGATCTTTCTCGTGCGGCTGTGGCCTTGTGAAAAGGTCCAGTACCTCAGTCTCGGATGCGGGTTCCCCTGCCGACGGGCCACCGGCCGCTCTTGGACTGCCTTGGGTCCGCGGGCAACGGATGTGATCGGACAGGTGTCTGTGACCTGTATCTCTACGGAAGAACTTGCATCCAGTATGGTGTTCCCGGTCCGGAATTTGCATCAGAATCGTAAAACCCTCATGGTTATTGCGATTTTTCCGGTTCTCTTGCACGATTAGCGGATGATAGACCATCTCGATCTTCAACTTATTACCGCACTGCAGACCACCCCCCGAATCTCGTGGGCAAAATTGGGCGGGATACTAAACGTCGATGCGTCCACGCTCTCTCGGCGGTGGAACCGTCTGCTGGAGGAGCGTTTGGCTTGGACTTCGTGCTTCTTCATGCCTGAAATGGCCAACTTAAGCGAGACAAGAATAGGGGCCTTCGTTGAAGTTGGTTGTGTTCCTGGTACACGTGATGGCGTCATCGAGGTCCTCGCGCAGCAAACACAGGCCGTTTCTGTGTTATGCACGTCAGGAACCAGAGATCTCTACGTGATCTTCCGGGCACGGACATTCCTGGAGATCGACGACTACGTTCAGAGGCACATTGCTGTTATTCCGGGAGTGTCGTCGACGCGCACACATATCGTCCGGAGCCTGTTCAAGGAGGGATCGAGCTGGAGGGTTCCTGTACTCACTCCTGCCCAGGTGAGCGCCCTAGAGGAGACACTTCCCAGAAGGGCGGGTCCAAAGCTGCCAAGCGAAGACCATCTGGCCCTGCTGGAAGCGCTGCATGAAGAAATCAGGATGCCGGTCTCTGCTCTGCAAAAGAGGCTTGGGGTTTCACTCTCGTCAGTTTCGCGCAGCATTGACGCATTGTTATCCGTACCATGGGTCAAATGGCGGGTTGACTTCGCCTACACCTATGCTGGCTGGTCTTGTACCGCAATGCTGTGGATGAGCATCGAGCAGACTCAAATCAGGAAGGTAGCGTCAGCTTTGACCTCACTTCCACCGGTGCGATGGTGTGCATCCACTAGTGGCGAATCAAACCTAGTCGCCTCTATGCGGTTGAAAGACCTTGAGGAATTGGACGTCGTGGAAGCCAAACTCCAGACCGCTTTCCCGGGACTGCAGGTCCGCGACCGCTGGATCGTACCGCGCATCGCAAAGATGCAGGGCCACCTCCTCGATGAGACGGGGCGACATAGGGGCTATGTCCCCCTCTAGCCTCCAGAGACCAACTCCGGCCAGGAGACTTTTCCGGGAAGACGTACACCAGCGGCCCGGAATCACCACGACCGAACCCCGCTGTAACCACGATGTGAGTAATTAGACAAGGGAGGTACTGAGCTCGGCCTGGGCGCTGGATGCCCCTTCGCTTTTGGATGTCCTGAGGGCATGGAGGACGGGATACCCACAGATAACCCTGTAGAGGCTCGGCTCCATGCAGTCACCCCTGGAATTATCGGTGTCAGGTGCCCCCATTCCTGCTGCAGCAGGAGTTTTGGCGAGACCGGGCCGAGCTGGGATTGCCGCTTTGCCACCACCGTTTACAGTCGGTGCACGTCTGCAGCAGTACGCGTGTGCCGTTGAGTACCCGGGGCCACGGCACACCCGTGAGGGCGGCCAGTGTTGACCGGAGCACTCCTCCGTGGCTTACCAGGATGAGATTGCCGGGGTGTTCCAGGATTACGGCGTGGACGGCTTCAAGCCCTCTATCCGTAACCTCGGACAAACTCTCACCGCACGGAAAGGCTCCATCGGGCCACTGCGCGTTTGCTTCGGCAACCGGTAGCCCTTCCGCTAGACCGTAGGACCTTTCAGTGAGTGCCGGAAATATTGTGGTTGTTCGGATTCCTGCCGCTTTGGCGAGCAAAGCCGCTGTTTCCTTGGCACGCGACAGGGGTGAACTGATGATCGTGTGCCAGTCGCCGGACGCGAATTTAAGTCCGAGTTGCGTGGCCTGTTGTTGACCTGTTTGGTTCAGGGGAACGTCCGTCAAGCCTTGGATGCGACGTTGGGCATTCCAGTCAGTTTGACCGTGCCGAACAAACGCTATGGTTCTTGCCTCGGCCATCAGGCGGCTGAAACAGCAAGGGTTGGCCTCGTAGGAACCCGGTAGAAGAGTCCGCGCCGGATCACGACGTTCGTTCGTTCTCCTACAAGTGGTCGTCTGCCGCGCACTTTGCATCGAAGAGTCATTCCCTGCCAGTCGACGATGACGTCATTACCTGAACGCCCGTAGAGAGAGGATCGGACCGTGGCTGCGCCCGAAGCGTCAGGGATCAGATCGATGTCTTCGGGCATCACCGCCAGTTGACCGGGGCCCGGGGCTTCGTCTCTGACTTCCAGGGACTCTCGGTCGATCGTGCAAGGTTGGTTGTGGACCAGGAAGGTGTGGTCGTTCAGTTCACCGAGAATCACGTTGGCGTCGGATAGGAATTGCGCTATCCCTGGGTTGGCAGGGAATGCGACGAGTTCAGGCGGAGTTCCGACCTGTTGGATGCGACCGTGTTCGAGCACAACGACACGATCGGCGAGAGCTAGCGCTTCTTCACGATCGTGAGTCACATGGACAACAGTCAGTCCAACGGACCGGGTCAGTGACTGCAACTCGAGCCGGAGTGCGTCACGCAGTGGTTCGTCCAATGCTGAGAGTGCTTCATCGAGCAGTAGCACACGAGGCTGGCTCACAATCGCACGAGCCAGCGCCACCCTCTGCCTCTGGCCTCCGGATAGGGTTCCTGGGTTTCGTTTCCCAGCACCGGGCAGCCCTACGAGTTCCAGAACGTCTGCCACTCGCCTGGTGCGCTCGGCGGCCTTGATGCCTCTCCGGCTAAGGGGGTAGGCGATATTTTGGGCTACGTCCCAGTGTGGCCAGATGGCATGCTGCTGAAAAACCATGCCCAGACTGCGCTCTTCGGGAGGGACCATGAGTGACGCGGAGGCGACAGGACCACCGCCGATATTTATCGAGCCCGCGGTGGGCTGGAGGAAACCGGCAAGAGCTCTCAGAAGTGTGGTTTTTCCGGATCCTGAAGGGCCAACCAGGGCCACGAACTCCCCGTCGGAGATGTCGAGATTAATATCCTTGAGACCTTGTGTGCCATCGGGATAGACATAGTCAAGTGACTGAAAAGAAACGGATGCCATGGGAGGCCTTTCAGGAAAGTGTGATGGACGCCTTTAGTTCTTTCGCCGCGCGGCTAGACTGATCCCGGCCAGCCCCACGAGAGTGATAACCAGAGACAGGGCCGAGGCCGCGTTGTAGGCCCCGGCCTGCTGGAGACTGAAGATGTTCACCCCCAGGGTCTGTGCCCCTGGAGCTAGAAGCAACACCGAGATCGTTAGTTCGCGGACAGCGGTCAGTGCGACAAGTGCTCCGCCGGCAAGGGCGGCCGGTAGTGCCATCCTCATGGAGATGTCCCAGAACGCGCGGAGCCGGGTGGCGCCAGCAATCCGGGCCGCTTCTTCTATGGCGAGGGGGGTCGAAGCGAGGGGCGCAGTAACGGACTGGACAACCATCGCGGTGAAAGCGGTGACGTAGGCGCAAAGGATCAGTTGAGGTGTGTTGAACAGCCCTATTCCGGGGGCAATAATCAGCCATCCCAAGGCGATCACCAGGCCGGGTACAGCCTGTGGCAGCATGGCGACCGTGCGGAGCAGAGGGTTCGAGGCGGCCCGTGTTCGTGTCACGATAGTGCCAATGGCAAGCCCCAGCATGGTGCAGATCCCGGCAGACAACACAGAAAGCACGAGCGAGTTCGTAGCTCCGGACAGGGTGCCAGGCGCTGACACGGCGCGGATGACATTGTTGAGAGTGAGATTTTGCCACGTCAGCGGCACTCCCGGTGCCGGCAATAGCGCCTGGCTCAGCAGGGCCAGCAAAGGCAGCAACGTAATGCCGAGAACGATGAGCCAGGTGGACACGCCGAGAGCTCCACGCCATCGACCCAAAGCCAGGAGCTGCGGGGCTGTCGCCGGGGCATCAACTTCCCACCGACGACGTCCCAGACCCGTTTCTGCGATCATCGCGAATATTGCCAGCACCAGGAGTACGACGCCGATGGTCGCCAAGACTTCGAGCGGCGCATCAACTGTGCCTGACTGGATGTAACGATAGACAAGGGTGGAGAGGGTCACAAACCGCTCAGGAAGTCCCACGATCGACGGTATGCCGAAGTCGGCGAGGTTCGACACGGCGATGAGGGTGAACGCGGACAACATGGCGGGCCTTAATAGAGGCAGTGTTATCCCCCAGACAGCAACAGAGGCGGAAGCCCCGCTGATGCGGGCTGCCTGTTCCAAATCGCTGGGTAACCTTCGCAGAGCCGCGGAAACGACGATGTAAGCGACCGGGTAGGAGTGGATCATCAGGAGGAAGGTCACACCATCCCCGCCATAGATACTCCAAAATTGAGTCCCGGTTAGTGCCATCCACCATCTATTGAGTGGACTCGTAGGCCCCGCAAGACCGATCCATGCGATCGCTCCAACAAACGGCGGCACAAGCAATGGGCTCAGAGCGAAGAGGCGCACGATGTGGCGTCCTGGCAGATCAGTACGATCCAGCAGCAGTGCCAGGAGTGTTCCGCCCACCACTGCGCCGACGGCGGAAACGACGGCTGAGGCCAGGCTGTTGAATCCCGCTTCGATGACGTCGTCGCCGAGCAATAGTGGGAGATGGTTGCTGGAGAACGCTAGCACTGTGATTGCGGCGAGTGGGCCTAAAACGACAGCGCTTGTGGCGAGCCATAGCGACACCCGGACGAGGTCGATCCCGTCCAGGTTGCGTCTGCTGCGTGATATTGCCGGCGAACTGACGAGCGGTGAGGGGCTGGCCCGGCTCGTTTCGGCCGGGCCAGCCTGACGCAGTTTATTTGACAAGCTCATTGAACCGCTTGACGGCGCTGGCCTTTGTGTTCGTAATCGTGTCCAGGTCTGGTGAAAGGATCTTGATGTCGTTCATCGACGGGGCACCGGCAGGTGTCCCCACGTCATTACGTACCGGAAGGTAGGACTGCTCGACGGCTAGTTTTTGTCCATCGCTGCTGACGAGGAAGTCAACGAAGGCCTCGGCGGCATCCTTCACCTTGGTGTCGGAGAAAATTCCGACCGGTTCCGAAACGTACGGAACGCCCTCGCTTGGGTAGGCAACATCCACCGGTGAGCCAGCGGCCTTGAGTTCACGAACCAAGTAATCGACGACGATGCCTATTGGCTGGGTTCCTGCCGCCACCGCCTGCGCCACGGGGCCGTTGCTTTCTGCCACCACAGGTTTGTTGGCGGCCAAGGCGGTCAGCCAAGAGTCACCGAGCGCTGGCTCGTTTAGCCAGACTGCGGCGTTATAGGCGGCCGCGCCGGAAACGTCGGGATTGGGCATCGTGATCTTTCCCGCGAAGTCGCTATCAGTAAGGCTCGCCCATGACGTCGGCGCCGATTTCACGGCTTCGGTGTTGTACGCGATCACAGTAGGAATGACGCGCGTTCCGGTGTAAAACCCATCAGGATCCACAACGTCTTTGTTTAGCGACGTGACATCCGCCGGAGAGTACTGCAGAAGGAGGTTCTTCTTCTTGTATCCCTCGAAGGTGCCCGAGTCAGCAGCCAACAGGACGTCCGCCTTAACGTCGCCACTAAGCCGTTCAGCTTCGATGCGGGCAGTCAGGTCACCAGTACCTGCGCGGAAGACCTGGACTTTCACGTTGGGCTGGACCTTGTTGAAGGCGGCAACGACTTCATCGATTTTTGCCTGCGGTTCGGAGGTATAAACCGTCAGTGTGGAAGCCTCGAGCTGGGGGCCTGCCGCGGATGATTGCGGTGCGGCCTGCACAGTGCTTGAGCAACCTGCCAATGCGAGGCCAAACACTGCGAACGCGGCCAGCGATGTAACGGATTTTTTGGGGTTCATGTTTTTCCTTAGAAGAGGGTTATGCGGAACGGAAGGGGGCAGGAATCGAGAACAATGGATGGTCGGCCGCGCCAAGGCTTACCGGCACGGCAGTTACGGTGGCGCCCTGCAAGTGGATAAGAGAAAACATCCCCGCATCATGGCCGCTGACAGTGTCCGGACCGGCGTTCATGACTTGGTGGTAAGCGAGGGAGGGGCCCACATAGACCGGGATCGTGCCAAACGAGGCGAAGAGTGCGTGGTGGTAGTGGCCGGCCAGGATGAGGAGGACATCGGACCCCTCAACAGCGTCGCCGAGTTCTTGTGAGTTGCGTAGGCCGGTTTTTGACAAGGTGGGCATGGGCGAAGGCACGGGAGCATGGTGCAGAGCTATGACTGTGCCCATACCAAACGGGCGTCTCAGGACACTTTTCAACCATGCCAATTGCACTGGGTCGAGAATCCCTGAGCTGGAGTCAAGGAGTATGAAGCGATACTGATTTACGTGTACCACTCGAAAGTGAGCAGCACCGTGACCCGGTAATTGGCGGGCCGCGATCACGTCGTCATGGTTTCCTAGGACAGTGAAAACGGGCGCATTCACGGCCTCTCCGAGCCGATTCAAGGCGCTTTTCAGGGAGGGGTACGCATCGGGGTGGCCCCGCTGGACGAGATCGCCGGTAACGACAACGACTTCAGGTGTGATGCCTGCTGCCGCTGCGTAGTCCGCGACCTGAAGTAGACGATCCAACCCATCGACCTGGCCGTACAACAAGTCATCCTTGATGGCGTGGACGTCACTCAAATGCAGCACGGTGAATCGACCGCTGGTGGCACTCACGAAGATGCCTTGCTGCGAAGGTGATCAAGCTGTTCCTCGGTCAGCCCGTGAGCGAGCAGGTAATTCCGGGCTCCGCCGTTTTCGGCCACCTTGTCAAGGGCGTATTCGATAGCCTCGGGAGGGCTGTCGAGATGGAGCCGCAAAGCAGTACGGTACCCAGCCTCGTCCAGGTCGAAATCTCGAAGAATCCCCCGCACCGTGTCCTGCCGGTGCGGGCGAACCTCAGATGCCGAACGTACGTAGTCAGCCACTATGGCCTCCCTGCTCCAACCCCCAGCGCTGAGGGCCAAGGCCACTACCAGTCCCGTGCGGTCTTTTCCTGCGGTGCAATGAATCAATACAGGGCCTGGGGCGTCCGCGAGGGCGGCTACTGCACGGGCAAGTTCCGTGCCGCGATTCGTCAGAAGCATGGCGTAGACGCCTTCCAGAGAACCTAGCTGAGGGGGGCCGTCTGGAGAGCGGTAGAGAGGAAGGCGTTCAACGTCAAACCTGTGGTTTCCGCTCGAAGTCTGTTCGTTGTCTTCACGGAGATCCAGTATCTTTGCCACGTTTAGTTGTGCAAGAGTCGTCTCGCCAGCGGGTGTCAGGTCGTCAATGGCGGCCGACCGCAGCAGCCACGGACTAGGCCCAAAACTCCGGACGTTATATGCGCCTTCAACGCGGACTGGCTTCGATACTTGAGTACTTCGGTGGCTCACGGATTACTCGCCCTCATTCCACTGTTACGGCGTTACATAACAAGCGAAACGTTGTTACATCGATACCGTCGTGGACGAAAGTGAACGCGGGGTAGCCAGTCTCTGGAACTAAGTTGAACGAACGGCGGCTACTTCAGCGGCGGATCTGTCACTCGTCACCAGTTATCAGAGCATCCGCGACCACTTCACGCATCTGCTCAGTACCGGAACGGGTTCGCGCCGCTAAGCCCAAGTGAAGCGCATGGAGGACCAGCTGGTGACCGAGTCGACTCAGAAAAGGGTCGACATCATGAGCACGTCGCACCTGTCCGGTGATTAGAGACATGGTCGCCAGCCTCGTCAGAGGAGATCGCTCGAAGCTCGTGATCGCAATTACTTGCGCGCCCCCGTCCGCGGCTGCCCGGCATGCGTGTAGTGTGTGAACGTTTGCACCGGAGTAACTAACGGCCAGGCAGACATCGTTAGCCGTAAGGGAAGACGCTGCGAACTGTTGGGCCAGTACATCACTCGGGGCTTCGGCCGAGCGGCCGACCGTAGCAAATCTCATTGCAGCATCTTGAAGTGGCGGCCCAGAAAATCCACTTCCAACCAGAACCAGGCGTTGGGCTCCTGCGATTGCCAGCACCGTTGCATTGAGAGTGGCAATATTGAGGCTGTCCTTCGCAACAAGGACTGCGTCGGCAGCATCGCTGAATACTTGAAGCGTGGGATCGCCTTCACCTATTTGAGACTGGATGGACGGCGTCGCGCGGGCAATTTCCAGCCTCAGGTGCTGGAAGCCACGGAAGCCGACGGTTTGACAGGCCCGAACGACTGTTGCCGCAGATGTTTCAGCAGCCGAGGCAAGTTCCCCCGTCGACCATTCAGCGACATCACCGGAGTTGCGCAGAACAGTGTCGATTACCCTGCGTTCGCTGGGGCCGAGAAGCGGCATTGAGGAACGCAGTTGCGCCCACACTCCCCCATCTTTCGCGTGTATAGGTTGCCTCTCGCTAATGACCATTCGGCTCTCTCAGGTAGGTCTGTTTGTTCGTGTGCGGGAAAGCATAGCGAACCCAGATGTCCTGGGCGCGACGGCAGGCTCGCTTTGTCTCGCCACAGACGCTGACATGAGAGGACTTTGCCTGAAGTGAGTGCCCCACCGGGCATTCGTCTGCTTGTTCACAACCGATGAAGCAGTGGGTTGCTCAATCTGCTGTGCTACAGGGGTTCTAGGGTGCCGGACGAGGGCCTCGACTGCGGTTACTTGGGCGTGGGCGGCGGTGGGGCCGTGGATTCTCGCCAAATGATGGTTGTCAAGGATCCTTCTGCACTTGGAGGTTCCTCGTTGCGCATGGCCGCCAAGAGGCAAGCCATCCCATGCCGGCCCAGACGTTCATGGTCGACGGCCACGCTGGTGAGAGAAGGGGCCATGGCGGCGGCCACGCGATTGTTGTCCCAGCCGGTGATGCTGACGTCTTCGGGTACACGCCATCCTCGGTCGAGTGCCCCGCGGATAGCTCCTGCGGCCAGGACGTCGTCGGCTGCGATGATGGCGGTGACACCACTCCGCTCTCCTAGGCCCAGCACAGCAGCCCGGGCGGCTTCGGATGACCAATCGCAGTCGATCACACCGGCGCTTTCAACGCCAAGGTCTTCAATAGTCGCCTCGTACACTTCGCGTCGGCTGCGTGCTGAGGTGTGGCGGTAGTCGCCGGCGAGGTGCAGGAATTTCTTGTGGCCCATCAAGGCCAGCTCGCGGACGATCTCCGCAATTGTTGATCCGTCGGCGAGGCCGCCGATACTTCTGAGCTCATGGTCGTAGACGGGCAGCACCGTGATGAGGCTTCGGGCGTCATCATCGTCATCGAGATCCAGGGACGTGAACGAAACGAGGCCGTCAAACAGTCGTGACTGTGACAGCTCCATAGCCCGGAGACTGCGCATCTCGGGGGAACCGTCGAGGAAGATGACTTCGGCCACGAATCCTGCAGCGTGGGCGGCGGCGGTGGCTCCGTGCAGGACCTCGAGTGAACTGATGGACGTTCCGCTGGGCAGCAGCACTCCCAAACGTCCGGTCCGGCCGCCCCGCATGGCCCGGGCCGCGAGATTGGGCCGGTAGTTCAGGGCAGTAACGGCAACCTTGATGCGTTCCCGCGTGGCAGCCTTCATGCCGGCGTCCGAGCGGAAGTAGCGCGACACTGTTTGGTGCGACACCCCGGCCATCTGGGCAACCTCCAGAATGGTTGACCGCCGCTTGGTCCGGGTCTCTCCCATCCAACAGCACCCCCCTTCGCTTTCATCAACCCAAGCCCCATTCTGCCACTGATTTACCAAGTTGAGGACCAAGTCGAAAACCTTGCATTTTCAGTAGAAGCGCACGTGCGCTCAAGAAATAGTGAACGTGCGCTTGACGGGTGTATCAGATCACATTTACGCTGTGAGAAATCGCTTTCTAGCATCTCTATTCCACCAAGACACAGGACAAAACAATGGTGTTTCGCGCCCGAAAATCAGTTCCCAAGCTAGCTGCCGCGGCAATTGCAGCGGCCATCACGCTGACCGGATGTGGAGGAGCTTCGCCCCAAGCCTCCTCGGACGGGCCAGTGACTTTGCGGATGTCGTGGTGGGGTTCGGATTCCCGCCATAAGATGACCCAAAAGCTCATTGAGGAGTTCGAAGCCGAGAACCCCAACATCAAGGTCGAGGGTGAATACGGTGACTGGTCCGGCTACTGGGACAAGCTGGCCACCCAGGTCGCTTCCCAGGCTGCCCCTGACGTGATCCAGATGGATGCCTCGTACCTGGGCGAATACGCAGACCGCGGCGCCCTTCTCGAACTCAAGAACGTAGACCAGTCCAAGTTCGACCAGGCCGTCGCCGATGCGGGCAAGATCGAGGACAAGCAATATGCCATTACGGGCGGAATCAACGCACAAGTAGTTCTAGCGAACCCTTCACTCTTCACGGCCGGCGGGGTGGGTCTCCCGGACGACAAGACCTGGACCTGGGACGACTACGACAAGATCGCAGCTGAGATCACTGCAAAGAGCGGCGGGAACGTGTACGGGTCAGGGTCATTGAGCCTGGATGCCCAGGCGAATTTGTGGCTTCGTCAGCACGGCAAGGCTTTGTTCAACGGCGAGGGAAAGCTCGGCTTCGAGGAGTCAGATCTCAGGGAATGGTTCGACTACCAGGCGAAGCTGCGCGACTCCAAGGCTGTACCGCCGGCATCGGTCATGACAGAGGACGCCAGCGCTTCTGTAGACCAGCAGGGTCTCGCCACCAACCGTTTCGCCATGGCCTTCTACTGGTCGAATCAGCTGGGCGCGCTCAGCAAAGCGTCGGGCCAGAACCTGGAAATCCTCCGGCCCCCGAGCACGAAGGGCAACGCCGCCGACGCTGAGCAGTACTACAAGTCCAGCCAGTTCTGGTCCGCCAGCTCCCGCAGCAAGCACCCGGCCGAGGCGCAGAAGCTCATCGATTTCCTGGTCAACAGCACCAAGGCAGGAGAAATCAGCCTCGCGGACCGCGGCATTCCGGCCAACTCCGAGGTCCGGACAGCAATCACCAGCAAGCTCAGCCCGGCCGATGCGGCAACTGCAAAATTCATCGATGAAATCTCCAGCGAGCTCGGCGACGCTGTGCCTGTACCCCCGGCGGGATCCAGCGCAGTAACTGAAGTCCTCACCCGGTATACCGCCGAGGTCCACTTCCAGCGCATGTCGCCTGCCGACGCCGCCAAGAAGGCTTTCGAGGAGGCCAAGAGCTCGCTCACCTGACGTCCCGCCACCCAAAAGTTTCACAAACCGGACCTCCGTCTTGACTACCTGCCAAGGCGGAGGTCCGCCCTTTGCCGGCAACCGCCGTCGAACCTCAATCCCCAGCAACCAGACCAAAGCCACTCGACCCCCGGAGGAACAATGAAGTCCCCACTCACGGTTCTCAAACGGTGCAGCGCCGCCGCAGCCACAACAGTCATCCTGGCCGGCGGTCTGATGGCCATCGCCCCGCCCGGGCAGGCCGACGGCGGCACGTCAGCGCCGCCGTCGTTCACCGGCTTCACCAGCAAAGCACTGCTGCAAACAGAGGGCAGGAGCATCGTCGCTGGCAACGAACTCGCGGTGGCAGACGGCAGCGCCCCGGCCAGTAGCGGCACCACCTATTTCGTGGACTCGGCGGCAGGAAACGACGCAGCCAACGGAACCACTGCCGGGACCGCGTGGAAGACTTTCGCCAAGGTCAACGGAAAAACCTTTGCACCCGGTGACCGGATCCTGCTCAAAGCGGGAAGTTCCTGGTCTGCTGAAGGAACCCAGGTAGCGAAGGAAGCCTTCGACTACACCCAATGGAACAACGGCGCGCCGTCTGACGTCACCGGCGCCGATCCAAGCTTCCTCCTCGCGCCCAGGGGTTCGGGTACCGCGGCGAACCCAATTGTCCTCTCCAGTTACGGCACCGGTGCCGCGCCTGAACTCAGCGGCCGAGGCGTGGTCAACGATACGGTCCAGCTGACCAACCAGCAGCACTGGAGCATCTCCAATCTCGAGATCAGCAACGTCACCGACGGGTTCAACCCCTCGAAGTTTGAACCGGGCGCCAACGAGGGCCTGAAACCCGGCGAAGAGAACCCCAAGACAGGCGACCTCCGCGGCATCCACGTCCAAGCAGAGAACGCAGGCGTCCTTAGTGGCTACGACATCCACAACGTCTTTATTCATGACGTCAGTGGTGTCATGTGGTCGATTGGCAACTCCGGGCTTGACCGCTCCAAGCGGACCGGCGGCATCCTCTTTGAAGGACTCAAAGGCGATGCAAGCACCGCCTCGCAATTCACCGATGTCAGCATCAGGAACAACTACATCGCCAACACAGCCTTCGCCAACGTCATGTTCAAGCAGTTCTCGGGAATGGGAGAGAACCGCTACAAGGACGTCGAGCCCGGCTGGGGCGATCGCGCCGCCGGAAAGGTAGCCGCCGACGGTACCCTCACAGAGGACCCGGACTGGCGGCCACACACGAACATCGACGTTTCCGGGAACTACCTGACCAACCGCAACACCCAGTACGGTTGGGACTCCCTGTACCTGACCAGCGTCCAACGGGCTACTGTCAGCAACAACCTGATCGACGGCACGGGTGTTTCAGGCATCGAGATGTACTACGCCGATAACGTCGTGGTGGAAAACAACGAGGTCGCCGAAGTTGAAATGCGTGCCAACGCCGCCGACTCCAACGGCATCGACCCCGACAGGGGCACCTCAAACATCCTCATCCAGGGAAACTACGTGCACAACTCCGGCGAAGGCATCCTGCTGTGCGGTTTCAGCTTCAGCACCGCCATCGTGCGATACAACATCATCAAGGACGTGGACAAGAACTACATCAACCCGCACGGCGACTCAGGGGTGAACCTGATCTACAACAACCTGATGTACAACACTCAACAGCCTGCCAAGAACAACACCATCGGCTTCTTCGAGTCTTCCGGCAGCGCCGCCACGTACCTCGTGGCAAAGAACCCGCACTACGTCTTCAACAACATCTTCTACAACACCAGGCAAGACGTCAGCGGCGCCGCTTTCCGTACCGAATTCCCGGGCGTACACTTCAGCAACAACAGCTACTACGGCCCCAAGGTCATGGCCCCATCAGCGGATGCGTACGCCACCATTGCTGACCCACTCCTTGGCGGAAACCCCGCTGATAATGTCACCAACGCAGCACCTACAGCCGGCACTTCACCTTTGATCGGTACAGGCACCACCGTGGACCTGGCAACCATTGCGAAGGGCTTCACCATCACCGGCAACGCAAGCACCAGCCAACTCCCCCTCGGCCCCGACTTCCTCGGCCGGACCATCACTACCACACCGTCCGTTGGCCCAGCCTCTTACCTCCCGAAGCCGGGCTTCGGCGTGATCACCGGCCTCGTTTCGGACAGCTACGGACAAGCCGTACCCGGCGCCACGGTCAGCTACGGATCCACCAACACCAGCACTGACAACCGCGGCCGCTACTCCATCGAAACAACCGCCGGCACCTACACACTGACCCCGTCAGCCAACGGCTACGCAGCAGGTAACGCCGTCACGGTCACCCTGACCGACGCCCAGATACTCAGCACTCCCCTGACCCTCGGTGCAACAACAGCCACCACCGGCACACTGACCGGCACCGTAAAAACCTCGCGGGCTGGAATCGGCGGCGCCGCCGTCACGGTCACCCAGGGAACAACCAGCGTGGCCCACGCAACCACCGACACCAACGGTGCCTACACCATCCCCAACCTTGCCGCCGGCACCGGCTACACCGTCACTGCCAGCAAAGCAGGCTACGACCCCACCACCCGCACCGACGTCACCATCCAGGCAGCACGCACCGCCACCATCGACCTCATCCTTTCCGCCACCCCGGGCAACACCCACTACGCCATCAATGAAACCTTCAACACCGAGAACACCGGCCCCTTCACAGGAACAGCCGACGGGGCGCTCGTGGCCCGAACAGCCGATGCCGCCGGAACCATCACCATCGACGACGACCCCACCAAACCGGGCAATAAATACCTCAAGATCAACAAGACCAGCAGCACCTCTGCCACGCTCGCCGTGCACAATGCCATCGAGGCGAACCTCGACGGCACCGTCACCATCGAAGCCCGGATCCAGCGCACTTCCACGAACGGGACCCCCAACCAGCTGGGCATGTACTCCTTCACGGAATCCACCTGGAATTCCTCCAACCCCGGAGCATCCACCAACCCTGCCGCCACGTTCGGGCTCTCCAACGGCAAGATCATCACCCACAACGTCACCGGCTCAAGCTCCATCAAAAACATTGCCGACTACAAGACCGGCCAGTGGTACACCGTCCGGAACGTGGTTAACCTCGACGCAGGAACCTTCGACTTCTACATCGACAACATGACGACGCCGGTCCTCACCAACCAGCCACTGCGCACTCTGGTGGACGATCTGGACTACTTCAGTTTCTTCATCAACAGCACCAACACAGGGAACATGCTGGTTGACTACTTCCGCGTCAACACTGGGACCCCGTATGACTACAACGACGCCTCGCTCGGCTCTGTAACCGCAACAGCCGACGGCGGCGACGTTCAACTCAGTGCCTCGGCAGACGGACTGACGTACTCAGGCACTGTCGCCCCCTATGCGACGTCGGTGACCCTTTCCGGAGTCCCCGGCAGCACCTTCGCCAGCGCAACAATCAACGGCACCCCCAGCAGCAATGCCGTGGTTGTCGCACTTGACCAAGGATCACCGGACGATGCTCTCATCGTGACCAACATCCCCGTGGTCATCACCGCAGAAGACGGCACTGCCACTACCTACACTGTGGCAATCTCCCGCACCAACCCAAACCAGTCCACGCATCTACGGAACCTGTCCCTAAACGGATACGCACTCAGCCCAGGCTTCAGTCCGGATCGTCAAGGCGCAGAAGCCCCCTACCAGGTGATGAATGAAATGGACTCAAACGTTTCCTCCGTGACATTGGCTTGGGAGGCCGGATGGGCCGGGCAACAAATCCTGGTCAACGGCACCTCAATGCCCGCCGGGGCCAGCGAAACAATCGTTGGCCTCAAGGACGGCGAAAACATCATCGAGGTCTCAACCAGTTCCTACCCGGGAGACTTCGGTACCTACATCATCAAACTCACCCGGAAAGCAGCCCCTTGGACCCTGCAAGGTTTCACCGCCCCGGTGGACATGGGCGGGGTTTGGAACACCGTCAAAGGCGGCAGCACCGTACCGCTGAAGTTCAGGATGTTCGATCGCGGCGTGGAGATCAAAGACACCGCCAAGGTCAAAGGCTTCACAGCCACCTCCGTCCAATGCCCCGGTACCGGGGCCGCAACGGCCGACGTCGAATTCCTCACCACCGGCGGAACCCAACTCACCTACACCGACGGACAATTCATCCAAAAATGGCAAACACCCAAGAAACCCGGAAGCTGCATCCAAGTGACAATGACAGCAGCTGACGGATCACAGCTGAAGGCGAACTTCGTCCTCAAATAGCAGAAGCCCAGCGGCCCAGGAAGACATCCTGGGCCGCTCTTCCTCGATGATGGGCCAGGACTTCCCCATGTAATTCAGCCACTCCAAGTGACTGCACTCGATCAGAACGGCGGTGGGCTTTACGTACAGAACTTTGGCAAGACCTTCGGAGGTTTGAAATAGCCGCAGAGGCGTCTTACCAGGTGCGGCCTAAAACCTGTCGTGTGCTTGGCTGGACGGAGCCCGCGGCCATGGTTCGCCCCACAGCAGTGTCGTAGCTTTTGATGCCACGTCCGACGCAGCATCCTATACAAACTGCGGCGGAAGTAAAATCGGGGAATCGGCCTAATTTTCGCTTGTGGGCAGCCGCATTAGGTGGTCGTAGATGGCCGCCTTTCCAGGGATGTGAGGGGGCGCCTGCCATCGCTTCGGCCGCATCGGTATAGTTCGACTCCGCGCAGAGGGGCGCGTCGCAAAGGACTCCCGAGGACCGGGCTCAGGCAGTGGGTTTCTGCGAGTACGAGTCCTCGAGGGCAGTAATCGTTGACTGCAGGTGGCGGACGGTGAGGTCGATGGCGCTGACGAGGTTCTTGTCCCGATAGAACTGGATCAGTTCTGCATGCTCGTCGTTGGAGGCGGCTATGCGTTCAGGATGTGCTTCCAGGGAGAGCCTGACGTAATTGGCGGAGCTGACGCGCAGCTGGTCGAGGATCCCGGCGAGCCTGCTCTCGTCGCGTTGCTGGCTGAAGAGTGAGTGGAACTCCCTGTTCAGCTCTGCCCAGACACCCAGGTCTTTAGTCTTGTCCATCTCGTCGTGGAGTTCCTGGGCTCGTGCAAGATCGCGTACTGTCACCTGATCCATGATCCTGCGGACCATCAGGGGCTCAAGGGTGCAGCGCAGTTCGTAGATTTCGCGGACTTCATCCACGTCCAGTGCTTTGACCAGCGTTCCCCGGTTAGGGGTTATGACGACCAGGCCTTCGGCTGCCAGATCGCGCAAGGCTTCCCGGACCGGGGTGATGCTGACTTCAAGCTGGGCAGCTAGTTCCGATTGCACAAGGCGGGTGCCTGCCGCGAGTGTCCCATCCATCAGGGCGTCACGGAGCGTCTTGAGAACGAACTCCTGGGCGGTCATGCTTCGATGCCCTTTGGCGATCTGGAGACTCACGGCGGCTTCCTTAAACTGTTTCCGGGATGAGGTGAAGGTTAGCAGAATCCGGAAGCGCGCCCCGCCGTGCGAACTCTTCCAAGATGACCGAACGGTCGCTGCCGCCTGCAATCAGCCGTTCAAGGAGCATTCTCGCCTGGCGTGGAAGAAGCCACCCGGCACCGATGGCCCCGCGATGAAGAAGATCACTTTCGGATCCATTGAACCCATAGGTCTGCGTGAAGGTGGTTCCGGCACCTGTTCGGGTTGCGAAGACAACCGGAACCGACGCCACTGCTCGACTAATTGACTCTGCGACGGCCGCGGATACGTGACCGACTCCGAAAGCGCCGATGATGATTCCCTGGTAGCCAGCCGCGACGGCGAGATCCACCAATGAACCATCGTCCCCGAAGTGAGTTTCCAGAAGTGCGACTTTGGCGATAGGACGCTTCATCGCTCCGGTCAACGCCGGGTAGCGTCCTGCCGGCGCCGTGAAATGCGTTTGTCCTTCTACGACGACGCCCAATGGCCCAAAAGGACGCGATACAAAGGCATCGAGACCACTCCCTTGGCCCTTCTGCACCCGCGATGCAGCGTGGATGGTGTCGTTGAGGACGACCATTACCCCGCGCGAGCTGCTGCGAGGTGAGGCTGCCGCCGTGACGGCAGCGAGTAGATTACCTGGCCCGTCCGCCCCAGCCGAACCGGGGTGGCGCATGGCGCCGGTCACAATCAGAGGCTCTTCGCGGTCCCAATGCAAATCGAGTAGATACGCGCTCTCCTCGATGGTGTCGGTGCCTTGGATCACGACCGCGCCGGCCGCTCCAGCATCAACGGCTTCGCGAATCCACCGCATGGCTTCTTCCAGGTCGTCGACACCCAGAGAAGCGCCGGGTTTGGTGGCCACGGTCCTGGCCTTCAAGTCCGCCACGGCGCTGAGCCCCGGCACGCCAAGAATCAAGTCGTCAGCGGACAGGGTTGGCTGCACATTCGTGCCGGTTGATGACGTCATTGTGATGGTCCCCCCTAGTGAGGCGACTGCTACCAGCGGCTTGGCCATGATGCTCCTTTGCTTCTCTGTTGCTTGACTCACACAACTTACAATATATATATTACCTCATATATGTTGCGTGTCACACTGCAAATAGCGATGGCACGGACAGGTGAAAGACACATTCGACGCGGCCACAGGCCGCAATAAACCCAGAGGAGCACCACATGAAGGCGATCGTGACCGAATTTTCTACCCGCGACGGAGGCCACTATGTGCCGGGAATGGAACACAACGGGGTGCTGTACGTTTCGGGTCAGCTCTCCATCAACCCCGCGACCGGCGAAATCCCTGTGGGTGGGGTTGCGAACGAGACCCGCCAGGCCCTGGCCAACCTCGAACTCGTGCTCAATACGGCCGGACTGACCCGGGACGACGTCATCCAGTGCCGGCTGTACACCCCGGACGTTGCCAACTGGCCCGAGATCAACACCGCGTATTCGGAATTCTTCGGTACCCACAAACCAGCCCGAGTAGTCGTCCCGTCCAACAACCTCTACGGCGGCTGCCTTGTGGAGATAGAAGCTGTAGCCGACGCCACCGCCCGTACGTGATTCCACTACTCGATTCGTTCAAGAACGGACTCCAGACCGCTTCATCTCCCCAAAGACTTATCTAAGGACCAAGCCATGCAAAGCACCGAAGCAGATTCGGAAGTACTTGCAGTTCCTGTAAAACCGAAGCCCAGCGCAACAGCGCTGATACCGTTTCTCGTCTTCATAGGACTGATTCTGGTTACGGCGATCGTCATGACGGCCATGGGCGAGGCGAAACCATTCGGTCACCTGCCCGCGGCCGTGGCACTATTCTTCGCCGTCGTTGTAGCTTTCCTGATCTACCGTGGATCCTTGGCTGAGAAGTTTGAAACTTTCGTCCAGGGCGCCGGTCACAACAACATCGTCATCATGGTGCTCACCGTGCTGCTCGCGGGTGGTTTCGCATCCGTCGCCTCGGCCTCTGGAGGTGTGGAATCCTTCGTCAACCTCACCCTCACCCTGGTACCGGCTACCTTCCTGGTCCCAGGCATCTTTCTGGCCGCGGGCATCATGTCACTGGCCACCGGTTCCTCCACAGGCACGACAGCAGCCATGGGGCCGATCGCGCTCAGCGTCGCCCAAGCCGCCGACCTGAACCTTGCAATGGTATTCGCGGCCGTATTGTCCGGGGCGTTTGTAGGAGATGGTCTGTCCTTCGTCTCGGACACCACCATCGTGGTGACCCGTGGCCAGGGCGTGAAGATGAAGGACAAGTTTCGACTTAACTGGAAAATCGCTTTCCCTTCCATGCTCGTAACTCTGGGTCTGTTTGTGGCCTTCGGCTCCGCCGATCAGGCCGCATCCCCCGAGACGGGAGACTTCAACCTCGTCAAGGTACTGCCCTACTTTCTGGTCCTCATCACCGCCATCATCGGAATCAACGTTTTCGTCGTCCTGACCGTGGGCATCCTGGCATCAGGCATCGTCGGCATGGCCTTCGGGGAACTGAATTTCAGCTCGTTCAATGAGGCCATCTTTGAAGGCTTTGAAGGAATGATCGGAATCATTGTCCTGGCCGTCTTCATTGGCGGACTGTCCGAGATGATGTCCCGGGCCGGAGGGCTGGAATTCATTGTCGTCCGCATCCAGAAACTCATCCGAGGACGGAAGTCTGCCGAAATAGGCATCGCCGCCATTGTGGGCCTCGTCGATGTCGCCATCGCCAATAACACAGCAGCCCTCATCGCGACCAACGACGTTTGCAAACAGATCGCGAGACAGTACAAGGTAGACCCACGCCGAACTGCCTCCCTCATGGACATCTTCTGTTGCGTTGGCCAAGGCCTGATCCCGTACGGCAACCAGATCCTGCTGCTCGTAGGAATCGGCGGTGCCCTCGTTTCCCCCGTCGAAGTCATCCCCTTCATGTGGTATCCGATGGTGCTCGGCGCCCTCGCAATACTCTCGATTTTCATCCCCTTTGCCGACGGTGCAGTCCGCAAGGATCCTTGGAATTGGGAGAAAAACACGACCGAGTCAGACGTCCGCAAGCACGCAACGACAGCCCTCTAACAAACGGGGCGTCACGACCTGCCCCAAGGTGCGGGCTCCATGCGGTAACGGCCGGTAAACCCGGCCATGAACTAAGGAAAACAAAATGAACCACCCCCTGATGGACTCAAAGCCCGAGACCCCATACCTGCTGCTGAACCGCTCGAAATCTGAGCACAACATCAACCGCCTCAAGCGCCATCTCAACGACCTCGATGTTCCCCTGCGCCCGCACGTCAAGACGGCAAAATCCCTCGAAGTGGCACAAATGCTCTTTCCGGACGGACCAGGCCCCATCACCGTGTCCACGCTGGCAGAAGCCGAATTCTTTGCCGCTGCAGGCTACAAGGACATCCTCTACGCCGTGGGAATCGCACCCAACAAGCTAAACCGCGTGGCACAGTTGCGGAGCGAAGGCGTTGACCTGGTGGTCTTGCTGGACAGCGCAGAACAGGCTGAAGCACTCGCCCAGTTCTGCACCAGCAACCGAGCAAGCATCCCCACCCTGATTGAGATTGACTGTGACGGCCACCGAGGAGGCATTGCACCTGACTCCCCGGAACTGCTCCACGTGGCCACCCTCATTACCAACGGAAGCGCGGAAGTCCGGGGCGTTCTGACCCACGCCGGCGAATCCTACTCTTGCTTCACCGACGCCGACCGCACCGAAGCGGCCGAGAACGAGCGGCAGACAGCCGTCAAGGCCGCCGAACGACTCAGGGCAGCCGGTCACGCTGCACCCGTTGTCAGCATCGGCTCGACCCCCACCGCCCACGCAACCAAAGACCTGACCGGCGTAACCGAAGTCCGTGCCGGCAACTTCGTATTCTTCGACCTCGTCATGGCCGGCAACGGAGTCTGCGACGTAACCGACCTCGCACTCTCCGTCGTCACGACAGTTATTGGTCACCGCGAGGATAAAGGCTGGATCATGACAGACGCGGGCTGGATGGCCACCTCCAGCGACAAAGGCACATCCAGCCAGCCCGTGAACCAATACTTTGGCCTGGTTGCCACCCGCGATGGCGCCCTAATCCCTGACCTCGTCATGATCGACGCCACTCAGGAGCACGGGGCCTTGGCAATGAGGCCAGGCACCGACCGGCCACTGCCCGAAATCCCCGTAGGAACAGAAGTCCGGATCCTGCCCATCCACGCCTGTGCCACAGCCTCCCAACACGACGTCTACCGCGTCATCAGCAAGGACGACGGGCCCATCGAAGCGATATGGAACCGCACCCACGGGTGGTAGCCCCACATGCATTCCCTCCGCAGCCCCAGGCAAAAAAGCCTGGGGCTGTGCTCCCTCTGGAAGATCTATATCCACTGCCCAAAGCGGGGGAATCAGGGTTGTCAGTATTTTGTACACCCCAACCTGACGTCAGGTGGTTGCCGGGAAGGCGTCAGGATAGGGTGCCGATAAGCTTTTCCGGGCGGCACCTGGCGGGAGTCATAGATCCCAACCTGACGGCGGCAGGCCTAGTTGAAGGCCGTTCCGAACTTGATCATTACTTCTGCGGGTAGTTTCAGCTGGATGTGCCTATGATGTGGCGCAGGCGCACGGCGTTTGGGTTGCCGGATCAGTCGATGTCGGGGCGACTGGTGCCAGGTGGTCCCAACGGACGCCGCGGCAACCAGTTGCTGGACTTGCATCGGCAAGGGTGGACGGAATTTGAGCCAGCTAACCAGCTGACCATCCGGGAGCACGACGGCCCCGATGGGCTGGCTTTTTATCGTCAGGGTTCTTGCGCCCCGAATAACGATGACACTGTGTCTGGGACCGGCCTGCGGAGACGTCGCCCTAGAAGATACGCTGCGCGGGTGGCTTCAAAACGATCTGCCACGTTGATCTAAGGGATTGTCAAGATGACGCTTACCGGCGTAGATCTGTCCTCAGTTGTTCCATCACCAAGAGTTCCGGACCAATTATTACCCCATGCCATCACGGACCCATCCGAGGCAATTGCAAAACCATTGTAGAAGTTTCCGCGCCGGACTTCTTTGATGTTGGTAATTCCTTTAACTTGGACCAATGTGTTGCCACTATTCGCTCCGGTCCCATCTCCCAGCGACCCATAATTGTTGTCTCCCCAGGCCCATACTGTTCCATTGCGCTTCAAAGCATAAGGGGGGTCAATTTGGGCTATGTCGTTATGACCAGGAACCTGGAATGCCTTGGCCGAGAACCCGTAACCCCAAGCCCACATGGATCCGTCTGCTGATAACGCATACGCCTCAAGCCCTCTACTTTTGACTGAAGTTACTGGGGGAAGATCCATCACGCGGGTGGGAATGGCGCTGGCGGTGTATGTGCCGTTTCCAAGCTGGCCATACCAATTCCCGCCCCAAGCCCAGAGGGAGCCATCGGCTTTCCGGGCGTAGGCTGCTGAGTATGAGTAGTCGAGTTCGACTACTCCCGTGAGGCCAAGGACCTGCACGGGGACACTACTTCCCGTCATGCTTCCGTTGCCAAGCTTTCCCTGCTGACCGTCTCCCCAGGCCCAGACAGTGCCGGACTCCCCTAGTGCGTACGCCGTTGAAGCCTGCTCATTGTAGGCAATATCAGTTATTCCTGATAGGCCGCTAATCTTTCGGGGGCTTACCTGGTGCGATGCTGGGCGGGCATAGCCCAGGGCATCCCATTCATAGCCCCACGACCAGAGGGAACCGTCGGTCGTAAGGGCAATTGCACTGGAACCATTGGTGCGGATCTTTTTTACATTGCTTAGCCCTACCACTTGCACCGGTATTACAGAATCAGTCGTCGTTCCGTTACCGAGCTGCCCGTCGAGGTTGCTTCCCCAAGCGAAAAGAGTCCCATCACTCCTGATGGCGTAAGCCGACGATCCGCCGGCGCTCAGGGAGATAATGTTGGACAGTCCTTGGACCTTAAGGGGAACGGAAACGTACGAGCTACTGTTGCCGATTCCGAGCTGGCCGCTCATATTCTCGCCCCAAGCCCACACTGTTCCGTCATTGCGGATTGCGTAATTTGCCCTAAGACCGTGTTCGATCGAGCGGACAGCACTACCGGGGACTGGATCGGGCGTTGGTGTTGGGGTGGGTGTGGGTTTTGGTTCAGGTGGGGTGAGGGGTAGTCCTTCGCAGGGGTTGGGTTCTGCGAGTTTCCAGGTGGTGGTGTTGACGGCGCTTTGTTCGAGTTTGAAGCCCATGACTTCGACGCCGAGGACGACGCCGAGCCGGGATTCGAGACCGAGTTCGATCGGGCAGGACCACGTCGAGCCGCCGTTGCCGGCGACCACGGCGATGGTTGCCGAGATGTACGGGCCAGCGCCGAAGGTGATACCTGCGACGCCGTAGAGCTTGATGTCGGCGTCGAAGTCCAGCGAGAGCCGGGCGGTCAGTGACGCTGTGGCTTTTACTTCGTTTTGGACTCCGGTCGTCTGGGGTTTTGTGTTGACCAGGTTGAACGACCCATCACGGTATTTGAAGCCGTAATCGGCAGCGACCGTTTGGGAGGAAGTTACAGATATCTCGGCCTCCCCAGCGACGGTGAGGTTCGCTGCGACTTCCGCATCAGCCGTCACGACGACGGGGACAGGGCCGGCCCAAAACTGTAGCCAGGCCTTTAACGTGCCGAGTTTTGTGCTGATTTTACCTTCCAAGCCGCCGCTGACACTGACTTCATGCTCAGCGGAAAACGACGGTGTCATGACTACCGATGCTTCTTTGAGTTGCAGGAAGCCTGCCTCCAGAGTCATCTTTGCCTTCGCGGATGCTCTGACAGTGGAGGCCACCGACACCGACCCGCTCCCGCTCAGTGTGTTCGATGTTGGCCGGACTTCCGACTCGTGACTGGCCTCGGACTTGAAGGTCGACTTCACGGAAAATGACTGCGAGAAAACTTCGTCTTCAACCTGGAACAGGGGGGAGGCGAGTTCGGGATTCCTCGCAGCCGTGTTAGCCCTTCCCGCCGGTGTTGTGACGGTGACCCCGGCTTCGGGGATGAACTCTGAGCTCACCGGGGTGCCGGTGACTTCGAGCAACCCACCCGTGGAGACCACGGCTTCGGGGAGGGTGGCTGGTTCTGTTTTGACCAGCGTGTTCCCGTCCGGGTCCCTCACCACCTGAACCACCCGGGCGAGCAACCCGTCCGGGGTCCCAGCAGTGACACCGGAAACCAGGACGTCATTGGGTTTGATATCGGTGGCCTGGTCCGAGGGCAGGACCACCGTGTCGCCGGAGACCAGTGCGGACTGGACCTGGGCTGGTTCCAGAACCTCCACGTCCGGGGCGATGGTGACCGTCCCCGCTGCAGGGTTGGCCGGATCCGCAGGCACTTTCTGCCCGGCGTACCGGTACAGGAACGCGGCCATCGCATCACGGGCGATCCCGTTCAACGGCCGGTACTGCCGCACCCCGCCACCCACGTCCCAGCCCGTGGAAATCCCGGACGCCGCCAGCCAGGTGATCTCGGTGTAGAACCCGCCACCGGCGGGGACGTCACCGAATGGAGAAACGGAAGGAGTTGTGAAGGCCGGCTTGTTCGCGTACCGGTACAAGAACGCCGCCATCGCATCACGGGCGATGGGAGACAACGGCCGGTACTCCCGCTTCCCGCTACCAACATCCCAACCAGTCGAGATGCCCTTCGAAGCCAGCCAAGTGATCTCCTTATAAAACGCAGCTCCTGCCGGAACATCGGTGAACGGCGACACCGCCGGCGCGGTGAACGCAGGAGACCCGGCATGACGATACAAAAAAGCAGCCATCGCGTCCCGGGCAATGGACTCCAACGGCCTGTACTGCCGCACCCCGCCACCGGCATCCCAACCCGTGGAAATCCCCTCCGCGGCCAGCCATGAAATCTCCGTAGCGAACTGCGAAGACTCCGGCACATCAGAAAACCGCACCACATTCTCCACCACCGGATCCGCAGCTACCGCCGCAGGCACAACCAGCAAACCCGGAGCCACCACCACCAACACCACAGCAACCAACCAGGCTCTTCACGGTTCGTGGTGAATGTTCTGCCGTGGCGGATGTTCATGCCGCTGTTCTAACGGCACTGCGCAACAGG
>NZ_JBQLIS010000030.1:0-28113 GCF_052156435.1 Paenarthrobacter sp. NCHU4564
AACCGATCCCTGACATGGGAAAACGCTGCATGACAGCTTTGGACGAGTTATCTCATCTACTTCTACTCGTCTCACTTAACTGCCGATAACGGATATTATGTAAACCTAAGTTGTCAGCAGAATCCATCTTGGCAACCAATTTTGCCATCAGGCATACTGTCACTGTAACAACCGGAGGCCGATGAAGGGCAACACGATGGGCTGGTTCACCGAGGGCAGCGACCATGAAGGCTACGTCGTGTGCGTCTTCGCCGACGGCATGTACGGCTCCGGTGGCAAGCACATGCAGATCAGCCTGATGACTCCCGACGGCAAGGCGGTCTGGGAGAACGACGACGATCCCAACGCTGTGGCCTGGCGGCCGCCGTCGCAGGTGGTTGGCTGGAAAGTCGCGTGCAGCTGCGAGCCGTTCACCAAACACGTCATCCTCGACCCTCTATGGACGAGGGTGTGGGATCCCGCTGAAGAGGACTTTGCCGGCGGACGCATCTACGCCGGGGATCCCTCCAGCGATGACCCGGAATACGTCAGTGACCGGGAAGATCTGGAACCGCTGTTCATTGAGCGATGGCGGCAGCACCTAGCCCCTGAGCTTTACCTCCACACCATCAGCACCCTCGGTGGAGAACTGAAGAAGATCGAAGCCCAGCTCGACCAAGCCGTAGCTGCTGCCCGCGCAGAAGGTATCTCCTGGGACAGAATCGGTAGAGCGTACGGGGTCACCCGGCAAGGAGCACGGAAGCGATGGGATGCCAAGTCGCCCAGCAATGACGAATGACGACGTACCTGCTCCCGCAGACGGGACTCCTTGCAGCATGGTGAGGCCGAGCAAGACGCCTGCGGCTGCTGGGCCCGATATACTTGAACCGGGCGCGCCAGCCGTCCTCGCGCGCAGATGTGCACTGCATACCTGCGAGCAAAGCCGTCTCGGACGCTGCTGGCATCCACTCACTACGGCACGTGGCATAGTCTGTCGGGCGCCCTCGAATTTCGCCCATTGCGCTGCAATAGCCCCGTATAAGTGGGCAGCACGCTCTCAGGGCGTTGATTAACGTGCCTTAGATGTCCAAGAGATGCTTTTAAAAACTCGGATTATGGCGAAGCGGCGACCGGGAGGATCTTGAGCCGTCGTTCCGGAACGTAAGGCACCCCCACGTGGCCCCCGACCTTCACCTCCACACCATCAGCACCTTGGGCGATCAACACAAGAAGATCGATACCCAGCTCGACGAAGCCGTAGCCACCGCCCGTCCCGACGGCCTTTCCTGGGACAAAATCGGCAGAGCTTACGGAATCACACGCCAAGGAGCCCGGAATCGCTGGGACACCCAGGAATCCCGCTCTGAGCAGTGACTCCGGCGCCCTCGATTCGCCCTCACTGAGCGGAACGCTTCCCTCTGCTTATTGGCGTCTCAAGCCCTCACGGATGAGTTCACGGGATAAAGAGACCAAGTCTGCCAAGATTTGTCCGTGCGCTGCTAAGTTGAGAGTTCAACCCACATGGGATCGTAGGCGCGCATGCGCAAGGAGTACAGACACCACCATGGCCGGAAGCACCAAGGGAGCGCAGCGCGCGGAACTACACAAGCCGATCTGGCGTATCGCTAACAACCTTCGCGCGAGCGTCGACGGCTTTTTGGGCTAAGAAGCAAGGGGTAGCACTAGCGTGATGAGTTCGGGGGCTCCTACGTGGATGGCGTAAGGGTTGTTGCAGTTGCGGACGCGAGTATTCTGATCCTCGAGACCGTTTCCGATGAAATCAAACAAGCACTGAAGTCTCGTCTCGTTGAATACTGTTACGGCCGCGTCCAGGCCGGCGAAGATCCGGACTATTATTCCTTCGACCTTACGGTTGATGAGTTTTTCAAGCTGTACGATTCCAAGTCCGACAAATCGAAGCTTGGCCTCGCTGGCGAACTTATCGTCCATCTGTTGCTGCCTCAGGGACATGATCGGCTCGTGAGCGCCTGCGTCTACCTCAACAAGGAAGAGCGCAATGTCAAGAAGGGCTTCGACTTGACGTTCCGCGATCACCACGATGGGGGCCTCTGGTATGGAGAAGTGAAGTCTGGTCGTGTAAATGCTTCTCAGACGGCTGATAGCAAGGTCCGAGATCTCATCAACATTGCCGAAAACGGTCTACACGACATGTTCACGTCCGACGTCCGCAAAAAGCGGTGGGATGCAGCGATTCTGGACGCTGATGCCGCGCTGCAGACGGACCATGCTTCCAGTGTGAAGAAGCTTCTGCGTGCCGACTTCATGAGCTTGGATAAGGGGTCGGCGACCAAAGTCAAGGCCCTGTTGTGTGCAGTGGTTCTGCACCCCTTCAACCTCAATGAGATCGGCGCCGGAACCGGTGAAGAACTTATCCAGAGTGTTACAGGGCGGGGTCGCTTCGATGAACTGCGCCTCCTCCTCATCCAACAGTCTGACTTGGAGGATCTCGTTGGGGTACTCCGCGAATCGCTTAAGGAAGCAGCAGCCTAATGACCATGGATGTAACCGTGCGCAAGTTGAGACACCGGCAGAATCTAGAGGGGTCGCGCTTTTTACACCTGTACGAGAAACTTGCTCTCTCCCAGGCACTGACGGGCGAGGAATATCAGGAACTTCTCTCGTTCGCGGTTGTCTTCATGCAGTTGGGCGATGCGACCGTAGAGAAGCTTGGCTACCGCATTGTGCTGCAATACTCTCTTGACACCTCGGACTTCGAGCCCTTAATCGACATCGCGGACAACCGCGAGATAATGCCGGTCCTGGCCGCGATTCGGGCCGCCCACCCCGATGCGTTCGCAGAAGACTCCTTGCAGGCGGTTCTGAGTGCTGCCCACGGCGTGAACTTTGTCGGGCATGGTCAAGTAACCCGGACTCGCGAGCAACTCGCACTGCAGTCATTTAACAATTCCCACCCTCGTGCTGCCATCATTGCGCCGACATCCTACGGTAAGTCGGAAATGCTTATAGACCGATCTCTCGCATCCCTGCCCGGAGCGGTTTGTATCATCGTGCCCTCAAAAGCGCTTATTGCTCAAACAAAAGCGGACCTCATGCGAGTCATGAGCCAGCGGGACGTGTCGACGCGAGTCATAACGCACCCAGAAGCTTACAGCGGCGAAGCTTCCTTCATCGCGGTGTTAACCCAGGAGCGACTTCACCGATTGTTCGTTGACTATCCAGAACTTCGGATTGACCATCTCCTCGTGGATGAGGCTCAGAATGTCCTTACGGACGACGCGCGATCGCTCGAGTTGTCACAGGTGATCCTTATCGCTCATCAACGCAATGAGGAGTTGCACATTGCCTACTACACCCCCTTCCTCGAAAACCCCGACAGCCTCCGCCACGTCAACGGCAGGGACGACGATGTGCGCTCCAGGACCGTCAGCGAGCACGTCAAAGTTGAATTGTTCCGTGCCGCTGAAATCGGCGGGCCTATTCGGGTTTTCGATCAGTTTCTAGGGCGGACGTTCGAGACGAGCGAAACGCTGCCAAAGGATGACGCCCTGGCAGTCATGCGTTTCGCTGGCGAACGCACCATCGTTTACCTCAATAAGCCTCGTGACGCCCAGGATATGGCGATGCGTCTAGCAGCGGAGATTGGCGACGCTGAACTATCTCCCCGTGCCGAAAGGGCGATCGCGGCGATAGCCGACCTTATCGACGCAGACTACATACTTATCGATGTGATCCGAAGCGGTGTTCTCTTTCACCACGGCCAGATACCCGACGTGTTAAGACAGTACGTCGAGAACCTATTTCGTGAAGATCACACAACGCAGCGCCGCTACCTCGTCACTACCTCGACTCTTTTGGAAGGGGTAAACACCCCTGCAGACGCCATGGTGCTGATGACGCCAGGCAAGGGCGGTGGGTACCTTCCGCGCTCCTCCTTTCGTAACTTAGTCGGGCGCGTGGCGCGCTTCAGCCAAATATTCTCCAGTCAACGCCCACGGCTGTCTCTCCTTCTGCCAAATGTGTACGTTGTCAAGAGTTCCTATGCTCCTTCAACGTGGAACCCGGTCAAATGGCTAAGTGACGTGGCAGATCCGGCAAAGCCCGCTTCCGATCCTGTCGAGAATCCCCTACTTGAAGAGGGACCAGCGGAGCAGACACGCATTGAGGCACTTGAGCGTCTGGAGAATATTGAACGCGGCGCGTCAGGACTGGACGAAGTGCGGCTTGCGCTTACCGAAGTGGGCAAGCTGTGCTTTCTTCATGGCGTACATGATTTCGATGTGTTCCGCTACGAGCGGCTGATGCAAGACAGGGTCGACGAACGTGAGGGATCCCTGGCGACAAACTCCGATGAGTTGATCGCGCTCATTAGAGATGTATTCCTACACGGCGTTGAGCTGAACAGAGGTACCGACGACCTTGTTCGCCTACATGACGTTGCGGCAGCCCGAAACTTCTACAGCATGTTCCTCACCTGGAGAGCCGACGGCGCCCCACTGAAGCTCATGATCGGTCGGTATTTGAACCACTGGAGGCGGCAAAATGACGACCTGATCTTTGTAGGTTCGAAGTGGGGTGAAGTAAAAAGCTCGCAGTTCGAACATGCCGCCGCCTATGTGAGCCGCTCTGCGAAGTCCCGTTCCGCCCTAGTGAATCTGGCGATCGTGCGAATCAAAGCCGAGATGGACTTCCTCGACTACACGCTGGCCAAGTATCTGGAGATCCTCTTCGCGCTAAAGCTTGTTGATGAAGACTTCTATCTAAAGCTCAAGTACGGCACAAGCGATCGGTTCTTGATCTGCCTGCTCCGGAACGGGATGTCCTTCGAACTTGCTCACCTCGTATCCGAGTCCTTTAGGCGGCATGTCAGCATTGACTTGAACGCCAATTCGATCGAGATCTCACCTGACGTGATCGTCGCTATGGAAGAAGCTGGCGTCAATGACATCCTGCTATTTGAGGTCCGTTGCCTGATCGGAACATAAAATCCCCCGACTAAGATCCTCCAACGAATCTGACGGCTGGATGCACTTAACAAGCGGTCTGCTGGTCTTCGATCAGATACTGCTGCCAAGAGCCTCCCAGGCCGCGTAAGCCCGGCCCAGGACATCGATGCCGATAAACCGGAAATCTCTCACAAAGAGATCCTTTTTAACCGCCTTCATCTCCGCCAAGTCCATGTGGCACACTTCCCTGGCCAACAACGGCTTAAGCGTGTCCGGAGCCAGCAGGAGCATCAGGCAGGTGTCAAAGCCGTCTAGCGTTTTGAAGGTAATTTTGAGCTGTCCCTCGCTGCGGTTCGCAGTACGAGTTTTGACTTGGACCCGCCGCCCGGCCGCATCGATGAGATCATAGGCCCGAGTGCCAACCGGCGAAAGAGCACCTCCATACATTCTCTGGGAGATGTGTTCACCGACTCCACCAACGACGTCGCTGGTGCGAATGATGCCTCGACTTTTTAGTTCAGTCTGAACGGTGTGTGGCAACGACAGAAGCTCATGGTTAGTATGGGACGCGAGAGGAGCGACCTGATCAATCATCGTCGTCTGTGCCGGAACCGAAGTAGATTACTTCGCCGGCCGTGAGCCAGCCGTCTCTTATGGCTTCCGTGTGGGCATTTGCCCATCCATGGGAAATCTTTCCGCCATCGATGGCCTCACTCAATTTTCGATAATCTGAGAGTGAGATGCCCATTTCATCGGCTCTGCTGCTATCAGAGCCGAAAGGGCTAGGGTCTTCGTCGCGGCTTTTATCTCCGTTAGGCCTGGCGGCTGCGATAGCAGCTGCTACGGTGGCCGCTAGGGCTGCAGTAATTGCAAGGCTCACTGTTCTGACTTTACGTCTTTTTCTGGTTTTACATTCTTCACAGCGTCTAGCTGTCTGGTCTTCAAGGACCTCATTGCATTTCTTACATAGATTCTTTTCCACTCAGTCGACTCCCTTCGCCTGCGGTCACCGTAGACTGCTCCACCTAGGTTAAGGGACTGATCAGATTGCCGGCTGCTGTTGCCGCCGAATGTTCCGACCCAGATGAGCCAGCCGGCGGCATCGCCGCTACCCGTCATGGCCGGCTCTAAGTGTCCAGTCCACGCTTGGCGGTCCCAATAGCGAGGACCTCCACGGTTCCTGGACGTGTGGCACCACCGTGGGGTTGTTGGTCGACGTAGCCGGTGGCAGCATCGAGCACGATTCGCCGCCAGCCGCCAGCCGCCGCATGAATACGCTTACTTGGATCCGATAGGCGGCAGCAGCCGTTCGGCGGGATCCCAAATAGGATGTACTCAAATTTCAGAATGAGATATGTTGCGGAAACGCTCAGGGTTGGGATGTTGCATGAGGATGCTGTACTGGATGACCGGCACCGTAGTTGTTGTCGGACTTTTGATTTTGGGGGCAATCAGCGCCACCGATTTTCTGTGGCCAAGACTGCAGGAAACAGCGACAGCTGGTGCGGCATCGGCCATGGGGTCAGTGTATGGCGCAGGCCTGGGCTTGCTTTCCGCGATAGCAAGTGCGGCAGCTGCCCTCGCGGCATTTAAGGCGGCAAGAAAGAGCGATGAGACGGCCCAACGGGCGACTGAGGCACTGGGGCTGGCCATGCAGCCGGAACTGACTGCTTACGTCATCAAAGAACATGTGAATCCTGGTAGTGAGGGCGCTAGCAATAAGGTCAAGCTGGAAATAAAAAATCTGTCGGCATGGCCAGCGGCTGACGTCAAGGTCTACCAATCGGCTCATCGCTTCTTGCCGATCGCCAAAATTGAGTTTTTGCCGGCAGCTACACAACCGAACTACACCATCGCGGCCAAGCCTCATATTCATTCAGAAGACCTCACTGGTCAAGCAGTCGCCGCTAAGGCAGACTTCGGTCAGCTACTAGTAATTGAGTTCAGTGATCAGAGGCGCATCCTCAGATGGCGACAGACGATCAAACACACCGACACTCTGTCATCAGAGGTTGAACTCGTGAAATAGGGGGTACACACCAACCGCATCGCTGAACCTAATCTCGTCCTTTGCCAAGTAAATGTTACTAACACCCACCGGCCACCACCCGCGATTGCCTAGAACCGCTTACAACCGTGTTGGCGTGAAGGGGTAATAGTGTTTCCAACGTTCCGCCGTAGGGATCCTCTAGCTTTACGGATGATCAATTATCGGCATTAAAGTGGGACGAGTAGAAGTAGATGAGATAACTCGGCTCACCTGTCATGTGGCGTTTTCTCACCCCCGACACAACACGCCAGGGGGCCGGCGCCTGCGGCTTCGTTTACACGGCCGTAGCCTGCCAAGAGACTCGCCCTATCGCTTTTGTCCGCCATCCCAGGCCAGCGGCGCAGCGGAGGGCCGGAACTCGTTTTAACGCGCTATATGACGGCTTTCGTAACAACAGTCCAAAACCAGCAAAACCTGTTTGGGACCGTTACCCGACCCCCGTGCCGGGACCCGTACGATCCGGCTCCGGGAGGCTCGTGGGGTCGGTAAAAATGGCGAAGCATCGACGACATGCGAACCTACTGCTACCCCCAAGACGTCCTGCCCAGTGCGGCCCTGGAAACTCGCATCTGAAGCAATCCGTATCGGAAAACGCAGCACCATCGTCATCGAGCCTCACAGTCATGGCTCGATGTTAGATGGCCGGCTCAGCCATGAACAGGGATATTCAATTGGTGCGGAGGAAGTCAGCTGATTACCGGGCTCCGATAGTTGGGCTGGGTGATCGTGCAACGGGATGGGCAGGTTTTCGAGGATATTGTAGGTGCCATCCCCGAATAGAAAGTTTGTATTGCATCCCAAGACCTAGCCTTCCCCTAAGCGTTCATACTGGCCGTCAAGGGATACAGCCGACTTGCCGCCCTTCACTCAAGCATGTGGTCTGAGAAGCGGCGCACAATTCCTCCGACAGAAAGTTGTCCTGCACCTCTGACATGTCGTTGGCGGATCGCTTCCCACACCGTTCTGCTCCTTGGTCCATTGAGCGTGCATCGACCCCCGCGTCGCTGCAGTAGCCTTTCCCGGAACGCTTAAGACATAGGAGACCAATTACTTTGTCGCTATTGTCCACAACCACGAGGCGACGTTTGCCTGCCTCGACCAGGGCGGTGGTTACCCGTTCAAGGAGGAGCTCCGGTTCCACCGTTCTGCCCGCGATCACACCAAAACCCTCTGCCCTGCTGTCGCCAGGGACCGAAATGGGAATATCAGACCGTTCCAGAGTTGTAATGAGGCATCCTTCTGCATCAACCAACAGAGCTAGATGAACATGATCATCCGTAAAAAAGTTACGAACTGCGGCGACCCGCGCGTCCACCGGAAGGACCTTCGGAGACGTAATCATTGCATCCTGGACTAGAAGGGCATCTGACCCTTCGCGCACACCCGGCGTGAGGTCAGGCAGTCTCAAGAGAATTTCCTACCTTTCATCGTAGGCGAGCGGTTACTGGTCCTTAGAGGTTGGATGGCCCCTCGGGTGGATCCCAACCCTTAAGCGGGCAGCCCTTCAAAAGGTCGGGGCTTCCGGTGCGAACGATCAGGAACGCTTCAAACTTCAGGTGGAGCACCTTCTCGCGGGCCGATTGGATTCGGTTGGAATGCGCGGTGGAGATGATGAATACCACCCCTGCCTTCCTGCTGACACGTCTATAGCGCGGGTACTCCAACGGTCTTGGAGGCCGAGCGCAAAGTATTGACGCGCACCCAATATACACCTAGTGTGATCAATCACACCCAATTGGGCATATTGATCACGATTGATTCAAAAAGGATTCGAGGCAGCATGATCAACAATACTGACTTGCCGGTGCTTGACAGGTCACGAACCGACGACCCAGAAGTGGTCGCCACAGCGAAGACCGATGATTACGCAGGTCATATCGTCCCCAAGAGCTGGCGCAGCTCGCGGCTGTCGTTGTCGATGGCGTGGCTATCGATTATCAGTGCCATGTTCTGGCTGGTTTTCCCGGTGACACTCGCTCTTGAAGTGGGTGTGGCCAATACTTTGATCGGGATGGTCTTGGCAGCCGTTGTTATAGCTGTCGCTGCTGCCATTGTCTCTCCGTACGCGACTCGTTCGGGCATGTCCCTCACCATGTACAGCCGGCAGCTGATGGGACGTCGCGTGGGTCTGCTCATCGGCCTGATTGTAGCCGTGACCTGCATCTATTACACCGCCTTCGAGGCATCCGTCATTGCAGTCGTCTTCCATGCATTTTTCAGCGGTCTGAGCATTGAAGTTTGGTACGTCATTACCGCTGCCATGGGAGTCGTCCTGGCGTTGGGCGGAGTCCGCGCGTGGCTGGACCGGTTTAACGGCGCCCTGCTCCCGGTCTACATCATTGGGATGATTGTTGCTGTCGTCTGGGCTACTACCGCATTTGGTTACAACCCCGACTGGCTCACCTACACCCCTGCAGGCGCTGGTGATACAGCCGCCGGACCGGGCTGGGTCCTGGCGTTTGGCGGATACCTCAGCCAACTCATCTTCATTACGTACCTATGGGACTTTGCCCGGATGGGCCGCGTGGAAGATTCCAAGTTTCACGCGTTTGGAACGTTTGGTCTCCCAACATGGCTGGTTACCTTCGTCGTAAATGCCTTGATCGGGCTTTACCTGCTCAGCACAATTCAGCTCAGTGGGCCGCCGTCGAATACGGCCGCGGTGCTCGGCATAGTTTCCCTGATGGGCTTCCTCGGGGTACTGCTTGTCTGGGCAACTCAGAGCCGCATCCAAACCACAAACTTCTACGTGTCATCACTGAACCTGCAGAGCTTCTTCCGCGGCACACTCGGACTAAGATTGCCCCGTTCCTTTTGGGGATTTGTTGTCGGCGCGGTGTGCCTGGCTCTGATGCTGACGGACGTGATCAGCTATGTACTCACAGCATTGAACTACCAAACGGTAGTCGTTGCCGGATGGATCGCTATCGCCTGTGTGCACATCATCGATTCACGCCGTGCCGGTTTGAATGACGCCTTCGCCGAAAGCCGGCCTGGCCGCATCCCCGTATTTTCCCCGGCGGCAGTCCTCGCCTGGGTCATCTCCTCTGCTACGGGCATCCTGCTGTTGACGTTCACAGGGGCATTTGGTGCGACGTGGGCAGTACCGGCTGTCCTGGTGATAGCGCTGATCAGCTACAAGCTGCTTCTGTTGGTCTTCCCCCGACGCGATGTGGAGCGCCCCTGGGACCCCCGCGAGGAAGTCGAGGACCCTTGGGAGGACAGGGTCCGGTGTGAGACGTGCACACGGCGATACCTTGCGATCGAAATCGATCGCAATCCCGCCAACAACCTGAAACCAATCTGCGCAAGCTGTGCCGAGAACAATGGCGCATTCCTGGCCGCAGCGGGCGCAGAGTCTCGCCGGCCTTAAAGTCTGCGCTGTCAGGCCAACAATGGTCCCTCCGGCGCAACCGGGCGAATAAGAGGCAGCATCAACCAGTCGGCCGTTAAGGCTTCCACCACCGCCAGGAGGGCGGAACAAGATTTCCGAAGCTACGGGTCGGTTTCCTCCGAGGCGGCCCTCCGGTCGTTGCCTTGAATGCATGAGGTACAGGCTGGATCTCAAAAGACATTAGGTAACAACGCTCCGCCAAACAATGTTGTCTGGCGAAGACAGGTCCGGACCCGGACATATCAAGGAAAAAGATCCAGCCGTGGCACTTGAGGCTTCCCTTCAGGTGCCACGGCTGCATCCGTTAAGCGACATGCTTGGCTTCCACTTCTGTGGAGAACCACCAAGTCAGAAGCGGTTTCCTATCGGCTTACAGCACCAGCCTAAGACCGGCAGGCCTTGGAAATGACGTCGCCCAGTAGCCAGCTGCTTGACGCCGCCAGGGAAAGTAAAGGGGGCTCCGCCCGCACACTCCCAGCCGGACCGGGCGAAACATCTGCCGCGTAAGCGTATTCCTTCCCCTCTCACCCCACATTGTCGGCAGGGAAAAGGTCCTCTCATCATGAGGAGGCGATGTTGGGGAACCTAGCGAGCGAAGCAACCCGTGGGTGAATCCTGGCGCCCTGCACGTCGCGCATCTTTCGTAGACCGTAAGGCCCCGTGCGGGCGTATCAACGCCGCCAACATCGCCTGTCTGCTGACGCTCCTGGCCCATCAGGAAACCCAGATCGAGGCAAGAAGACGGGTGTTGAACATAAGAACATAAGAGCATCATGGTTCGTTTACTTGAATATTCAAGTACATGAACAGACGGCCAAGATCCCTTAGTTTTCAAGAAATATCTGCGACGCCTCTTGACTGTGAGCCACGCCTCAACTTGAATATGTGAACCAATAGAACCAAAAAGAACAAAAATCGGCTTATTGATCCCTATTGGTTTGATCAATCTAGGCCTCGCCAAGATCGGCGTGTTGACGTCTTGAGGAGCATAAATGCGGAACAGAAGCGTGAAACCTTGACGGGCGCTTATTTCCAGCAGGGCAGAGATACTGCCATCAGTTACCCGGTAACCGTTGGGGACATCACGACCCGCGTCGTGGAGTCCGGCTCCGGGGACCGCGTACTCGTTTGTATCCACGGTGTCGGTTCCCGTGCAGATCGATTCGTGCCAGCGATGCCCGCCCTTGCGGCATCCGGTTTCCGAATCATCGCCGTGGACCTTCCCGGACACGGACTCGCCTCCAAGCCAGAGGATTTTGGATACCGCCCGAGGGATTTCGCCCGATTCCTTGAAGGCGTGCTGGAAGCACTGGACCTGCGCGGTGTTACTGTCCTGGGAACATCCCTGGGCGGGCAGGTTGGTGCGACGTTGGCGTGCAACCGGCCCGACTTGGTGGCCGACCTTGTATTGATCGGGACGATGGGCATCGTGCCAATGGATACCGACTCGATGGTGCCTCCGGAGAAAGTGTCCGACGGCAGTCCCGAGGCCGTACGCGCAAAGCTTACGTTCCTTGTGTCTTCACCAGATCAGATCGTGGACGCGTGGGTACGCGAGGAATCCCAGATCAATTCCTCTGCCGGCGCGCGCCAGGCCTTGCATAAAGCCGCCCAGGCGCTAAACGAGGACTCAGTCGCCGACCTCCAAACGGAACGGCTGCTGGACGTGAGGCCTGACCTGAACGTTCTGCTGGTGTGGGGCGAGAAGGACAGCTGGACACCTTTATCGATGGGATACCGAAGCCGCGACGCCCTTCCCGAAGCTGAGCTCCGCGTGATGCAGGACTGTGGCCACGCACCCTACTTCGAGAACCCCGCCGAGTTTGCGGCGATCATCGAAGCTTTTTGGAACAGCCAACCGGCCCGTAAAGCGCGAGGCCAAGTAGCCTTAGGAGGCAACTAAATGTCAAAGTATTTGCTCATCAAGAACGGCACCGTGATTGACGGTGACCTGACTCCTCCCATGGAGAACTGCGATGTGCTGGTTCGTGACGCGCGAATCGTCAAGGTCGGTGGCGTGAACATCGAAAATGACGTCCCGCGCGGATCGGACCTGCAGGTTATCGATGCTAAGGGCAAGACGGTGATGCCAGGCCTGATCGATATCCACTGTCATATGACTTACGGGCTGGCCCGGACCGAAGAAGAGATCAGTATGTACACTCCCCCGGAGCTGCGCACGCTGATCGCTGCAGTCAACGTCGAAAAGGTCCTGGCGGCCGGAGTAACGAGCATTTCCCAGCCTGGCGGCAGTTACTTCATCGGCGTGGGACTTCGGGAAGGCATCAAACAGGGCATCGTGCATGGTCCCCGGATGACCACCGCCGGCCGCTATTTGACGACCAGCAACGGTTTGACTGACTGGTTCCCTGACTCCACGGGGGTTCCCGAGTCCAGCACGGGTCGGCTGACCAACACCAAGGACGAGATGATCGATGAGATCCGTCGCCAGAAAAAGGGCGGCGTGGACCTGATCAAGCTCGCGGACTCCCCCTTCGGTGACTACCAGGCGTTTACCGATGATGAACTGAAGATGTGCGCCGACCTTGCCCACCAGCTCGGCCTCCAGATCACCATTCACGCCCGCGGCGATGGCGAGATGAACGCTGCCGTTAACGCCGGTTTCGATCACATCATGCACGGCAACCACATGTCCGATGCCACCATCGAAAACCTCGCCAAGAGCCAGATCCCCCTGGCACCGACTCAACTGCTGATGCACCACGTGGTCGAGTTCGCGAAGGAGGCACGCGCCCGGCACAACATCGTCGAAGCCACCAAGCGGATGAACGAGGCCACCATGGACTCCCTGCATCGGGCTTATAAAGCCGGTGTGAAGTTCGCAATGGGTACCGACAGCGGCTTCGCCCTCGTCCCCTATGGTCAGTGGCACGCGAAGGAACTCGAGCTGCTGATGATGTACACCGGCATGAGCGCGCTCGAAGCAATCCAGGCCGGTACAAAGCACGGCGCGAACGCCATGCGCCTGCCGGACGACCTGGGCGTCATTGCTGAAGGAAAGCTCGCCGACATCATTATTGTCAACGGCGATCCGCTGAAGGACATCCGCGTTCTCTACCAGCCGGGCAAGGTCGAAGTTGTGATTCTGAACGGAGAAGTCCAGTCCTTCCCCGATGATGTCCGCAGCACTTTCATTCGCAACGACTACCTTCCCAACGAGTACGGATGGGACCTCATCACCTACGAGCGGGTCCACCAGGGTGCCGAAATCCCCAAGACACAGCTTGACTGGACGGGCGAACGACGCCGCGACGTGCTCAACGACATCCGTAAGTTTGAAAAACTTGCCGCAGCAGCAGTGGGCGAGTGACCAGACCGCCCATCAGCTGACTACAGCAAGCCTCAGCACACAGAGCACCAGCTGAGGAAGGCCGGGGTTGGGCCGTTCGATGCCCGGCACGCATCGACGGCCCAACCCCGGCCGCTACCATCACACCCCTAAACCTCACCGACAAGACGGGCAGAGCCGTACGAGGACCGCCCGTACCGGATTGAACCGTCAGTTGAGAATCCGCCTCCAAAGATGTTCGCGGAACACATCAGTACATCAACAAAATCGTCCAAAGAGGAGAAGACATTGACTATCAACACCTCCCTTTCTCCGTGCCGGCTGGCGAACCCCGTCGATACCCGGCTTTGCCACGCCATGAAAAATGGTCTCCGCGCAACACTACTGAGGATGCTCAGTGAAGCGCCGGGATATTCCCAAGACATCGCCGCGGGACTGGAAGTCCCGGCAGAAACCGTTGAAAAGCAGCTCGCCGTCCTGGTCAAACAGGGACTTGTTCGTCAAGTACCCGAGTCCGGACAGGTCTGGTACCGCCTGACGAACCCCGAGGTTGCCGAGGCTGTCCAAGGGTTCCCCGCCGATAGCCAGAATCGCTGCCCCCTGCAGATCCCAAAGCTGTAATCAAAGCGGGGGTTCCTGACAACCAACCACCATGTGTGGTTCGCGGTAGTGCAGGGTCTCCCACGGAGCCTGGAGCGTCCTCCAGGCTCCGCCCGTTGTTTGAGCCATACATTTGTGGCTAGGCGGTTATCTGCCGCCTCTGGAGCATTCGCCTAGTTCTGGCGACAGCGGCATCCGATGACAGAGGCAGTGCGCCTGAATTGGTGTGCTTCCGGATCGCCTGTCTCCGCCCGGCTTGGGAGCCGGCCATGATTGATCGCAGCACTCATCCCTTGACATGGGCCATCGGTGGCAGCGCCACGCGTCAGCCCAGACTGACACCACTCGACCGCTACCAACACGGAATCTGTGCCCAAAGCCTGCTGTGAGCGGTCAAAACCTGCTGATCGTCGCAGGTAGACCTTCGATCACCTCGCCCAACTGCGCCTCAGAAAGCATTCGGCGCCGGGCCCTGGGTTCGCTAAACCCTTGGTCCGCACAACGAAACCGGTCCTGCCGTCATCCCAGAATCGTGTTGCGAACCGACTCAAGATGTTGACGCATGGCTTGTTCGGCCCGCTCGGCGTCCCGCTCTTGCAGGGCCTCCACGATCCGCCGGTGCTCCCCGCGATATCCCTCGCAACGAGCCAAGTTGAACGTGCGTCGCTTGAGTCCACCCCAGGACGGATCATTTCTTGATGAATGCAGAATGTCCACCATGGCCAAAATCACGCCATTGTGGGTAGCAACAGCGAAGCTGCGATGCAATGCCACGTCCCACGCCTCGAACTCCTCGTGCACGTCGGCGCCGTCCCCGCCCGCCAGACATCGCTCCATCTCATCGAAATCTGCCTGCGTCGCCGTCAATGCAGCCATCGCCGCGACACGAGGTTCCAAGAGCATACGGGTGGCCATGAGTTCGGCGGGGCTGGCGTTGACGGTAACGGCGTCAACTGACGGCGTCCGCGAAGGCGCCACAAATGTGCCCCTTCCCACATGGCGGATCACGCGGCCGTCAATTTCGAGCTGCGAAAGGGCGCGGCGAATTTCAGTCCTACTGCAGGACAGGGACTGTTCGAGGGCCCGTTCGGTAGGAAGCCGGTCCCCCGCCTGCAGGTTCTGGGACCGGATCAGTTCCTCCAAGTGCTCCACGACATACCGACTGCCTCGTGTGCCAATCAGTCCTTGTGACACTTGCATCTCCCCCTTCCACTTGGCGAGAAGTCAACCAATTTGTCTCAATCATATGCGATCAACATCGACTCGCCACAGAATCAACTCTTTGTGGAGAGAACGTGTCTGGTTTTTTCACAAAAAGTCTTGATGTTGTGATGCAGCTCATCTATGCTCCTAATCAATCCGGTTCATTCTCAACCAATAGTGTAAATCAATCGTCATTGGTTGCTGAACCGGGCGGCCGCTAGATGGCTGCCGGTACTTGCTTCGCGTGCCGGCGACACAGCACAGGCGACATCCCAACCGCCCAACCGGCTGGCCCCCGTCAACCTTTAACGTGAAATGGAGCACCATATGCGAACCACATTTACCAGGGCCTCTGTACTGGCCGTAGCAGCAGCGCTCGGTCTGGCCGGATGCAGCAGCCCCAGCAACGCAGACACGGCCTCCACCGGCGAAGCTGTCGTGGCGATTCCAGACAATTCCGCCATCATCGGAGGTATTCAAAAGGACACCGCACTGGCAAACAAGGTCCCCGCTGACATCGCCAAGGACGGCAAGCTGACAGTTGGCACATACCTCTACTTCCCACCCAGCATGTTCCTCGCACAAGACGGCAAGACCGTAATCGGTAACGATAACGACCTCATGCTCGCGGTAGGCAAGAAGCTGGGCCTGGAAGTTGACTACCAGAACATGGACTTCGCCGCCCTCATCACGAGCCTGCAAAGCGGTCGTGTCGAAGCCACGATGGCTGCGATGAACGACAACGCAGAACGACAGAAAACAGTCGATTTCGTCGACTACCTCATGTCCGGGATCGCCCTGGTGATCCAGAAAGGCAACCCTGCGGGCATATCAAGCCCGGACGATCTCTGCGGCAAAACCGTCGCAACGACAACGGGAACGATCAATCAGCAATGGGCTGAAGCGCAAAGCAAGAAGTGCGTAGAGGCGGGCAAAGAAGCCGTCGCCATGTTCGTTACCGACAGTGACACGACGAACCAGAATCAGCTCCGTACGGGCCGGATCGACGTCCTTCTTCAGGATCTTCCCACGGCCATATACCTGGAGCGCACCATTGATAACGGAAAGGCCTTCGAGGTCGTTGATATCCCAGTTATTCAAGGCGCACCCTACGGGATTGGTATTAACAAGGGGAATCCCGCACTTCGGGATGTCATCTCTGAGGCATTGAACGCCCTGGTTGCCGACGGCACCTACGGCAAGATTCTTGAGGCCTGGGGCACCGATCACGGCGCCATCAAGGAAGCGACCATCAATGGCGGCGCCTGAGGTGCGAGTGCAATCCCCCCAAGCACGTGAGACCCGTGAGCTGCTCCCCCAGGTAAGACTTAAGCACTGGGGGCGCTGGGTGGTCGGCGGGCTCATCATTGCCTCGCTGCTGGCTCTCGTGTGGGGCGCTGCCGAAGGGAACATCGACTACGCGGCCATTCCCGGGTACCTGCTCCACCCGGTCGTGCGGGCCGGTCTGATTAACACGATCATCCTGGCCGTCGTATCCATGGCCGCAGCCATTGTCGTAGGAGTCATCATTGCGCTGATGCGGGTGTCGCATAATCCCGTGGCAAATGCATTCGCTGTCTTCTACGTCTGGCTGTTTCGCGGACTGCCCCTCCTGGTGCAGATACTGCTCTGGTACAACCTCGCGCTGGTTTTCCCCAAGCTTGTCTTCGGAATTCCTGGCACCGACCTCAGTCTTTTCAGCGCCGATACCAATGACGTGATGACTGCATTTTTTGCCGCTTTCCTTGGACTGGCCCTAAGCCAGGGCGGTTACATGGCAGAGGTTGTCCGCGCCGGGCTAAAGAGCGTAGACCCCGGTCAAATCGAGGCGGCCCAGTCCATCGGGCAGACTCCCATGCAACGCACCTTCCGCATCGTGTTGCCGCAAGCCATGCCCGTCATCATCCCTCCGACAGGCAACAACTTCATCGATCTGCTCAAGAGCACCTCTCTTGCATCGGTGATCGGCTTCCTGGAACTGGTCAAGGCGTCGAATAACATCTCATCGTTCAACCTCCAAGTGATGGAGACACTGATCGCGTCCGCTATCTGGTACATGGTGTTGGTTACCGTCGCCAGCGTTGGGCAGAGATATTTGGAAAAAGCCTTTGACAAGCGCGGCCGTAAGCGGGGCATTCCTGCCAAGCGCCCGGCCACTAGCCGGAGTCTGTCGTCGACTATCTTCTCGCCACCGTTCGTCAGGACGAAGAAATGACAAGCCCTCAGGAGAACACCATGACTGCGGAAAACGCCGGGACCATAGTCCAGGAACCTGTCCTGGAAGCGGTGCGCGTCAACAAATTCTACGGACATCACCAGGTTCTCAAGGACGTGTCGCTGAATGTGCGTCCCGGAGAGGTGGTCTGTCTCATTGGGCCTTCGGGCGCCGGAAAATCCACATTCCTGCGAACACTTAATCGGCTGGAGGTACCTGACTCGGGGGAAATTTGGGTGGGCGGCGACCCGGTGGGCTTCCGCCATGACAGGAGCAAGCTCTACGAATTGTCGGAACGACACCTCTCAGCCCAGCGTGCCAGAACAGCGATGGTATTCCAGCACTTCAACTTGTTCCCCCATTTCACCGCTCTGCAGAACGTGATGGAGGGGCCCATCCAGGTACAAAAGCGGAAAGCCGCCTCTGTGCGAGAGGAAGCGGTGGCTCTTCTAGAGCGTGTCGGGCTGGGAGATAAGATCAACCACTATCCTTCCCAGCTTTCCGGTGGACAGCGACAACGGGTAGCCATTGCCCGTGCTGTGGCCATGAAACCGTTGTTTCTACTTTTCGACGAACCGACTTCTGCCCTGGACCCCGAGCTCGTCGGCGAAGTATTGGATGTCATGACCGATCTTGCCAGGGATGGCCGGACGATGCTGGTCGTTACCCACGAGATGGGCTTCGCTCGGCGCGTCGCGGACCGGATCGTGTTCATGGCCGACGGAATGGTTGTCGAGCAGGGCACGCCTGACGAAGTTTTGGGCAATCCCAGAGAGCCCCGCACGCAGCAATTCATCAAAAGGGTCTTATCGTGACCAACGGTCTGTCCATAGGCGTCCGCCAAGACGCGTGACCGCACCAGGCTGACTAGCATCACGTCACCAATGCCCAGTTCCGGCGGGCTCCGACCAATCGTGCAACGGTTCGACAGGAGTCCGCCGGCTTCCTTTTCCACGGACGGGCCTACCCCGGCAAGCTCGTCAACATTCTGTTGGCTGCAGCCGGCACCGCCGTGTCTCCAACGGAGAACACTCTCGGTGCGATTGGTTGAGGAAGTCACCCCTTACACGTAGGGTGTAAACAGACCAGGAATGGCCTTCGATTAGCAACACGTTGTTGAATCTCTTCGCGGTCAAGCGCGATCATTCAGGACTCCCCGTCATCGGCGAAGTACGGGTGCCTTGATAGCAGACTCTAGCCGGGAGAATTTCATCCAGCATCGATGGCCCACAGCCCGCTGAAGGAGCACGGATGACTTACCAAGACCTGACGGGTCCCATGGCTCCAGCTGTGGCCGCCGTACAGGACATGGACGCTGAATCCATCAACCGCGTCTTGCAACTGTTGGTGGCTCCCCTGCAGGCAGCGCTGCCGCAGCCAACCGAAGTGGTCCTGCATGATCTGCAGCGCATCCCTAACACAGTACGGGCGATCGCCGGCGATGTGACCAGGCGCCAGATCGGGGACCCGCCGACCGACAAGCTTTTGGAACGCATCGCCGCCGGCGACCTCCGACACGAAGTTGGTTACCGGTCACTGCTACCCGACGGCCGCATCCTGCAAAGCACAACGATCATCTACACGGACAAAGAAGGCCACGCTGCCGCGGCCCTTTGCCTCAACGCAGACGTCTCATCCTGGGTGGCGCTCCGCTCCACCATGGATCGCTTTGTCCTTGGACAGGAGGGCATGCCTTCCCAACAGCCAGAAGCGATAGCGGACGAAGCCGTGTCAGTCCCCCCGGCCAGCCAACAAAGCGAATACTTTGCCCGCAGCGTTGAGGAACTCTCGGCCCGCCTCATTGACGCAGCCGTCGCGGCTGTGGGCGTACCTGTCAACAAGATGCGCAAGGACCACAAGATGCAAGTGGTTGCCGAGCTGCACCGGCGAGGTTTCTTCCTGGTCAAGCAGGCGGCTGAGACGGCAGCGACCGCCCTCGGGGTCACCCGCTTCACTATCTATAACTACCTCAACGAACTGGGCGAGGACACACAAGAAACCGCCTGAGTCGGAGGGCCTCCAGCGGGCCAGCACGAGCGGCTGTTGGACCGCCTTTGAGCCCTTCGCCCATGCACCGAACTCGTGCTGCTTCCTACCGCGGTTCCCCACCCCTCCAAGCCTCTTGTCCACGATGATTTTTCAGTGGTCGGGCCGTTCTGGATGAGTATTTTCCTGCAACGCCAAGCGTTTGCAGTTGCCACCCAGTAAGACAGCGGCCACTTGCTCCGTTCAGGGGCAATCTCCGAAATGAGCTGCTACCGCGAGAGCTTGTTGGCCTGTGGTCAGGCGGCAAATAACCGCTGGATACTTCCGGTTGGGACGAGGGTGCCGGAACCATTCTCGTGCCACGGACTGTTGTGCTTGCACTCACTGGGCGACCTTCAGCGGCACGGAGATACCGATCGATCGTCCAGTGAATGCAAGGACCGGTGGTCCGGTCATCCATGGTTCTGCAAGTGGCTTTCAACCATTAGTTGGATTCCCGATAGGTGGTGGGGCCACCGCGCAACCGCCGCGCGGTAAGAATCGTCGCCAACACCGTGATAGCGGAAACCACCAATACCGTGGGTGCCAGGGCATCGGAACCGCGTGCCTGCAGGAGGAAACCCAGGAGGGGCGGGACCACGATGGAGCCTGCAAGGGCACTCGCCACGACATAACTGAATGTTTCGCCCCGGGCGTGTCCGCTGGTCATAAGCCAGGTCAGGCCGGTGGGAAAGATTGGGCCGATCATGAGTCCGGCTACCAGGTACGCCCACACTGTTGCTCCAGGTACGACGGCAGCAACAAGCACGGCCAGTGACATACCCACGGAGCTGGTCAAGACGATGCTGGATGCTCGGAAACGAGAGGTAAAGGGGATGGCCGCCACTCTACCGAGAACCATGGCGAGCCAATACCCTGATGTGGCAAGGGTTGCTTCAAACTCTGCGTGGCCCTGATCCATCAGCCGGGTCGGTTCCCAGGTCCCAATGCCCGATTGGACACCGAAATGAGCCACATACAGCACCAAGAACCCGGTGAGCACATAGATCCTCACCCGCACTCCACCGCGTGGCCCTCCGCCCCCTGGCACAGACTCGCCCTTGGGCTCCTTCTGATTGGAAATGCCCCCCAGCCCCGTGCATGCGACCAGCATTAGACCGGCTACGACCAAGAACATGACGGGCCATTGCTGGGTACCCAACAACGCCAGAAGGGCAGGTGCCAGCACCGTCCCTAACCCAAAGCACCCGTGAGCAACATTGACCATGGCGGCCCCGCGGCGGCCATGACCGGTTATGAAGGTCTGGCTAACAAGAGTGTCACAGCAGCCCAGTCCGAGGCCTGCGACGACCGCTCCGGTAAGTACAGCAGCCCATGCAGGGACGATTCCGATGGTCAGTGCCCCTATCGCCAAGGCAAGGAACGCTGACCGAAAGATCGTCCGATACCCTAAACGCCGCAGCAGAAGCGGCACCGAAAGCGCCCCCAGAACGGATCCCGCTGACTGTATCGCCAACGGCAAACCGGCCATCCCTTCATCAATGCCGAAGTCCTTTTGCAGTTGCGGAATGGCTGGCCCGTAGGCCGCCCAAAGCAACCCCAAGCCAGCCATCGCGGCGCAGCAGGCAATGGTGGCACCGCGCGTGAACACCCGCGCGGATTCCTTCATTTCTCTGGTTTCGAGTTGAATGATCATTTAAAGAGTATAAGAGCATCCCTTTGATGGGGACAGTTCGGAGCCGATTACGACCTTGTTAGTTTGGGCACAAACGACACAGGCATCCGGAGTCGGTTCCTGCAGCCCGCTGGCACCGGGCGACAGGGGCGTGGGCGCTCCGTTTCACCGATCAACCCAGCCAGGAGATGAACCACAAGAAGATGGTGTTCCAGCGGACACAGTGCAGGAATCCTGCGGCGGACTTCACATCCGGTCTGTGGGAGCACGGTGGCTCCCGTAGGGTGCTAGAACCAACCAACGTTGGAGATACGCGCTGCCGGAAGCTGGGGCCTGCGTGATACATGCGAAGCCAATCACCGTTGCTATCCAGCAGAGCCGACCACGGGGCTATTTGCTTGACCGGGCGCCCGCCAACTTGTCAACCACAAGATCCTAACTTCCAGGACGGGTCCCGAAAATCATGGACCCGTCCGCCCCGTAGTCCATCCGCCGGGCACCCACCATCGCCCCGGCTGGCAACTGCCAATCCGAAGAGCGGGCAAAGAAAACACGCCCCGATCTGAAGACCGAGGCGTGTTCTAACTATTGGACAGGGACGAGGAACGAGCCAGAAGCGTACACCTACCGGGTGCTCCCATTCCTCCGAGCTCGGTGTGACCATCGAGCGGCGATCTGAGGGCTGTCGTTACTGCTGCGGGATGTGCCCAACATCATGTGTGGTTGAACCTTCAGTGAAAGCTGGTCAGGACAACCATTTTCTCTCCCGGAAAGAAACGTCCCCTATGCAAGTCCTCAGGACCGTGCACGAACGCTTGCCCGGACTCGGGTGTTCTGCCCTAGGAAAACCTGCGCGGGCTTTGCGTCTTGAGGCCAGTGGGCGAGCTGAAGCGCAGTCGCATCACTGGCCCTCAGTCCTCCCTGTTGGTTCGTACCTTTTACCCGGGGCTTTCACTCCCTGACTAGGCGCTTTCTGCCCGCTCCTGAAGCCGATCCAGAGCGAGCATGGCGAGCAGTGCTGCCCCCTGCGGCAGGCAATCTTCGTTGAAGGTGGCTTCCGCGGAATGGTTGAATGGTGCCGCCTCGGGTGGGACGCCGGCGGGTGTCGCGCCGAGGGCGATGAATGCGCCAGGCACCTCATCGAGAATCCTCGAGAAATCCTCTGAGGCGTTCAAGGGAGTCTCAAGTTCGGTGACTGTGGAGCTTGGGAAAAGATCCCTTGCGATTCGAAGGGCGCGTTGAGTCTCCGACGAAGCGTTTACCGTCACAGGGTATAGCCGGGTGTATTGCACTGTCGCCGATGCTCCGTGCGCTTCGGCAATGCGTTGCAGGGTCCGAGCGCACAGTTCCTCAAGCCTGTCGCGCGCGCGGTTACTGAACGATCTGACTGTGGCTTCAAATACGGCTTCGGCCGGTATAACCGCGACTGATTCTCCTCCGCCGGATACTTTCGTCACGGATAGGACCACGGGGTCGAAAACGTCGAATCGCCTCGTGACCATCGTCTGAAGTGCGGTTATCATCTCGGCTGCCACGACGATGGGGTCTATCGCTGAATGCGGCGTGGATCCATGACCGCCGACCCCATGCACGGTGACGGTTAGACGGTCCGCCGCCGCCATCATTGGTCCCGGACGAAGTGCTACAGTGCCGGCGGCGAATCTTCCAGAGAAAACGTGAAGTGCGTAAGCGCCGATGACAAGGCTGCCAGAAAGCTCAAGAAGGCCTTCTTCGACCATGATCCGGGCACCGTCATATCCTTCCTCCCCCGCTTGGAAGACCAGAAGCACGTCCCCAGCGAGCTCCTGCCTACGGTCGCTCAAGAGTTTTGCCGCTCCGAGAAGCATCGCTACGTGCAGGTCGTGCCCGCATGCGTGCATACGCCCGTTGGTGGAAGCGAAGTCCAAGTCGGAACGCTCCTCAATGGGGAGGGCATCCATGTCTGCACGAAGCAAGACAGTGCGGGCACCCGCAGCGGTCGTCCGGCCCGTTCCTCGGATAATTGCGGTAACCCCGCCGGAACCTGGGTGGTACTGACTGTCAATACCGAGTTGACGAAGAGCATTGATAACGAACTCAGTTGTTCTTGGAAGGTCCAGACCGAGCTCTGGGATGCGGTGCAATTCTCTGCGCAGGCTTATCAGCCGGTCGTGGAGGTTTTCAGCATCAAGCACCAGAAGATCGCTGCGGGACGTCGATTCCTTAGTATCCGACACGAGTGGCCTTCGTCTCCTTACCAGGCTGGTCTGAACCTTCTTCGAGAGACGCGCCGCGCGTTTCCTTGATGATCAATGAGGTGATTGCAGAGATGATCAGGAGCGCGATGGTGTATACGGGAAAGAGGTTAAGGCCGCCTCCGGCCGAGAAGAACTGCTGTAGGTATGGCGCGGTTCCGCCGAAAATTGCAACCGCGAGTGAGTAGCCAATCCCGACGCCGGTGGCCCGCATCTGGGTAGGAAACAGTTCGGAAAAGACAGCCGGGAAGATGGACGCTGCCGCGCCAGTAAAAACGGCCAAAGCGGTCAGCGCAATTGTGAGCTGGACGATGCCGAGGGCCATGAACTGGAGGGCGGGGAAGAACAGGAGAGCTTGCATGCCGAAGCCGATCACGAGCACGGGCTTGCGGCCGATTCTGTCGGACAGCTTTCCCCAGAACGGCAAGCTGATGATCAAGGCGATGCTGCCGACGGCGCTTGCCACAAGCGTTTCGCCCCGTTGGTAACCAAGGCTGACCTGGCCGTACGTTGCCGTGTTAACCATGATTGCCCAGTATGAGGTTGTGAAGCCCACGGTAAGGCCAATCACCTTCAGCAGCGCCTGCCGGTGCATCCAGGCGCCCGCAAAGAGCGAAACCTCGGCCGAGGGTTGAGCGTTGGATGTGTCGACGTACACCTCGGTTTCTTGCATGTTGCGTCGCATCCAGAGCGTGTAGAGGCCCAAGACAGCCGCAATAGCGAAGGGAATGCGCCATGCCCACGACTGCATTTGCTCGGCCGAGAAGATTGAGTTCATTGCGGCGCCGACAATTACGGTACAGAGGATCCCAATGGTTCCTGAGATGTAGATCAGGCTCGACCAGAATCCGCGGCGCGCTGCTGGCGCGATTTCCGCGATGAACACCTGCGCTGTTGTTGTTTCGCCACCTGTTGAGAAACCCTGGAGGAGGCGGAAAAGCACGAGCAAAACGGGGGCCGCAAGTCCGATGGTGGAGTAGCTAGGCGTGAAGGCAATACCCGCCAGACCAAGCGCCATAAGGCCCACTGAAAGCGTAAGCCCTCGCTTGCGGCCCAGCCTGTCTGCGAGCCAACCAAAGAAGATGCCTCCGAATGGGCGTGCAATGAAGCCCGCGGCAAAGATGGCCAAGGCCGCCAGCAGACCCGCCGTTGGATCTGTTTTGTCAAAGTACGAACCAGCCACGTAGATGGCGAAGGTCGCATAAATACTTCCGTCGAACCACTCGAGTGCGTTCCCGAAGGCAAGGCCGGTAAGACTCTTGCGTTGTTCCTTTGACAGGCCTTTTCGAGACAGCTCTCCGGACTTTATGTCGACCGAGGAAACTCCGTCGTCTGTAGAAGTCTGCTGCGGACTCATGCGTATCTCCTGCGTTTAGCTTTGGTTGAGGTGGGGAAGGCCGGACCTGCGTCTGGCCCTAGCCGTGATGCATACAGAACTCAGGAGAGTTCATCGGTTGCATCTGGAAGATGGTGAGCGGGCCGTCGATTTATGGTCGAGGTTTCGCCGCTGCGAGGTCTAGCGGTGATCCCGGTTGTAGCCTCTGTAGAGGTCGCGCATGATCTTTTCGATGTCGGGACGTGCTCCAGCTTACACTTATTGTTGATTCAAGTACAATAGAAAGTTGAAAATCTACTCAACAGCGATTTGAAACCAAAGCCCGCTCTCGAACGCTCTGCGCAGAGATTCACCCTTATCTTAATGGCGGCCAGGCCGGCATGGGGGCGGCCTTCTGCATTCGACAATTAAACTGAAACGGGCCCACGGCGAAGTGCCGTGAGCCCGTCGAACGCTGGGGTTAGCGCCGGCGCAGTGCTCGTTCCATTTGGTCAATTGCCTGTTCGATGATTGGACGAGGGGTTGCGAAGACGAATCGAAGGAATCCTCTGCCTGCCTCCCCGGTCGCGGCCCCGTCGGTGAGGGCGACATGGGCTTGTTCCCTGAAGAACGTTGCCGGGTCATCGCCAACATTGAGGTTTCGGACGTCAAACCAGCCGATATAGGTGCCTTCCGGCTTCTGGTATCCAATTTCCGGGATTTTCAGGCGCAACTGTTCGTCGAGGAAAGTGCGGTTTCCATCGAGGTAGGACAGGATGTCCTCCTGCCAGCGGCGGTCCTCGGCGTAGGCGACAGTGTTGGCGATGACGCCGAGGACGCTGCAGGTATGGGATGCGCGGTATCCGATTCTTTCCCACACCTTGCGGTCCGCGTCATTGGTGAGTATGAACTGGGCTGCCTTGAGCCCCGGAATGTTCCAGGCTTTCGAGGCGGAAAACGCAGTCACTGTATGCTCGGCTGTCACCGCTGAGAGGGATGCGTAGGGAATGTGCTGTTGCGGCTCGAAAACCAGCGGAGCATGTATCTCGTCAGCGAAGACTCTTCCTCCATGACGATCCACAACCTCGCTCAGGGCGATCAGCTCGTCTTTGCTGAAGACCCGCCCCAACGGGTTGTATGGGTTGCACAGAATCAGGAGATTGCCCCCTGCGCGGAATGCCGCGTCCAATGCGTCCAGGTCAAACTGCGCCTTTCCGTCAACCATTGCCATGGGAACCTGAATGACGTCGCGGTTTACGTCACCTGGCACAGTCAAAAACGGCATGTAGGCAGGAGTCGGGACAATGACAGGCGAGCCTGGCCGGGAGTAGTGCTCAATTGCCAAGCGGGTGGCATACGTTACGTCCGAAATGGGATGGATGTCCTCCGCCGGAATCTCCCACCCATATTTATCCTTGGCGTAGCTCGCTGTTGCGACAGACATTTCATCCGCAAGGGACTTCGGGAGGTATCCCAGAAGCGGTCGGTCTACGGCTTCATGCAGAGCACGTTGAATGCCCGGGGAAGTCCCAAAATCCATTTCCGCAAAGAAGGAACCGATGGTTCCCGGGAAGGCCGTCCATTTGTAGCTACCCCGACGTCGGAGCTCTTCAATTGAGATGCCGTCAAGTTCAGATGACAGTGGCATGATACTTCTCCAGTCGATGCTAGTGGTTCGTTTCCGCAGCGGGTTTGAGGCATCGGCATTCGCACATCGCGTGCGCTGACGCTGTGACCTCAAGAATGCGACTCTCCCGCTAGTCCCTCAGTTTCACCGAAGTGGCGCCGAGGATTTCCCGGTACCCAACGGAAGGACAAACTACGGCCGGGCCCTCACCATTACGTGGCGCACTGGCCGTTGCCGATTCTCCCAAGGCTTCAGAAGCGGAACTCAGTTCTTTGTTGAACCTTAGCCGCCTCCCCTCCGGTTATCAACCGTTGGTTGATTCAATATCAACATACTGTTGTATGCGCCGGGTGGTCGATGTAATACTGGGCTTCCGCCGCGCTTGAGCGATACAGCCCGCGGCTGTACAGGTGTCATCTGACAAAAACCACTTCCAGGAGTTTCCAAAATGACCGTTGTTTCTTCGCCCAGTTCTGCAAAGCCACGCTACGAAGCCGTCAAGAGGGTCGGCGAATGGATCTTCGTCTCCGGTCAGCTGCCGGTAATTGACGGTCAGCTCTCGACCGGAACCGTAGGCGCCGACGTCGACGTCGACACGGCCCGCCTCGCCGCCGTAGCGAGTGCGCGAAGCTGCATTGAACTGGCCCGAGGTGTCGCCACGGCTGCTGACAACTTGGAACTTGTGCAGATTCGCGGCTACGTCGCATCCACTCCAGCGTTCATTGACCATCCAGCCGTTATTGACGCCGCTTCGGACATCTTCCGCGAAGCACTCGGGGCTCGGGGCGAACATGCACGAGTCGCCATTGGTGTTGCTGCCCTTCCGAAGGGTGCCTGCGTGGAGGTGGAGGCGCTCTTCATCGATAGAGCCGTTACCGACTGAAGCAGGGCTGCCCCCGCCGGGCCAACCGCCGCTTCCGCGATCCGACGAGGCCGACAGAAGATGGTGGCCGTGAACCATCGGCCGCGCAATCCTGGCAGGGTCATCGGGGGCGTCGCATGCCGGGAACTGCCGGCCATGGGTTTGGGGGATTGTCGTGGGGCCATCTGTGGCAGTAGGGGCCCCGCGGGTTGTCTGCCGATCGAGCAATGGCAGAGGGGGTCTTTGGCGGCCAAGACGACGATCAAGAATACGCCTCGGTCGTGCCGGTGTCTTTCCGGGGCTGGAGTACCACCGGGCCCAAATGGTCTGATGTGTGCCAGCTGGGGCACCCACGCCATTATCTGATGGTCGCTTTTCCTGGCAGTTTGCCCGCCGGACGCCCAGTAGCCAACGCGTCATCGGCTTCTCGGCAAGAGGCGAAGCGTCGGTGATTCCCGCGTAGCTGTCCCGGCGTCGCAGAACCAATTGGAACCAAAATAGCGTGGGGGAAACCGCAGCAACTTCTTGCTGTTGCGCAGATCACCTTCGGACGATACGCTCCATAGCATATATTGGTTGGATTGATATGGATTGGTTCGCAATGAAGTTAGCACATGGATCTGGTTTGGATGCCAAGGTGGGTATGCAGCGACGCGCCCGTTTTGGTAGCTTCATTGGGACCGCCATTGAGTGGTACGACTTTTATCTTTACGGGACGGCGGCGGCGCTGATCTTTCC
>NZ_JBQLIS010000031.1:0-26793 GCF_052156435.1 Paenarthrobacter sp. NCHU4564
ACTTCACCATGGCAATCGACACCCTTCAATAATCAGGCGTTGCGATCACCGCATGATACGAAGGGCTCAAAACGCGCACAAATGCGACCCACTTGGGTTATTCGACGTCGGCACTCGCCAGATAGCGGTCCAGCAGTTGCGCGCAGCGAATGAAGCCCAGGTGCGAGTACGCCTGCGGATGGTTGCCGAGGTGCGTTTCCGTGCCCGGATCGTATTCCTCAGGAAGCAACCCCGTCGGCCCGAACAACGCCACGAGTTGGTTGAACAACTCCAAGGCATCGTCCAGCCGCCCCACCGCCAAGTACGCTTCGATCAGCCACGTGGTGCAGATGTGGAAGCCACCCTCCAGGCCCGGCAGGCCGTCGTCGTACCTGTAACGGAACACCGTGGGCCCGACGCGCAACTCACGCTCCACGGCAGCCACGGTATCCAGGAAGCGCTGGTCCTTCACCTCCAGAAGCCCGGACAAGCCAATGTGCAGCACCGCGGCATCAAGGTCGGGGCTGTCGTAGGCCACGGTGTAGGACGCAGCGGAAGAATCCCAGCCCTCCCGGAGGACCTCGTCACGAATGGTTTCGGCTGTGGAGGACCAGTCGGCATGAGCGGCCCGCCCGTGCAGGACTGCCGCACGCAGCGCCCTGTCCAGGGTCACCCAGCACATCACCTTGCTGTACACGTGGTGCCGCGGCGGCCGGCGGGCTTCCCAGATCCCATGGTCCGGCTCGTGCCAGCGCGCGATCACTGCATGGGCCATCTGCTCCATCAGGTACCAATGCCCATCCGGCAGGTAGCCACGGCGTTCACCGAGGTCGTGGATAAGTTCGGCGATGGGACCGAACACGTCCAGCTGCACCTGGTGATCCGCAGCATTGCCAATGCGGACCGGGCGCGACCCCGCGTAACCCGGCAGGCTCTCCACAATGGCCTCGGTGGACAACGGCGCCCCCGTCACGGAGTACAGCGGGTGCAGCCACTCCGGACCCGGAGCGTTCTCCAGGATGCCTCCCAGCCAACGCAGGAAACCGTCGGCTTCAGCGGTTGATCCCAGGGATACCAGCGCATTCACGGTCATGGCACCGTCCCGCAGCCAGCAATACCGGTAATCCCAGTTGCGCGTGCCGCCAATCCCCTCCGGCAAGGATGTGGTGGGCGCGGCAAGGACGGCGCCGGTCGACTCGTGGACGAGGGACCGCAGCACCAGCGCCGAACGCCGCACCAAAGAGGTCTTGATGGTGGGCAGCTGCAGCGAGGTGACCCACTCCCGGGAGGACTGCACGACGGCGGCACGCCGCCCAGGCTCCCCGTCCAGGTCCGTGGGCAAGGACTCAGTATCCCCGCAGCGCAGGTTGAGCACGACCGGACCGGACTGGAGCGGGACCTCAGCGGTGGCCGTGGCGTGGCGGCTGTCGTTGGTGATGGTGAAGTCCACACCCGGTGCGACGAGGATGATCGGATCGGATGTTCCCACCACGTGGACCTCGTGATCCCGGATCTCCATGTTGAAGGGAGCGGTGGCGTAGTCCGGCCGCGGCGCGAATGTCACTCGTGCCGTGCCTGTTCCCGAGAGCACACGGACCAGGCTGGTGATGCCTTCGGGCGCCGGTTCAAGATAGTCGGTCACCGTGACATCGGCCCAGCGGGTTTCCACAACCATAGTGTTGTCCAGATAGCGCTGGGCAAGCACCGGCGAAGGCTTGACGGGTTCGATGCTGAAATGCCCCGCCGGGTCGCCACCCAGGATGTGGGCGAACAACGATCCCGAATCAGGCAGTGGATGACTCATCCAGCAGACCTTCGCGTCCGGGGTGAGCAGCGCCGTCGACGTTCCGTTGGCAATCATCGAGTGCCGCTCCAGACCTACGGCATCTTCACCGAAGAGCCACGACCGCCGGAGTTCGAACAGCAAAGCCAGCACCCTCGCGAACGCTTCCGGGTCCGGGATGGTGTGTCCCGCCGTCGTCATTCCCGAACCAACATGCAGGCCAAGGTCGGGGCCGCGCAGAGTGGCGAGAGCTTTTTCATCGCTTTCGGCATCGCCTGCAAAGAGGGCGGCGCTGACACCAAGCCGCTGGCGCAGCGCATCAAGGGCCTGACCCTTGGCCGGCTCCTCCACTGTGAGGTCCAGGACGGTGCCATCGATGATGAAGTACAGCCCGTACTCGACGGCGATCTGCCGGGACTTGAAGATGACACGCTCCACGACTTCGGGTGTCGCCGGACGCGTGTGTACAGCAACCCCAACCGGCTTGCGGACGATGCTGACGCCCTTCTCGTACGCCACCGCTTCCGTGAGGGCAGTGGCCACCTGCTGGAGCAGCGTCTCGGTCGCAAGGGAGAGGTTATAGGCGTAACCCATGTCGAACTCGACACCGTGCGAGCCCACCAGGTGCACCTCGGCCGGAAGCCGCGACACCGCCGCAAGGTCACGGAGCGAGCGCCCCGAAATGATGGCGGCATGCGTGTTGGGCAACGCTGCGAGCGCCCGGAGGGCCACTGCGGCACTGTCCAGCGGAAGCGTCTCCGTGGAAACACCCTCCGCCGCGCACAGCGTGCCTCCGTAGTTGCAGGCAACCAACAGGCCGGGAACCCTGGACAGGATTCTCAGGTCGGCCATCAGTTCCGGGGTAATGCCGTGGTCCTCGTGCGGACGCACGAAGGTCCGCAGCAGGCCAAGCGGCAGCGAGTTCATCAGCAGCGCGGAATCGGCGACTGACTGGTTCAACGGAGTAGGCATGGCGGATCCTTCCGAAGCGGATAGATATAGTTTCCGCCCGAAATGTTTCGCTCGTATACCTCGTAATTGCAGGGGCGTTAAATCTTTCTCGCCCCGCCGCGGCCGGCGGCCCCGGCGCCCCGGCGCGCCGGCGGCCCCCGCCCCGCCGGGGCCCCGCCCCCTACGCCGGAACCAGCCCCGCAACCTCCGCCACCAGCTCAACGGACCGCAACCGTTCCTCGGTCCCCGTGCTCTGGTGCGCAACAATGAGTTCGTCGGCGTCGGCGTGCCGGGCGAATTCCTCCAGGTAGTCCTGCACCACGTCCGGCGTCCCGACGGCCGAGAACTTCATCATCTGGGCGATGTGCTGGCCCTGCGGCGAGTCCAGCACCATATCCGCTTCGTCGTCCGTGAACTCCCGGCCACCCCCGAAGAACAGGGACACCCGGGCACGCTTCACGGCCAGGTGGATGGCCTGCGCTTCAGCGTTGCTGTCCGCAGCCGTGACGTTCACGCCGGCGATCACATACGGCTCCGACAACTGCTCGGAAGGCTTGAAATCCCGGCGGTAGATGGCCACGGCGTCACGCAGGGCAGCGGGCGCGAAGTGTGAGGCGAAGGCGTACGGAAGCCCCAACTGGGCAGCGAGCTGTGCGCCGAAAAGGGAGGAGCCCAGGATGTAGAGCGGCACGTTGGTGCCCTTGCCCGGCGTCGCCTCCACGCCCTGGATGCGCGTGGGACCGGTGAGGTAGCCCTGGAGTTCGAGGACGTCCTGCGGGAAGGTGTCCGCCGACATGTGGTCGCGGCGCAGTGCCCGCATGGTGTTCTGGTCACTGCCGGGAGCGCGTCCCAGACCCAGGTCGATGCGACCCGGGTGGAGGGTTTCCAGCGTGCCGAACTGCTCGGCGATGGTCAGCGGCGAGTGGTTCGGCAGCATGATGCCTCCCGCGCCGAGCCGGATGCTGTTGGTATGCGCGGCGACGTGGGCGATCAGGACGCTGGTAGCGGAAGAAGCGATCGCGGACATGTTGTGGTGCTCGGCGTACCAGACCCGCCGGTAGCCCAGCTCCTCCGCTTTCCGGGCCATGGCCACACTGCCTGCGAGGCTTTCCGCCACTGTCTGGCCTTTTCCGATGGTTGCCAGGTCGAGGATGGAAAGAGGAACAGTCACGTGGATGCCGGCCTTTCGGTGAGGTTTTGCGCCTGCCCGGGTTGTTCGGCGGCGCTTAAGCGACAACGACGGCGACCCCCGGCTTATTTCTGTGAGTTGCGTCGCGCTCCGCCAAGGGAGGAGGTTTATGACCCATTTCGACGTCCGATGAACCGTTGTGAACCCCTGTATCCCAGCGTGTCAGGACGCTTTGACCGGCTTCGCGGCCCTGCCGGATAGTTGCAGCCACAAGTACGCATCGGACTTTCAAGAAGGCAAACCAAAAGGGGAAACCATGGCACGTTTTGCAGCCAAAACCGGCGTCACTGCGGCGCTGGCCGCAACCGCTCTCTTAGGCCTCGCGGCCTGCTCCGACCCGGGCGCAACGGCGGCAACCGCCCCGCAGGGATCGGCAAGCGCGAACGCCGCTTCGAGCTCGACCACCAAGGAATTCAACCTCACTCCGGAGCAGAACCGGGTCAAGGTCAGTGTTGATTCCGCGGCGGCTGCCCAGGTCCCGGAAGCCATCAAGGCCGACGGCAAGTTGACGGTGGTCACCACGGGCGGTGCCGCCCCGTTGAGCCTCTTCGCAACGGACAACAAGACCTTGATCGGCAGCGAAGTGGACATCGCCTACGCCGTCGGCGAGACCCTCGGCCTTCAGGTGGAGGTCCTGCCCGTCGCATGGGCCGACTGGCCGTTGGGGATCGAGTCAGCCAAGTACGAGGCCGTCCTGTCCAACGTCACCGTGACGGAGGCCCGCAAGGAAAAGTTCGACTTTGCCACCTACCGCAACGACCTCCTGGGCTTCTACGCCAAGAGCGACTCTGACATCGGCGAGATCAAGGAAGCCAAGGACGTAGCGGGGAAGCGCATCATCGTCGGTTCCGGCACCAACCAGGAAGCAATCCTGGTCCGCTGGGATGAGGAAAACAAGAAGAACGGCCTGAAGCCGGTTGAGTTCCAGTACTACGACGACGATTCCGCCTCCAGCCTGGCACTCCAGTCCGGTCGCGCGGACCTCACCTTCGGCCCGAACGCTTCTGCTGCCTACAAGGCCGCGAAGGACGGAAAAACCAAGCAGGTGGGCACCCTGGAGGGCGGCTGGCCGCTGAAGGCCGAAATCGCCTTCACCACCAAGAAGGGCAACGGCCTGGCAGTGGCAGCCCAGACGGCACTGAACAAGCTCATCAAGGATGGCAGCTACGCCCAGATCCTGGACCGCTGGGGCCTCTCCTCCGAGGCCATTCCCACGTCCGAATTGAACCCGGCAGGCCTGCCCAAGAAGTAGGCGCCGTAACCGGGCAGGGCAGACCTGCCGACGTGGAATCCCCGCCGGACACCACCCGGCGGGGATTCTTTGTGCCCGGCCCACCGTGTCGCTTCCCCCTACCCAAGTGGGTCGCACTTAAGCGCGTTTTGGGCGCTCAAAACGCGCTTAACTGCGACCCAGTTGGGTGCTTAGAGGTGGGCGGGGTCTGTGTTCGCGCCGCAAAGTACGACGGCGACCGTCTCACCTTGGTGCGGAGCGTAGTCGCCCGTAAGCAGCGCGGCATACGCAGTTGCCGCGCCGTGTTCCACCACGATCCGGCGGTCTTCCCACAGCTTGCGGCGGGCTTGGACAATGGCTTCGTCGCTGACCAGCAAGCTGTGAACGCCGGTTCTTTTGGCCACGCCGAAACCGATCTCGCCGATCCTCCGGGCTCCCAGCGAATCGGCGGCAATACCCGACACCGGAACGTCCACGGGTTCTCCCTGCGCAAGGGCAGTATGCAGCGTCGGTACTGTCTCCGGTTCGACGCCCACCACTGTCGCCCTGCCTTCGACAGCTGCCGCAATGCCGCCCATCAATCCGCCGCCGCCAACAGCAACGAGGACCGTGTCGACGTCGGGCAGTTCATCCAAAAGCTCAAGCCCCACGCCGCCGGCGCCCGCCACGATCTCCGGCTGGTCATAGGCGTGGCAGTAGATGGCGCCCTTCTCCTCGGCGAAAGCGACGGCCGCAGCATAGGCCTCGGCGTACTCGGCGCCACCTTGGACTACCCGGGCTCCGATTGCGTATAGCTTGTGCACCTTGTTGGCCGGAGCGGATGTGGGAACAAAGACGGTGGCCGGAACACCCAGTTTGGCTGCGGCGTATGCGTTGGCCAGGCCTGCGTTGCCGCCGGAAGCAACCACCACCCCGATCTCCGGATTCAGCTGCCCGTTTTCACGTGCCGTGAGGAGCCGGTTGAAAGCACCCCGGGCCTTGAACGAGCCTGTGTGCTGCATGTACTCAAGCTTGAACCACAGGTGGTAGGGCTCCTGGTTGCCGCTTTCTGCAACCGGCGTATGGCGCACCCACCCCGACGTCCTCGAGTATGCGGCTTCCACCTCTTCGCGCGTGACCATGAGCGGGCCCCTTTCGTCCGTTTCATCCTACGGTCAGCATCGCTTCATGAGGTCCGGAGGCACGCATCACCAAGGCGGAGGGACCAGGTCATAGGCAGGATCAGGCTTCGGGAATCACCATCGCAAAGCGCTCCGGCCGGGCTACGTCCGGGTCGGGACCGTTCCGTACGCCGCGGTCGAGGGCGTCGATGGCAGCGAGTTCCCCCGCCGTGAGTTGGAAGTCGAAAACATCAAAGTTTCCTGCAATGCGCCCAGGATTGGTGGATTTCGGAATGGCCGAGCGGCCTTGCTGCAGGTGCCAGCGGATCATGACCTGCGCCGGCGTCTTGCCGTGCTCCCGGGCGATCGCCGCGACCACGGGATCCTCCATCACGTTCCGGCGTTCTTCTCCCCAGCCCGGGTAGAAGGTGATGCCGCCGATCGGCGACCAGGCCTGGGTGAGAATGCCGTGCTCAGTGTCCGCCGCCTGGACTTCCGGCTGGGTGAAGTAGGGGTGCAGTTCGATCTGGTTCACTGCGGGAACGATCTCTGTGGAGGCGAGCAACTCCTTCAGATGATGTGGCATGAAGTTGCTGACACCAATCGCACGGACCCGCCCCCCCCGGATAGCAGCCGCTCCAGCGCTTTGTAGGCCGAGATCGTTTTCTCGAAACGGTCCGGGGCAGGTTGGTGCAGGATGAACAGGTCCAGGTACTCCACACCGAGCTTGCCCACGGCTTTGTCCCAGGCGTGCAGTGTCTCGTTGTAGCCGTAGTCACTGACCCAGACCTTGGTTTCGATGAAGACCTCCGCGCGGCCCAGACCCGACGCCCGGATGCCTTCGCCCACTTCCCGTTCGTTGCCGTAGGCCGCCGCTGTGTCGATGTGCCGGTAACCGGCCGCGAGCGCTGCCTGGACGGCCGCCGTCGTTTCTTCCGGAGCGCTTTGGAAGACGCCCAAGCCGAGGGCCGGCATGGTGATTCCGTTGTTGAGGATCAGTTCGTTGGTCATGCATCCAACGCTATGGCGGCCAACCGGCGGCAGGGAGTGCACGCCATTACCTCCCTCCATCATGCGGCGCAGCGTAGCGTTGCAGTCATGACTCACAGTGACGACGTGCGGAAGTTCCTGACCTCGCGGCGTGCGCGCATCACGCCGGAGGCCGCGGGGCTGCCTGCCTACGGTGGGAACCGGCGTGTGACCGGACTTCGCCGCGAGGAAGTGGCAATGCTCGCAGGCATGAGCATCGACTTGAAGTACCACCGGACGGGACGCAAGCGGCTCCATCACCCGATCGTCGGTGACCTGGACCTGAGCTTCGAAGCGCTTGAGCTCCCGGCAGATCCGGGATTGCGGATCAACGTGTACACGGCTGACCCGGCCACGCCTTCAGAGGATGCGCTCAAGGTACTGGCAAGTTGGGTGGCCACGCACAAAGAGGCCCCGGTTCATAACAACTCAGTCCGGGACAAGCCGGTTCACGGGAAGGGCTGAACGACTGACCCCGGAGGATCCCGGGACCTACTGCCCATACCCCGGCTGCTGGGGTACGCTCAGCAAAGACCCACGCACTATCGATGCTGGCTTCCGGGGGGAACAATGGGGATATTTCGCACGTGCACGGCACTCTTCGCAGCAGCAACGGCGGTGGCGGGAGCTTCTTTGATCAGCGTGGCGCCGGCTTCAGCTGCCCCGTCCGTGGGACCAACAGCCACCATAGATGGTGTCCCCTATGTAGGTGCCGAACTCCGTAAGCAGTACGACTACGACTATGCCGGGTGCCTGAATCCGGACGGGACCACCCCCAACGGTTACACAGCCGAATGGGTGCGCGACGGCGTGCCGTTGCCGCCGGAACGCCAGGGTGAGGTGCTGAAGGTGCTCCCCGCAGATGTTGGCCACCGGTTGGCACTCAGGGTCCATCCCTCCACACCGGAAGAACCCAACTGCCCGGACGCTACCCGGGTCAGCCCCGACACGGCGCCGGTGAAGGCTTCCTCCAGGGCCATGGGCTGGACCAACCGTGGCAACTTTGAAGCCTTGGGCCGCACGCAGGACGGCAGGCTGATTCTCTACCCGCGTACCTACACGTACGTGCCAGGCAGTTGCGAGGGCCCGTGCCCGAGGTATGACGGTGAGTGGGACGAACCCCGGCAAGTCGGCCAGGGATGGGATGCAATGGGCATCGTTTTCTCGCCCGGGGACTTCGACGGTGACGGTTACAACGACCTGCTGGCCACCGACGCCGCGGGCGATCTGTACCTGTACCCCGGCGACGGCGAGGGCAACTGGCTGGACCGGCGCAAAGCCGGCCAGGGCTGGAACATCTTCGACGCGATCGTCGGCCCCGGCGATTTCAACGGGGACGGCAGCAACGATGTCCTGGCCCGTGATACCGCCGGCGATCTGTACCTGTATCCGGGCGACGGAGACGGCGGGTGGCTTCCACGGTCCAAGGTGGGCCAGGGTTGGCAGGTGATGAACAAAATCATCACCGGCGGCGACATGAACGGTGATGGCCCCGTGGAGGTGTTCGGCCGGGACGGCAACGGCAATATCTCGATCTACCGGGCCGATGGCAAAGGCGGCTGGAACTCCTCTGCAGTCATCAGCGGAGGCTGGGGCACCTTCACGGAGATCGCGGGCCTTGGCAGCTTCGGCCACCAGAAGTACAACAACCTGTTCGCCGTCAACGGGAACGGAAACCTGGTGACCTACTCAACCGGCGCCTCCACGGCAGTGTTGTGGGGCCCCTATGGTCCCGTCGGCGCAGGGTGGAATGTGTTCCGCGAGCTGCTCTAATGTCCCAAGAGGCTAGAGCTGCTGCTCCCATACAGCGAACTGGAGGGCAATGGTCCCCCGCGGTTCATGGGCAGGTTCAGGATCCTGCTGGACCACTCCAACCAGACGGAAGAGTGATCCAGCAAGATCGAGCAGCTTCCCCATCAGACGCCCACGGACTCGCTTGAACGCACCGGGGTCTCCAGTCCCAGGTTCTCCCGCAGCGTGGTGCCGCGGTACTCCGTGGGGTACACGCCGCGTTCCTGGAGCTCGGGAACCAGGTGGTTCACGATGTCGTCCAGGCCGGTGGGGATGAGCCATGGCGAGATGTTGAAGCCATCCACTGCGCCTACGCGGGCGTACTCGGCCAGGTGGTCTGCCACGGCGTTGTAGGAGCCGGTAAAGGTCGCATCGATGCGCGCTGTCTTGGACGTGACGAACTGGCGGATGGACAGTCCCTTGTCCTTGGCTTCTGCGCGCCACTGGTCCGCCAACTGGCGGGCCTTGGCGCCGTGGAATCCGCTGCCGCGTGTTTCGGAGGTCTCTTCGACCACCGGGTCGATCTCCGGCAGGGGACCATCCGGGTCATAGGACGAGAGCTCGCGTCCCCAGAACTGTTCCAGGTAGGCGATGGCCTGCTGCGGACCGATCTGCAGGCTGCGGACCCAGGCCTTCTTCTCCTGGGCTTCCTGCTCGGTGGCGGCCAGGATGAACTCGCTGGCCGGCATGATTTGCACCGCGTTGGCCCCGCGCCCGGCAGCAACCGAACGGGCAACGATGTCGCGGCGGAATTCCACGGCGTCGTCGAACTTGGGGTGGGCGGAGAAGATCACGTCTGCCTGGCGGGCGGCAAAGTCACGGCCGTCAGGTGAGTCACCGGCCTGGAACAGCACGGGACGGTACTGTGCGCTGCGCGGGAGTCGGGGCGTCACGTCCACCGTGTAGTGCTGGCCCTCGTGCAGCACGCGGCGGGCGGGTCCGGACGCAGTCTCCCAGGAGTCCCAGATGCGTTTGGCAGTCTCGACGAAAGCCTCAGCGTGCTTGTACCGGTCAGCGTGGTCGAGGTAGCCGCCGCGGCGGAAGTTGGCGCCAGTCCACGCGTTGTCCGTGGTCACGATGTTCCACGCCGCACGGCCACCGGAGATCAGGTCCAGCGAGGACAATCGGTGGGCCAGGTCCGCGGGGTCGTTGTAGGTGGTGTTCTGTGTTGCCACGAGGCCGATGTTCTTCGTCACCGACGCCAGGGCGGCGAGCATGGTCTGGGCGTCCGGACGGCCAACCACGTCCAGGGCGTGCGGGCGTCCGAGGTGCTCACGCAGCCGCAGGCCTTCACCCAGGAAGAACGCAGCGAACTTACCGCGCTCTGCCGTCTGGACAATGCGGCGGAAGGACTCGAAGTCGGTCTGCGAGCCGGACTCGGCTGCCTTCCAGATGGTGCCGGAGTTGACGCCTTGGAAGAAGATACCGAACTGGATCTGTCCGCTCGGCTGGAAAATATCGCGTGTCATGGTTCTTTCCTTACTTACCGGAGCTCGCATAGCGGTTTTCGGCCCGTTCCAGGCCAAGCAGGTCACGGAACGTTCCGTCGTGGACCGTCGGCCGCAGCGAACCTCGGCGACGCAGTTCCGGCAACACGAGCCGCGATAGCTCGTCCAGTTCCAGCGCCAAAGCAGCCGGGTGCAGCCGAACGCCGTCGGCCTCCTGCAACAACGCGTCCAGAAGCTCAGTGAGCCCGGCAGCCGTGCCAACAAACCGTGCGCGCCCACCAGAGGATCCCGCCCGCACCTCGGCGGCCTCGCCACGGGAGTCGAGGACGACGTCGAGCTCCGCCACCACCGCAACCGAGGCACCCAGGCGGGCACGTACGTCGCGCACTTCGGCAACCAGCAGTTCGGGCGTCGGCGCAGTGACCAGGACCGCGTCAACGGCCTCAACGGGAACGGCGCCGTCACCCACCAGCGAAGCAGACGCCAGCACCGGCAACTGTCCCTGGAGCGGCCTGGGGATGATGGAAGGCCCCTTCACGGAGTACGCCGTTCCCGCGAAGTCGGCGGGAGTTTCGAAGTCCACATAGTGCAGCTTGTCCACGTCGATGTACCGGCCGGTGTCGACGTCGCGGATCACGGCGTCATCCTCCCAGGAGTCCCACAGGCGGCGGCCAACCTCGATCGACGCGGCGGCTTCCTGCCCCAGCGCGTCTCCGGTCACGAAGGAACGTCCGACGGCGGCAGCGGCCTCGGGCGATTCAGCTGCGGTGGCGATCCACCCGGCACGGCCGCCTGAGACGTAGTCAAGGCTGGCAAGCTGGGTGGAGATGTGGAAGGGCTCGGTGTAAACCGTATCCACTTCCGGGACCAGGGCGATCGTCCGGGTCACCGGGCCGGCGAAAGCTGCCCGCTGGAGTGCGTTGGCGCGGCCGGCATCCGGTGCATCAGCGAAGGTTGCCACGTGGAATCCGGCGGACTCGGCGGCGAGGACGGCCTCGGAAAGACTGCGGAAGGCACCGCCGTCCCAACCAGCACCGTCAAGTTCGATGGCCAGGAATCCGGCCTTGTTGTGGGAGCTCACTTTTGGTCCTGACGTTCGTAGGGAATCTTTTCGCCGGCTTCGATTGCCACAGGCAGCCGGTTTTCGGCGGGCGGAAGCGGGCACGTGGCGAGGTCGGTGTAGGCGCACGGCAGGTTGACGGCACGGTTGAAGTCGAGCTGTACGCTGCCGTCGGAAGCAGGTGTCACCGACAGGGAACGGTTGGCCGCGTAGGTGGTCCTGCCCGAGGTCTGGTCGGTGAACAGCACCGAAAGGGAACCCGGCGCGTAACCGTTGAACGCGGTCAGCGCGAGCTCCTGCCCAGCCAGTTTGAAACGGATCTCGCCCGGGGCTTGGTAGACGTGCTGGATGCCCTCGACGGCGGCGCCAACAGTGGTCTCACGCGGGGTCTCGAACGGAACAAAGGTTCCGGCGACGGCAAATGCCGCATTCGGGGTGTACGCCGGTGTGCCCTGGTACTCCTGCAGCAAGGGATTCTCCGGGTTTCGGGGACGCACGATGTACTCGCCGCCGCGCTTTGCCACCTCGATCACGGTGTCGCCGGAGACCAGATTGATGCCGCCGCGCTCCTCGATCGGTCCCAGCTCAACGCTGCCGCTTAGCTCCACGCCGTCCTGGAGCAGGCTTTCGCCCGGTTCCACGACAACGCGTACGACGTCGGCTTCCGCACTCCAGGTTCCCGGCGCACCGTCCAACGGGGTCGGTTCAGCGGTGAGCCAGTGGAGGTGGGTGACGGCAAGGATTCCGTGCGGGTGGGCGCGGTGGCGTTCGTGGGCTGCGTGCCACTCCTGCCACTCGTCTTCAAAAGCTTCGAGTGCTGTTTCAGTGTGCGTAGACATGTGCGGTGTCGCTCCTGTTCAAGGCGTGGTCTGCGGTGACGGTGGCTGCGGCATCCGGTTCGGTGGCCCCGGCAAACTCCGGGCGGCCACCGAACGGATCCCTGGACTCCCACAGCGTGGTGGGAGCAGCGGCACGTACGGCCGGAATGACTTCCAGGGCAAACCGCTCCAGGATCTTGAGCTGCTGCCCGAACGGAAGGGTGGTGGGCAAGGAGATCGACTGCAGGTCGTGGCCGTACAGCGAGTGGTAGCTGAGGATTTTGTCGATGACCTGTTCCGGGCTTCCCACCAGCGCGGGTCCCTCGGCCACGGCATGGTCGATGTCCCGGAAGGGCGAGTTGTTGCCGGGGACGTTGCGGCCGGCGGTCAAGCCCTCATACACGGGACCGTACTGGCGGATGGCTTCCTGGGTGGTGTCCGCAATGAACACCCCTCCGGCGCCGCTGCCCGAACCGATGTACTGGTGCCGGGGATCGTGGCCGTGGCGTTCGTACTCTTTGCGGTAGTGGTCAATCAGGACCTTGTAGTTTTCCCGGGGCTGGATGGCGTTGGCCGTGAACAGCGGATCGCCCCACTTGGCCGCCAGCGCAGCGGACGTCAGGGTTGTAGCCGAGCCGTGCCAAATCCGGGGCGAACCCGCAAACGGGCGTGGCGTCGTCGTCGTTGGTTCGGTGAGTGCGGGGCGGAACCGGCCGGACCACGTAACGCTTTCCTTGCGCCACAGCGAACGCAGCAGGGCGTACTTCTCGGCCAGGAGATCCCACTGGTCCTCAAGGGACAGGCCGAAGAGCGGGTACTGCAGCACCTCGTTGCCCTTGCCGATCACCAGTTCCAAGCGGCCACGGCTGAGTTGGTCGATGGTCGCGTAGTCCTCGGCCACGCGCACCGGGTCCAGGACGGAGAGCACCGTGACCCCGGTCTGGAGGCGGATCCGCGTGGTGACGGCCGCGATCGCGGCGAGGACCGTCGTCGGGGATGAGCTGACGAACTCACCGGCGTGCCGCTCCCCCACAGAAAAGCTGTCGAAGCCGAGCGCCTCAGCCCGGCGGGCGGTCTCCACCACCTGGTTGAGCCGGTCAGCGGTGGAGACGATCTCCCCCGTCACCGGGTTCTTCAGGTGGGGGATGATGTCCAGGACCTGGAATTTCACTTGCCCGTCCCAAAGGTGGCTTCGGTGACGGTCTTGGATTCGGGCACGGCTTCCTCGGAGAGACCCCAGCGCTCCAGGACTTTGGCGTAGGAGCCGTCCTTGATAGTGGAGTTCAGCGCTTCGGTGACGGCCGGTGCCAGTCCGTTGCCCTTGAGCGTGGTGGCTGCGACCAGGGTCTCGGACGGCCAGCCGGCGTTGACCTTGCCAACCACCTTGAGGTCGTCGCGGGTGTTCTCACGGTAGGTCACGGACGGGTACGGAGCCAGGTTCAGGTCGGTGCGGCCCGAGGACAACGCCAGGATCGTGTCGGCGTCGGAGGAGTAGTACTGCAGCGTGGCCGGGGCCTTGCCCTTGTCTTCGAGTTCCTTGTTCCAGGCGAGCAGGATCTTTTCCTGGTTGGTGCCCGAACCCACCGAGATCTTGAGGCCGGAGATGTCGTCCGAACCCTTGATGTCGTACGTGGAGCTCTTCTTTGCCTCAAAACCCATGTAGGCCGCGCGGTACGTGGAGAAGTCGAACAGCTTCACGCGGGCGGCATTGATGCCGACGTTGGAGAACACGGCCTCGAAGTCACCGGACTGTGTCTTCAGCGGCCAGTTCTCCCAGGAGGTCACCTGCAGGTCCAGTTCCAGGCCAAGCTTGTCTGCGACCAACTGCGCAATGTCGATTTCGACGCCGATCGGGGTCTTGTCGTCCGTGGCGTGGAAGGACAGCGGGATGGCACCGGCCGTGGTGGCCACTGTCAGCTTGCCGTCCTTGGCGATGGCGGCCGGAACGGCAGTTGCAGCGGTGGCGTCCTTCTCAGCCCTGATGCGGTTCTGGTCAACGGAGGTGTTGTAGACCACGCCGTTCTTGGCCGCCGCGGACTCCGGTTTGGCAGCGGAGGCACCAGGGTCGGCGCAACCGGCCAGGACGGGAAGCACGACGGCGGGAAGCACCGCGAGTGCCAAAATCCTGCCTTTGGCCTGGCGGGGCTTGGGATGGTGTGCAGTGGTGGGGCGGGAGATGCGAAGCATGGAGGAGGTTCCTAGATATTGAAGGCTGGTTCGATGACTTTGGAGAAGAAGCTGCGGGTGCGTTCCTCACGGGGATTGCCGAAAATGTCCTGGGGCGGACCGGACTCGACGATCTGCCCCTGGTCCATGAACACCACAGTGTCCGCGACGTCGCGGGCGAAGCCCATCTCGTGGGTCACGATCACCAGCGTGGTACCGGACTTGGCAAGTTCCCTGATGACGTCCAGCACTTCGTTGACGAGTTCGGGGTCCAACGCGGATGTCGGCTCGTCGAAGAGCAGGATCTTGGGGTCCAGGGCGAGCGCCCGGGCAATGGCCACGCGCTGCTGCTGTCCACCCGACAGCTGCCGGGGGTAGGCATCGGCGCGGTCCTTGAGTCCCACCCGGTCCAGCAGCTCCAGCCCTCGCTTGCGGGCCTCGGCCTTGGATCGCTTTTGGGCCACGATGGGAGCTTCGATCACGTTCTCCAGTGCGGTGAGGTGCGGGAACAGGTTGAAGCTCTGGAACACCATGCCAATGTTGGTGCGCTGCTTGAGGATGTCCTTCTCCCGCAGTTCGTGGAGCTTGTTGCCCCGGACCTGGTACCCCACCAGCTCGCCGTCAATGGTGATGGAGCCGCCGTCCACCTTCTCCAGGTGGTTGATGGTCCGCAGCAGGGTGGACTTTCCGGAGCCGGAAGGACCCACGATCACGGCCACGCCGCCGGGAGGGACGGACAGGGAAACACCCTTGAGGACTTCGGTCGCGCCGAAGGACTTGCGGACGTTCACGATGTCCACCTGGCCCCGGGTCGCGGCACCCGCTCCCGGGGAAACCACGGCGGCAGCCGGAACAGCAGCGGCAGCCCGTGCCGCCGTCGTACGTTCCGTGTCCTGGCCCGGCGCGGTGGCGAGTTCCGTCTCGGCGAGGTGCGCGGCAGCAGCGGCTTCGGAGGAGGAAAAGACGGTGCTCATCGGGATTCCTTCCCAGGCTTGAGGGGTGCGTGGGTCGCGAAGAACCTGCGCGCTTTCTGAAGTGGCGTCAGCGGCAGGTTCCGCACGGCACCCTTGGAGAAGTGGCGTTCGATGTAGTACTGGAAGACGCTGAGCACTGAGGTGATCACCACATACCAGAGCGTCGCCACCAGCAGCAGCGGCAGGACCTGCTGGGTGCGGTTGTAGATGACCTGGACCGTGTAGAAGAGCTCGGAGTAGGCAAGGACATAGACAATCGAGGTGCCTTTGACCAGTCCGATGATCTCGTTGAAGGCGTTGGGCAGGATGGCGCGCATGGCCTGCGGCAGGACGATCCTGGTGTTGCGCTTCCAGGCCGGGATGCCCAGGGCTGCGGCGGCTTCCAGCTGGCCCTGGTCCACGGAGAGGATGCCGCCGCGGATGATCTCTGCTGAGTACGCGGCCTGGTTGAGGGTCAGGCCCAGCACTGCCGCCGCGAACTGGCTGATCAAGGTGGTGGTCTGTGCCTCGAAGAAGCGGACATCGGTGAACGGGATGCCCAGGCTGATCTTCTCGTAGAGGTAACCGAGGTTGTACCAAAGGAGGAGCTGGACCAGCAGCGGCGTGGACCGGAAGATCCAGGAGAACGTCCAGGACACCGAAACCAGCAGCGGCGAGGCCGACAGGCGCATGAGGGCAAGGATGAACCCGAGCACGAATCCGAGGACGCCGGAGATCGCGGTCAGCTTGAGGGTCTCCACCAGGCCTGTGACCACCGACTGGGCGGTGAACCATTCGGCCACCACATCCCATTCCCACCGGGGGTTGGTCAGCAGGGACCACACCACTGCGGCGACGCCCGCGGCAACAATGACCGTTCCTACCCAGCGCCACGGGTGCCTGGCCGGAACCAGTTTGTAATTGGAGTAGTCCGGGGTGGGCGGTGCGGTTTCCGCCGTGGCAGGCGGTGCTGTTGCACTCATGCGCCACCTCATTTCAGTTGGGGATGTTGTCTATCGGATTTCTGCAAATCTAGGGGGGCCCGGAACGGCCAGCAAGGCGGGAATTTGCACTTCTTCACCGGGCTTAGCGCAGCTTCAAAATCGTTCGTGCAGCGTCATAAAGGCATTTCACATAACGCCATATGCGTCGCTTCCTTGTCGTCGTTTAACTCCGAATGACGTGTGGTGAACGGCGGTTACCGGCGTCTCGACCCGCTGGCCGGCGGGTCCCTACATTGGGCATACCAACCGCTGCTTTACAGGAGATCCCCATGCCGTCACGAATTCCCGCCCTTGCCTTTATCGGCGGCGGTCCGCGCACGGCCGGCGTCCTGGAGAGGCTGGCGGCGAACCGTCCCGCCCTCTTCGAAGGCCCGCTGCAGATCCACGTCATAGAGCCGCACCAACCTGGTTCAGGCAGGATCTGGCGTTACGACCAAGGTCCCGGCCTGCTCATGAACTCCACGGCTGCGGACGTCACAATGTTCACCGATTCATCCGTCACCTGCGACGGCCCGGCCCTGGATGGTCCGGCACTGGCTACCTGGGCCGCAGGGGTGCTCGATGGCAGCATCCGCGATGTGCCCGTCTTTGAGCCGCACATCCTGGAACAGCTCCGGTCCCTGGGCCCTGCGTCCTTCCCTTCCCGGCAACTCCAGAGCAAGTACCTTGAGTGGTTTTTCCGGCGCGCCGTGACGTCCCTCGGGCCGGACATCTCCGTCACCGTGCACCGGGACCTTGCCACATCTGTCCAACCGGCTTCCGGCGACCACGACGGCGGTACCCACCGCGTTCAGTTGGCTTCGGGCACCGAGGTGGCTGCCGACGTCGTGGTTTACGCCCTGGGCCACACCGACTCGCAAGTGGAACCGGAGTCCGCGCGGCTGAGCGCCTTTGCCGCCAGGCACGGCGGGTTCCATGCGCCGCCGTCGTACACCACGGATGTTGACTACTCCGGAGTCAAAGCCGGGCAGGACGTCATTGTGTCCGGTATGGGCCTGGCGTTCGTGGACCTGTTGGTGCTGCTGTTCGAGGGCCGGGGCGGCCGCTTCGAGGAAAGGCCCGACGGCGAACTGGACTACGTGCCCTCCGGCGCCGAGCCGCGCGTCTGGGCAGGCTCACGCCGTGGGGTTCCGTACCACTCCAAGATCTCCTCCTCGCTGCGCACCCCTGTGGACCGTCCCCGGTACTTTACTGCCGCCGCGATCGACGCCCTGCTCGCCGAGCATCAGGAACTCGACTTCCGTGCCCACCTCTGGCCGTTGATCGCCAAGGACGCCGGATACGCTTATTACCGCGAACTGTTCACCGGCTACCCGGATCGGGTGCTGGGGACGTGGGCAAGTTTCCAGGCGCGCTTCGACGCCCTGGATTGGTACAGCAGCGAACGCGAAGAACTGGCTGCCTTCGCCGTCCCGGACCGCGCCCTTCGCCTGGACCTCGAGGCGGTGGACCACCCGTTGAGTGGTTGCGCGTTCGACTCCCATGACGCCGTGCAGCGATCCGTCACCGCGTACATCCAGCGCGACCTCGACCTCCGGACCAGCCCCGACCACTCCGAGACGCTTGCCCTCTTCATGGCGCTGCTGTTCGTCTACATGGACCTCGGCCGGCTGGTCCCGCAGGAGCGGCTCAACGCCAGGTCCCAGCAGGCCATCCACGGCTGGTGGCATGGCTTCTTCAGTTTCGTGGATTCCGGCCCGCCCGCGCACCGCCTCCGAGAGATGCTCGCGCTGCACCGCGCTGGGCTCCTGAAGTTCCTGGGACCGGGAATGTGGGTCCGTACCGATGAGTCGAGCGGTCGTTTTGTGGCGGGCTCGTTCCAGTCACCTGTGGTGGTGGACGCTTCGGCCTATATTGAGGCGCGGTTGCCTGCTGCTTCGGTGGAGCGGTCCGCGAATCCCGCCTTGCTGGACCTGCACGACGCCGGGTTAGGCACCGAACAGCGGCTGCTCACCACCGAGGGCGCCCACTCCACCGGAAAACTCCTGGTCTCCGGGAATCACGAGGTCCTCTCACCTGTTGGAACAGCACAGAAGGGGTTGTTTGCGGTAGGTCCTTGGACGTCGGGATGGGGAGCGGGAGCGTTTGCCCGGCCCAACACCAACGCGGCACCGTTCCGCGAAAACGACGCCCTGGCCCGGCGGATCCTGGAAACCGTCGCGGCTTCGGTCCCAGCACCCCAGCCCAACTAGGTCGCATTTGTGCGCGTTTTGAGCCCTCATAACGCGCACAACTGTCACCCAGTTGGGTTCCCACCTACGAAAGGCAAGACATGACCGCAACGCCCACCCTCCCACCGTCGGGCCTGACGGTCCTGAGCCTGCCCATGCGCGACCCCCGCGTCCGCCCGCTCCTGGACGAACTCGCGGTCGAGTACAACACCCGCTACGGCGACCTGTTCAGCAGCGAAGGTGCCGCCGAGGAGCTCAACCGCTACCCCGCGGAAGAATTCGCGGCACCGCACGGGGCACTGATCATCCTCCAGGAAAACGGCGAATCCGTGGCAGGCGGCGCTTTCCGCCGCTACGACCAACACACCGCCGAGCTCAAGCGGATCTGGACCCACTCGGCCCATCGCCGCCGCGGTTTGGCCCGCCGTGTGCTGGCCGAACTTGAGGCAGAAGCCCGACGGCGGGGCTACCGCAAGCTGTACTTGACCACCGGACCGCGGCAGCCGGAAGCCAAGAACCTGTACCTCGCCACAGGCTACAAGGCGTTGTTCGACCTCGCTGCAGATCCCGAAGAGATCAAGCACCTTGCCTTCAGCAAGGATCTTTCCCCGCACAGCTAAGCTATGCGCATGGCCAAGAAAACCACTGCTGAAAAACTTGCCACCATCCAGCAGGGGTACACCCTGCAAGGTGCCACCATTGAGCTTGGCGCCGCGATTGTGGACGGCGAAGTCCGCAAGGAAGCCCAGGTCCGGCTCCCGCTTGCCATGATGAACAGGCATGGCCTGGTGGCCGGTGCGACAGGTACGGGCAAGACCGTCACGCTGCACATGATCGCCGAGCAGCTCTCCACGGCCGGAGTTCCCGTGTTCCTGGCCGACATCAAGGGTGACCTCTCAGGATTGGCGACGGCGGCGACGGCCAGTGAGAAGCTGACGGCACGGACGGCTGCCCTCGGCCAGGAGTGGTCCGGCAAGAACTTTCCCGTGGAGTTCCTCTGCCTCGGCGGGGACGGCAACGGCATCCCTGTCCGCGCCACCATCACCTCGTTCGGGCCCATCCTGCTCTCCCGCATCATGGACCTCAACGACACCCAGGAATCCAGCCTCCAGCTGATCTTCCACTTCGCGGACAAGAACAACCTGGAGCTCATCGACCTCAAGGACCTCCGGGCTGTCATCCAATTCCTTACCTCGGATGAAGGCAAGGCCGAGCTGGCAGACCTTGGCGGGCTTTCCAAAGCCACGGCGGGGGTGATCCTGCGCGAACTGGTGGCCCTTGAAGCTCAGGGAATGGAAAAGTTCTTCGGCGAACCCGAATTCGACACCGCCGAACTCCTCCGCACCGCCCCCGATGGCCGGGGCGTCATCAGCTGCCTCGAACTGCCTACCCTGCAGACCAAGCCACTGCTGTTCTCCACCTTCCTGATGTGGCTGCTCGCCGACCTGTTCGAGGACCTCCCGGAGGCCGGCGACCTGGACAAGCCCAAACTCGTGTTCTTCCTGGATGAGGCACACCTGCTCTTCAACGGCGCCTCCAAAGCGTTCCTGGAAGCCATCACCACCACGGTCCGACTGATCCGCTCCAAGGGCGTGGGCATCTTCTTCGTCACCCAAACCCCCAAGGACGTGCCGGCGGATGTACTGGGCCAGCTGGCCAACCGCGTCCAGCACGCGCTTCGCGCCTTCACCCCGGAAGATGCAAAAGCCCTCAAGGCCACCGTGTCCACGTTCCCGGTAAGCGACTACGACCTCGAGGAAACCCTGACCTCCGCGGGGATCGGCGAGGCCGTCATCACCGTCATGAACGAGAAGGGCGCCCCCACGCCCGTGGCACTGACCCGCCTTCGCGCCCCCGAATCCGTGATGGGTCCCAGCACGGACGAGCTCATCCGCAGCTCCGTGGCCGCGTCCTCGCTCCTGGTCAAGTACGGTACCGCCGTTGACAACGTCTCCGCCTACGAGAAACTCAATGACTCCGCTGCCGTATCCACAGGCGACCCCGCCCCCGGACTGCCTCCGGTTCCGGGAACAATCACCGGCAATACTCAAAGCGACATCGACGCCGAAGCACGCCGCATCGAGGAGGAGATCCTCGGTCGTCCAAGTTCCCGGCCAGCGCCCACGGCGTACCCCGGGCCCGTACCCGCCCCGCCCCTCCCTCCGCAACAAGAGCCCGGAGTGTTGGGCGACCTCGCCGGAGTCCTTGGCGGCGCCCTGGGCGGCGGCCTCAAGAGCATGGCCCGTTCCATGGGCACGCAATTGGGCCGCGAACTCCTCCGGGGCGTCTTCGGTACATCCTCCAGGCGCCGCCGCTGACACCGGCCATCCCGGGGATGCCGGACGGCTTACGCGGTCCCCGGCAGCTGTGGAACCCACGACGCCGGGACGCGGCTTACGCTCGCCGCCACCCGCCGTCGGGCTTTCCTTGCGCGTTGCCCCAAGGTCACCTGCGCGTCTTCATGCACTGCTACGGCACCCACGGCAGGTAACGTAAGGGTCGTGCAGTTAAGTCAAGCCTTCGTCAAGACCGCAGCCGGGTGGCTGCTCGGTCTGATGCTTGCTGCTGCCGGAGCCATCGTCTGCATCAACCTGGTGAGCTCCTCGGTCGCGAGTCCACAGCAGCCTGTGCGCGAATACCTCGAGGCCCTGCAAAAGGGTGAAGGCGAGGAAGCCCTGGGGCTTCTGCGTGCCAAGGTACCCTCCGCCAATGCCGCCATGCTGGACGGCACAGCGCTGCAAACCGCGGCAGCCAGGATGTCCGACGTCAAAATCGGCAATCCTGAATCCAGGGGCAGCAACCGCATGGCCGTTCCCGTGGAATACACGCTGGACGGCAGCCGCCTGCGCACCGAGTTCCTGATGGAGCGAACCGGGACACAGTGGATGTTCTTCGGGAAATGGGCCTTCGTTCCCACCACACTGCCCACCATTGAAGTCACCGTGGTCAACGCCAGTGAGGTGGCCCTGAACGGTGTTCCAGTGAACATGCCCAACGGCCACAACACCTTCGCCGTTTTCTACCCCGGCAAGTACGAGGCCAGCCTCAACGGCACCTTCTTCGAAGCCCCCGCCACTTCCGTCCTGGTCTCCACGCGCGACGGCGGCTCCGCTCCCCTGAACCTGCAGACCCGGTCCACCAAGGCCATGAACGAGGCCGTCGCCGGGAAGGTGCGGGAGTTCCTGGACACTTGCGCCGCCCAAGCCACCGAGCAGCAGCGGCTGCAACCTGACTGCCCGTTCTACCACGCCAGCAACACCCGGGTAGTGGACGGCACCATCAAATGGGAGATCACGGAGTACCCCAAGATCACCATCGAACCCTTTGGCGGCAAGTGGGTGGTGGCACCCTTGAACGGCAAGGCCCGGCTGACGGCCCGCGAGATCAACCTGTTCACCGGCTACGGCAGGGACCTCAACGTGGAACACGACTTCAGCTTCACCACGCAACTGGACACCGACAACAACACGGTCACCGTCACGCCGCTGCTGACGTTCTAGGTTCCTGCTTTAACGGGCACGGCTTTAGCGGGCACGGCTTTAACGGGCACGGCTTTAACGGGCACGGCCCGGATCCCGCTGGGAGAACCGGGCCGTCAACTGTGGAATTCTCAGTCCATGCCGCGCAGGTCGAGTACCAGCTCCGAATCCCCATCGGCCTGCAGGACCACGGGGATGCCCCAGTCCTGCTGGTATAAGTGGCAGGCTGCGTGGTCCGGAATTTCGCCGTCCTCCGTTTCGGGGCCATCACAGGCCGCAGCCCGCGCGGTGATGTGGAGGATGCCTTCGGGGACATCAGGGGACAGCTCCAAGGTCCGCAACAGTCCAACCGAAGTCCCGCCACCGGAGACCAGAAGTTCCGGAGGAGTGGACGAAATCTTGAGCTGGGTAGGATCTCCCCAGCGGTCATCAAGCTTCTGGCCCGTGGGGGCCTTGAAACGCACGGCCAGTTCGAGCGTGCCGGGCGTGACAGGGCTCTTGGGCCGGTGGGTTTGGGACGCGCCCTCGTCCACCTGCTGGGCTTCCTTGGGAATCGGTACGAGGACCAGCTGGTGCTTGTTCGATTCGACCACCACCAGCAGCGGATCCGTGTTGTCGTGATTGACCACAACAACATCGCTGGGCTCGGCCAGACCGCGGGCCAGCGTGGACACGGTCTTGGTCGCGGGGTCGTAGCGGCGCACAGCACCGTTGTACGTATCAGCGACCGCAACGGAACCATCCGGCAGCACAGTGACCCCCAGGGGGTGCTGCAGCCGGGCCTCGGAGGCATCGCCATCCCGGAATCCGAAATCAAACAGGCCCTTGCCCACGGCCGTCTCCACCGTGACGCCGGAATCACCGACCACCAAGCGCCGCAATGACGACGTCTCGGAGTCAGCTACCCAAATGTTGTCATCGGCGTCAATGGCAAGCCCTGACGACTGCGCGAACCACGCTTCCTCGGCCACGCCATCCAACAGTCCCTCAAGTCCGGAGCCAGCAAGGATGGAAACCTCGCCTGCCACGGGGTCGAAGGCAAAGATCTGGTGTGTTCCGGCCATCGCGATCACCACACGCTGCAGCTTTTCGCTCCACACAACATCCCATGGGGAGGACAGGGAAACCCCGGTTCCCAACCCAAGAACCCCGACGTCGAGGGCGTCGGCAGCGAAGTCGGCCGGACCGCCGTCGTGGTGTTCAGACCACGTGCCGGCACCGGAGTCCGTGACCCTGGCAGGGCCCGCATCGAGGAGCCGCTGCACGCCGTTGCCGGCCACGGTGCGGACCTCTCCGGATGCAAGGGCCACGCCACGCAGCCGGTGGTTCACAGTATCCGCAACCACGGCGTCGTATCCAAGCCGGGCAGCGAGTTCAGCTGGCAGCAGGGCCACACCCTGGGGTTCGTTGAACCGGGCGGTTTCAGCGTCGCCGTCCTGGTAGCCCTTGGTGCCCGAACCGATGACGCGTTCCACAGTCTCCAGGTCGGGGCGAAGTTCCACCACCCGGTGGTGGCCGGAGTCGACCACGAGGTAGTTGCCGTTGGCCAGCTGGGTTGCCTTGCCCGGGAACCGGAGGGTGCCCGACGTCGGCTCCGGTGCCACGTACGGGCCGTTGCCACGGTGGAGCGTGCCCTTGGCGTCATGCTCTGCGACAAGTTCTTCCAGAAGGACAGCAAGGCCATCCGCGTGGCCCTCACCTGAGAGGTGGGCGACGATGTAGCCCTCGGGGTCCACCACCACCAACGTTGGCCAGGCCCGGGCGGTGTAGGCCTTCCACGTTGCGAGCTCGGGATCGTCCAGCACAGGGTGGTGGATCTCGTAACGCTCGACGGCCGCAGCCAAGGCCTCCGGATCGGCCTCGTGCTCGAACTTGGGCGAATGGACGCCGACCGTCACCAGGACGTCTGAGTACTTCTCCTCGAGGGGACGAAGTTCGTCCAGGACGTGCAGGCAATTGATGCAGCAGAACGTCCAGAAATCCAGCAGCACGATCTTGCCGCGCAGGGCTTCCAGATCCAGTGATTTGCCGCCGGTATTGAGCCAGCCGCGGCCCTCAAGTTCGGATGCCCTGACCCGGAGTTGGGTGCGTACGGTTTCGCTCATCAGCGTCCTTCCAGCTTGGTGTTGCGTTCCATCTGCCCGGCGTCGTTGTCCCCGCGCTCCTCGGCCGGTGCTCCCTGGGGTGCGGGGCGGGGAACCTTGCCAGTACTCCCGGCTTGCTTGGCGTCGCGGTCGGCGAGCCGGGCGTCGCGGTCGGCGAGCCGGGCGTCGCGGTCGGCGAGCCGGGCAAACATATCGTTGTAAGCGCTCAGCTCGGCGTCATTATTCCTGTCAGCCGCGCGGTCAACGCGGCGCGTCTCCCGTTCATCCGAGCGCGACCACATGATCGCCACCCCGATCGCCACCAACAGCGTGGGGACCTCACCGATGCCCCAGGCAATGGCACCACCGAGCTGCTGGTCGGCGATGGCCGAAGGACCCCAGGTCCGGCCAAGGTTCCCGAAGTAGTCCGCGGCGAGCAGACCGGTCCCGCCCATGATCGCGACACCGAAGAAAGCGTGGAAGCCCATGGTGGCGAGCAGGAGCAGGAGACGCATGGGATAGGGAGCCCGGCGCGGCAGGGGATCACTGCCGATCATGCCGAGCACAAAGATGTAACCCGTCAGGAGGAAGTGCAGGTTCATCAGCTCGTGGCCCACGTGCTCACGCATCGCCAGGCCGAAGAGGTCCGAGTAGTAGAACAACACAATGGAACCAGCAAAGTTGGCGGCCGCAAACAGCGGATGCGTGACCACCTGGGAGAACTTCGAATGCACGAACAGCAACAACCACTCACGCAAGCCCCTCGAGCCGTGCGCCCCTTCACCCCGGGACGGCAGCGCCCGCAAGGCAAGGGTCACAGGCGCGCCCAGTACAAGGAAGATTGGCGCCACCATGGTGAGGGCCATGTGGTCCACCATGTGGGCTGAAAAGAGCACCCGGCCATAGACAGCCGGGGGTCCCGAGGTGATGTAGGTCAGGACCAGCAGGCCGACCATCCAGGTAACCGTCCGGAACCAGGACCAGGAATCGCCGCGCTTGCGGATCTTGATGATTCCCAGGATGTAGGTGACCGCGCCGAACAAGGCCACGCCGACCCACAGCCAGTCAAAGCGCCATTCGGTCAGCCAGCGCTGGGCTGTGAGTTCGGGAGGAACCTCATATCCTGACAGGATGAACGCCGGCGAAGCGTCAGGTGCGTACTCCGAGGGCTGCGGCGGGGCGGACCGGCCAAGGGCCACCGCCAGGCCGGAGGTGGCTCCCATGACCAGCAGCTCCACCAGGACCAGCTGCCAGAGCACACGGCGCGCTGACATTGACGCACTCCTGCCGAGCTGCGGAATGACCCACTGACGGTGCATGAAGCCGATCCCGCCAAGGACCAGCGTGGCGAGGGACTTCGCCAGGATCAGCTGACCATAGGGCGAACCGAAGAGGTCGGCGGGGCTGGTGACCCGGATTGCGGCGTTGATGACACCGGACGCGAAAACCAGGACAAACGCGAAGCCTGCCAGGGACGAGAAGCGCCTGAGCGTGGGCTCTGTGATGTCACCGGTTCCTGAGGTGCGGGAGCCCGTCAGAATTCCTGAGAGGACGGCCAGCATGATGATGCCGCCGACCCATGTGGAAACACCTGCCAAATGCAGGCCGAGGGAGTTGATCGCGCCTTCGTGGTCGCTGGAGCTGGAAGAGTGGCCGATCAGCGCAGTCGGTACCAGGCCGATCAGTCCCAGGAGCAAAGTGAACGCGAGGCCGGTCAGGGACCTGACGCCGAAGAGGGCTGTTGTGACCACGGCAGCGATAATGGTGACCGCCAGCCAGGCTTTACCGGTCTCAATGTCAGTCATGAAGTAGACCAACGACCGCGTGAACTCAGCGTCTCCGGACAATCCCTGTCCCGCTACGTCAGCGTAGGTGAGCACGAGGACCGCCACAGCTGACAGCGTCCAGACAGCGCCCGCGGCTGCAGCCACTGCCAGTGCTCGGGCGAAAGCAGGGTGTTCCGGAGCTTCCTCGTCCTTTTCCCGGGAGCGGGAAACACGCAGGTTCTTAGGGAGGATTCCAACGGCAAAGATCAGGCCGCCGATGACGGTAGCAACAGAGACGTTGTGCAGGGCTTTGGCCACAGGCAGGCCCCAGCGGACCAGGGCGCCGGGATCGGCTACCTGCCGGGCGGCCGCAGCCCCGGAGAACAGGAGCGCTGCCACCAATGACACCATCAGCAGCGCGAGCCCTGCCAACTGCCAGGGAAGGGAAATCCCCGTGCCGGCATCGCCTCTCCGCGCTCCCGGCTTGGAAAGGGGCGAAGGGGCAGTTGCGGAGTTTCTTGCTGATGGCACCTATCCATTGTCCGTTACCAGCCGCCGGGCTGCGAATCGGCGGACAGTTGGGGAGGAACAGTCAAGGTCCTGTCTGCCCGTGAGATGGCTGCCTGCAGGCGTCGGCCTGTGGGCTGGCTGCCTGCAGGGTCGGCCTGTGGGCTGGCTGCCTGCAGGGTCGGCCTGTGGGCTGGCTGCCTGCAGGGGTCGGCCTGTGGGCTGGCTGCCTGCAGGGGTCGGCCTGTGGGCTGGCTGCCTGCAGGGGTCGGCCTGTGGGCTGG
>NZ_JBQLIS010000032.1:0-22276 GCF_052156435.1 Paenarthrobacter sp. NCHU4564
GGATCACGATCAGGCAACTGGGCAGTCAACCCACTAAGGATGTGTGAGGTCTCTTCTCCTGCAGCCACGTCCAACCTCTCTTCATTGAATGTCTGGGCGCTTGCTCTGTGGGGGCGCTCAAGGGAATTTCGTATTGTGAGAATAAAATTCTGCTATTCGAGATTACGCACGCCGATCAGGCAGCGTCAACACGGAATGCGGGTTCAATACAGTCAACTCCCCGGCTTCGGTCCAAGCAACCAATTGTGACCCGTCCTACACAGGCGCCAGCCAAGCAACTCTTGACGCTCAGTGATCCACGTCATAAAGTGTTTTCACTATTCAATAACTTGTTTTCATAATGTGGAAACAGTACGAAGTGGAGATCCACGATGCAGACGACTTCATCAGTCGGCGTCACTGGGACTCCGGAAGACGCAGAATCCCACGGCTCTACTCCCGTGGCGGTAGGCAACACAGCCCTGTGCGACATCGCTTCCGAAGCCTCAGGCCGTACCATCAGCCCCAGCCTCTACAACATCGACCTCGCTCCCACCGAGGCCAAGGGCCGCAAGTGGACCAGCTACAGCATTTTCACCCTCTGGGCCAACGACGTCCACAGCCTGGGTAACTATGCCTTTGCGATTGGTCTGTTCTCCCTCGGGCTCGGCGGCTGGCAGATCCTGGTAGCCCTGGGCATTGGAGCAGTGCTGCTCTTCGCCCTCCTGAATTTCTCCGGGTTCATGGGACAGAAGACCGGCGTCCCGTTCCCCGTCATGAGCCGGATCAGCTTCGGCATCCGTGGCGCCCAAATCGCTAGCCTGGTCCGTGGCGCGGTAGCCATTGCCTGGTTCGGCATCCAGACCTACCTGGCGTCCGTGGTCCTCAGGGTCATGCTGGTTGCCATGGCCCCGGGCCTGAAGGACCTGGACAGCAACTCGATCCTGGGGCTGTCCACCCTTGGCTGGATTGCGTTCGTCGGCCTCTGGATTGTCCAGTTGGTCATCGTGAGCTTCGGCATGGAGATGATCCGTAAATACGAGGCCTTCGCGGGTCCCGTGATCCTGGTGACCATGGCTGCCATTGCCGTGTGGGTCTTCGTCGAAGCCGGCGGCGCCATCCAGTGGTCGGGCATCAAGGGCCTTGAGGGCACGGACATGTGGCTGACGATCTTCGCCGGCGGCGCCCTCTGGGTCTCGATTTACGGAACGTTCGTCCTGAACTTCTGCGACTTCACCCGCTCGTCCACCTCAAAGAAGTCGATCGTCCGCGGCAACTTCTGGGGCATCCCCATCAATATGCTCGTGTTCGGCGCCATCGTGGTGGTCATGGCCGGCGGGCAGTACAAGATCAACGGCACGGTCATCGAGAGCCCCTCTGACATTGTCCAGAGCATTCCCAACACCCTCCTGCTGGTCCTTGCCTGCCTGGCTCTGCTGATCCTGACCATCGCCGTGAACCTGATGGCCAACTTCGTGGCCCCCGTCTATGCTCTGACCAACCTGCTCCCCAAGCACCTGAACTTCCGCCGGGCTGCATGGGTCAGCGGCACGATCGGCCTGGTCATCCTGCCGTGGAACCTCTACAACAACCCCATCGTCATTGTGTACTTCCTGGGCGGCCTGGGTGCCTTGCTCGGTCCGCTCTTCGGTGTGGTCATGGCTGACTACTGGCTGGTCCGCCGCGGCAAGGTCAACGTTCCTGAGCTCTACACGGAAGATCCCAAGGGTGCGTACTTCTACAAGCGCGGCGTCAACCCCAGGGCCATCATCGCGATGATCCCGGCCGCGGCACTGGCGATCGCCATCGCCTTCATTCCCGGCCTTGCGGCAGCTGCCCCGTTCGCCTGGTTTATCGGGGCGGGCGTCGCTGCCCTGACGTACTTTGCAGTGGCCGACAAGAAGCAGGCCTTCGACGACGTCTCCGGCGAACCCATCGCGGTTGCCAGCACCCACTAGAGCATTGCAGTAAGGCATGGCCCGTCCTCCCGGTCGTCAAACCGCAGGGCGGGCATTGCCATTGAAAGGAAAACCATGCGCATCCTTGTCGCAAACGTGAACACCACCCAGTCCATGACCGATTCCATTGCTGCCCAAGCACGCGCGGCCGCAGCTCCCGGAACGGAAATCATCGGAATCACCCCGCGCTTCGGGGCCGATTCCTGCGAAGGGAACTTTGAGAGCTATTTGGCTGCCATAGCCGTGATGGACGCCGTGGTGAACTATCCCGAGCCGTTCGACGCCGTGATCCAGGCAGGGTACGGTGAGCACGGCCGCGAGGGCCTGCAGGAACTCCTTGATGTTCCCGTGGTGGACATTACCGAGGCTGCCGCCAGCACCGCAATGTTCCTTGGCCACAAGTACTCCGTAGTCACCACGCTGGACCGTGCTGTGCCGCTCATCGAAGACCGCCTCAAGCTTGCCGGGCTTGACGCACGGTGCGCCTCGGTCCGGGCCAGCGGCATGGCCGTCCTGGAATTGGAGGAGCACCCCGACCGCGCTGTGGAAGCCATCGTGGGCCAGGCCGAAGAAGCTGTCACCCGCGATCACGCCGAAGTGATTGTGCTGGGGTGTGGCGGCATGGCGGGGCTGGACGACCAAATCCGGGAGCGCACCGGCGTGCCGGTAGTGGACGGGGTGGCCGCGGCCGTGACCATCGCCGAGTCCCTGGTCCGCCTTGGCCTCTCCACGTCCAAGGTCCGTACCTACGCGGCGCCCCGGCCCAAGACTGTCATAGGCTGGCCGATAACTGCCGCAGCCCAGACCGCTGCACGCTAGGCAACCCCGTCGAAAGGCAACCACATGAATGACTCACGCCCGCCCGCAGACCGGAGGGTCGCCGTCGTGACCGGGGCAGGTTCCGGTATCGGGAGGGCTGTCGCCCGGCTGATGTTGGCCGAGGGCTACCGCGTTGCGCTGGCCGGGCGCCGTGAGGCGCAGCTGCTGCGGACGGCAGACGGGCATCCGGAGGCCCTTGCGGTGCCATGCGACGTGACAGTGCCCGACGACGTCACGCACCTTTTCGGGGAGGTGCGGCGGCGCTGGGGCCGGGTGGATGTGCTGTTCAACAATGCCGGAATTTTCGGGCCCGCGGGCGACGTGGGGGACATCGACATTGCGGAGTGGGAAGCCACCCTGCGCGTCAACGTGACCGGTTCAATGCTGTGTGCGGCGGAGGCTGTCCGGACCATGAAGGCCCAGGAACCCCAGGGCGGGCGCATCATCAACAACGGCTCCATTGCCGCGCACTCGCCACGGCCGAGGTCTGTTGCTTACGCAGTCACCAAGCACGCCATGACCGGCCTCACCAAGAGCATTGAGCTGGACGGGCGCGGCTTCGGCATCACGTGCGGCCAGATTGATATTGGCAATACCCGCACCGAGATCATGGACACCATCGGTGTGGGCTCAGGCGCCCTGCAGGCCGATGGTTCCCGCAAGGTGGAGCCCATGTTCCCGGTGGAGGACGCAGCCAGGGCTGTGCTGATGATGGCCAACATGCCGGCGTCGGCCAGTGTGGGTTCCGTGGTTGTGACTGCCGCGGGCATGCCGTTCATCGGCCGGGGTTAGGACTTCCCGGCCCTCGGAACTGCCTTCCCCGGAGCCCGCCCGACCACGGCCCGTACCACCACCACCCACTTTCACGCAGCCCAGCCCGCGGCGCGCCCCTTTTCACGGCGTGTCGCGGGCTTTTTGGTGCCAAAGAAGGTGGTGGCGGAACGCAGGCGTGGCATACCAAACAAATTATGACTTCCATAATATGGAAAAGGATTCTCCCCTTGCGGAATGGTGTGACCAGGATTACATTGAAGAAACCCCCTGAAAATCGGGGCTGATCCCAACTGATTGGTTCAGAACAATGAAAATCCCAGACTCTTCGGCGCTGAAGGCGAGTTCGGCGCCGCTGAAGAAGAAGCCCCTGTACAGGTCGCTCTTCTTTCAGATCCTGATCGCTGTCGTCGCAGGTGTACTCATCGGCCACTTCTGGCCGACCATCGGGTCCACCCTCCGGCCCTTGGGCGATGGATTCATTCAACTCATCAAGATGATCATCGCCCCGCTGATCTTCCTCGTGATTGTCACGGGAATCTCAGCAGTCGGCGACGTCAAAGCGGTCGGAAGGGTCGGGGTCAAAGCACTCGTCTACTTCACGGCAGCAACACTTTTCGCCTTGGTCTTCGGACTCATCGTGGGCAACATCGTCCAGCCAGGCGCCGGCCTGAACATCGATCCGGCAACACTGTCCCAGGAAGCACTTAACGCCAAGACCGGGAACGCGCCGCCCAAAGATGCTGCGGCGTTCATCCTGGATGTCATCCCCACCAGTGTGATCGGGGCCTTCGCCAACAACAGCCTGCTTCAGGTGCTCTTCTTCTCCGTCTTCTTCGGCGCAGCGATCGTGGTCATCGGCCGCGAACGGTGCATGCCGGTCATCAGCCTCATGGAAACCGTCCTGGAACTGATCTTCAAGATCATGTCCTGGATCATGAAGGTAGCCCCGATCGGCGCGTTCGGTGCCATGGCTTTCATCATCGGCCAGTACGGACTGGGCACGTTGGGAACGTACGCGCTGCTGATTGCCGCCTGCTACGGCGCCGCCATTGTCTTCATCGCGCTCCTGTTCCTGGTGGCCTGGGGCTTCGCACGGGTCCCGCTGTGGCACTTCCTCAAGTACACCCGCGAGGAATTCCTGCTGGCGCTGGGCACGGCCTCCACCGAGGCCGTCATGCCCCGCATCATGACCAAGCTGACCAACGCCGGTTGCTCCCGTGCAACCACCGGCCTGGTGGTCCCGACCGGCTACTCCTTCAACCTGGACGGCGCTGCGATCTACCTGTCCATCTCGTTGCTGTTCCTGGCGCAGGCGTTCGGTCACAACCTGGACCTCGGACAGCAGCTGGCAGCCCTGGGCGTGCTGCTCCTGACCTCCAAGGGCATGGCAGGCGTGCCGGGCTCATCGTTCCTGGCCCTGTCGGCAACCGCCGCAGCCCTGGGGATCTTCCCGGTGGCCGGCGTCGCACTCCTCCTGGGGGCCGACCGCCTCATGGACTCCATGCGCGTGGTGGTGAACCTGCTCGGCAACTGCGTGGCCACGTTCGTCGTCGCCAAATGGGAGGGCCAGTTTGACCGCAGCGTGATGGTCCGCGCCTTCAAGGGCGAGATCACCAACGAGGACTCGGCCATCATGCTCGGCAAGGAAGACGTCTACGAGGAGCAGGAGCTCGAGCGCATCAGCGACGGGCAGACCCCGTCTCCCAAATTCCGTGGTGGCCCCACGGCGGACAACATTCCCCAGTTCGAAATGAGCAAGAAGGGGCAGGCAAGCAACCCGGTCTGCCCTGACTGAGCGGGCGGTTCCGTAACCGCTGATGCCTCCAGGACCCGCGTCCCGGGGGCATCAGCGGCACTTAAAGCGGAAGCAGGTGGGAAAGATCCGCGCGCAGCCCGGATGCTGCCACCCGGCCTGCCGCCACCGCATCCGCCCACGAAATCCGGCCGGTCACCATCTCAAGCCAGGTGCCGCCGTCGGTCTCTATGACGTTCGGGGGAGTCCCGCGCGTGTGCCGCGGCCCCTCCACACACTGGGTCACGCCGAACGGCGGCACCCGCACCTCCACGGAATTGCCGGGGGCGCGGGCGGTGACCTCCTCCAGGGAGTAGCGGACCGCCGTCGCGATCAAGGAGCGCGACGGCGGCGTCCCGGCTCCGGCGGTTTCGGTACCGGGATGCCCGACGGCGGTTTGCCAGGCTTCCAGCGCGGCGCGGCCCTCCTGGATGTCCACGCGGCGACGTGCAACTGCCATGGTGTCGTTTCTCCTGTTAAGACGAACTAGCCGAGCATGGCGGACACTGCGTGGCCCAGGCGGATCCTGCCCACCTGGCGGCCTCCGCCGAGGACCGGTTCCACCACCCGTTCCAGCACGTTGGACACGGCGGGAACATCCACCGCACCGCTGACGGCCAGCAGGGTCAAGCCCACCAGGGTGGTGGCGCGCAGGTTCCCGTCCAGCATTTTGACGGCCACCGTGGCGCCGGTGGCAGTGGCGAGGACCAGCACGCCTTCGGCGCCGATCTTGGCCAGGATGTCCAGCTCTTCCATCACGATCGTATTGGACTCGCCCCGGCCCTGGACCGCCCAAGGGTAGTCCAGCATGGACGTGGCGATGGTCGCCGCGCGGGCGTTGGAGGTGGAGTCGCCGGGCGACCTGGCGAGGCGGGAGAATGCCCGTGCCAGTCCGGTGAGGGAAACGGCTGCCACGGGTGCGCCGCAACCGTCGATACCCAGGTGCGAGATGGCTTCGCCGCTGTACTCCTCGATGACGGAACGCACACGTTGCTGCAGGGGGTGGTTTGGTTCAAGGTAGCTGCGCAGGTCCCAGCTGTTTTCGGAGCATGCCCAGAGGAACGCCGCGTGCTTGCCGGAGCAGTTGAAGGCGAGCCGGGACCGGCCCTTCTCCGAGCGGACCAACCAGTTGCGGGCCGTTTCATCCTCTGGCCACGTGGCGGGACACTGGAGGTGGTCTTCCTTCAGGCCTGCTCCCTTGAGCATGCCCGCCACCACGTCCATGTGATCCAGGGATCCGGTATGGCTTCCGCAGGCCACAGCCACCTGGGCGCCGCGGAGGGGCACTCCGGACTGCATGGCTGCCAGGGCCTGGAATGGTTTGAGGGTGGAACGGGCCATGACCGGCGCATCGATATCACCCAGGCGGGTGACTACCGAACCGTCTCCCGAGAGGACCACGGCGGCCCCGATGTGCCGGGACTCGATGAAGCCACTGCGTTCGATCACGGCCAGTTCGACGGCGGACTCAACGTTGAACGTTTCATGGGAACTCAGTGGCATGAGGCAAGTCTAGGTTGCCCGGACGCAGGGACGGGTCACGTTGCCCTGTCACGCTGAACGCTGTCGCCGCAACAGCTTAGGCCCCTCGCCGCACACAAAGTACCCTTGAAGACTGTGAAGGTACTCGTCATTGGCCCAGGCGGCCGCGAACACGCCATTGTCCGCTCTCTGCTTGAAGATCCCAACGTGTCCGAGGTCCACGCGGCTCCGGGCAACGCCGGCATCAGCAAACTCGTTCCCACCCACGCGATTGACGGGAACAACCCGGAAGCCGTGTCCGCCCTCGCCACCAAGCTGGGCGTGGACCTGGTTGTCGTCGGCCCGGAAGCTCCGCTCGCCGCGGGTGTCTCCGACGCTGTGCGTGAAGCCGGTATCCCCGTCTTCGGCCCTTCCAAGGAAGCTGCACAACTGGAAGCCTCCAAGGCCTTCGCCAAGCAGATCATGGCCGAAGCCGGTGTGCCCACCGCCATGGCACGGGTCGCTGAGAACGCCGAAGAAGCCGCAGACGCGCTGGACACCTTCGGTGCTCCCTACGTCGTCAAGGACGATGGCCTCGCCGCCGGCAAGGGCGTTGTGGTCACCCGTAACCGGGACGAGGCCCTGGCCCACGCCCAGGCATGCTTCGACGCCGGTGGAACCGTGGTGATCGAGGAGTTCCTGGACGGTCCCGAGGTTTCCCTGTTCGTCCTCTGCGACGGCCACACCACCGTGCCGCTGTCCCCGGCCCAGGACTTCAAGCGCATCTTCGACAACGACGAAGGCCCCAACACGGGCGGCATGGGCGCCTACACGCCGCTCGAGTGGGCCCCTGAAGGGCTCGTGCAGGAAGTCATCGACCGTGTGGCCCAGCCGACCGTGGACGAGATGGCCCGCCGCGGTACTCCTTTCGTCGGTGTGCTCTACTGCGGCCTGGCACTCACCTCCCGCGGAACGCGGGTCATCGAGTTCAACGCACGCTTCGGCGACCCCGAAACCCAGGCCGTCCTCGCCCGTCTCAAGACCCCGCTCGGCGCGCTGCTGCTGGCAGCTGCCAAGGGCGAACTGGACACGGCAGAAGAGCTGCGCTGGTCCAAGGACACGGCAGTCGCCGTCGTCGTTGCCGCCGAAAACTACCCGGACACGCCCCGTACCGGCGACCGCATCCGCGGCCTCAAGAAGGTTGACGAACTGGACGGCGTCCACGTCATCCACGCCGGCACCAAGCTGGACGAAGACGGCAAGGTTGTCTCTGCCGGTGGCCGCGTCCTTGCGGTGGTGGCGCTCGGTTCCGATCTGGTGGACGCGCGCGAAAAAGCGTACGACGGCGTGGAGCTGGTTCAGCTTGAAGGCTCCCAGTACCGTACGGATATCGCAGGCAAGGCAGCGCGCGGCGAAATCAAGGTTCCTTACGGCGCCACCGGCAGCATCCCGAAAGTGCAGGCGTGACCATGACCGATTCCTTGCCCTCCGGCGGGCTTGAAACCAACGCACTGCAGCTGCCCGGCTGGACGCACGTCTACTCCGGCAAAGTCCGCGACCTGTATGTCCCGGCCGACGAATCCATCACGGAGAAGGTCGGCCAGGAGTGCGTCCTGGTGGTGGCCAGTGACCGTATCAGCGCCTACGACCACGTCCTGAGCAGCGAGATCCCAGACAAAGGCCGCGTCCTGACCCAGCTGAGCCTGTGGTGGTTCGAGCAGCTGGATGTCGAGCACCATGTGCTGGCCTCCACGGTCGAGGGCGGTGTCCCCGCCGAGGTCGAAGGCCGGGCCATGATTTGCAAGAAGCTGGACATGTTCCCGGTGGAATGCATCGCCCGCGGCTACCTCACCGGATCAGGCCTGGCTGAATACAAGGAATCCGGTACGGTGTGCAGCATCCCGCTGCCCGGGGGCCTGGTGGATGGTTCCCGCCTGGAGAAGGCCCTGTTCACCCCCTCCGCCAAGGCCGAGGTGGGCGAGCACGACGAGAACATCACCTACGACGACGTCGTGGCGCTGGTGGGCGATGACATCGCGGCCCGGCTCAGCGAGCTGACTCTGAAGATCTACACCCGCGCCGAGGAGATCGCCCGCTCACGCGGCATCATCCTGGCCGACACCAAGGTGGAGTTCGGCATCGACGCAGGCACCGGCATCATCACGCTGGGCGACGAAGTCCTGACCCCGGACTCCTCGCGCTTCTGGGATGCGTCCACGTATGCACCGGGCAAGTCGCAGCCGTCCTACGACAAACAGTACGTCCGCGACTGGCTGACGTCGGATGAGTCGGGGTGGGACAAGTCCTCCGACACTCCGCCGCCGGCCCTCCCGACAGAGGTAGTGGAGCGCACTCGTGCCCGCTACGTCGAGGCGTACGAGAAACTGACGGGCCGCACCTTCGCCTAGCCCTCACCCAACTGGGTCGCAGTAGAGCGCGTTTTGAGCCGTCAAAACGCGCTCTACTGCTACTTAGATGGGCTAGCTGGCTTCTGAATGGGCTTCTGGGTGGGCGGCGGCGCGGCGTTCGGCCAGCCGGATTTCCAGCACCGCATCCATGGCCTGCTGGACCCTGTCCGAGGCTCCGGCGGCGCTGAAGTCGTGTTGCGCCTCTTCGAGGAAATGCAGGGCATCGGAGGTTTCACCGGCGGCCTTGAGGGATTTGCCCAGCAAGAGCGACACTTCGCCGGCCGTGTGGCGGGCCAGGACTTTCCGGTCCTGGTAAATTTCGCGGAGCTTCTGGACTGCGGCAGGAATGTCACCGGTCAAGTACAGCCAGCGGGCGCGGATGAAGGCGACCTCCAGCTGGTCCGTCTTGTTGCCGCCCACGATGGACAGTGCCAGTTCAGCCCGTTCAATGGCGGACAAAGTCTCAGGCTCCACGATGCCCGAGGACAGCCTCACCGCAGCGGAGGCCTTGTTGAACCGTGCCCACAGCTCGATGTCGTTGGCAGGGGAGAGGAGCGAGGCGGCACGCTCGTGGTGCTTGATGCCTTCCGTGTAGTCGTGCCGCATGAACGCAACGTTGCCCACCACCCATGCGACCTCGCCGGCGAGCTGCGACATGGAGTGCTCATCCATGTGCTCGATCATCGCGAGGCAATACTCCCACGCCTCATCCAGTTTGCCGCTCTCCGCCAGCGCACCAATCAACGCGCGGTGCGCGCCAATGATCAGTGTGGATCCCTTGGGCAGCTCACCGCACAGCTCAACAGCCTTTTTGGCATGCTCGACGGCGGTGGCCAGCTGCCCTTGTCCGTGGCAGACAGCGGCAAGCATCTGCCAGGCACGAACACCGAGTCCGGCGGATTCGGTGGCCATGGGGTGCTCCAGCAGGTGCTCCACGATTTGCTGGCATTCCTTCAGCTGGCCCTGCTTCATGACGCATTCGGCCTGCATGTAAGTCATATTCCACCAGGCGCTGTTGTTCTTCGCTTCCAACGCAATCTGGGCTGCGGTTGCAGCGTGGCTCGCAGCAAGCTGGTAGTCCCTGAGATCCCACGCCTGCCGGGCGTAGAGGCCGGCCAGGACGTATTCTGCGTCGCTGACGGACACAGGCTGGCTCCAGGCCTCCAAGGCTTTCGGTGCCAGTTCGAGCCGGCGGGCCAGTTCCTCGATCACTTCAGCCGTCGGTTCCCGGCGGCCGGTCTCCAGCAAGGAGATGTAGCTGGGGGAGTACAGGTTCTTGCCCAGCTCTGCCTGCGTCAACCCGCGTTCGAGCCGTTCGGCACGTAGCTTCTCGCCGAATCCGTTTCCCACGGGGCCCTCCTACACGTGTGATCGAACCAAAACCTTGACAGTCTCTGTGGAAAACATTTTACAATGTATGTCAACAGGGACCGCGCAATTTCCGTAACGAATCCGACTCGCATTGGGGAACATAATGTTCAAAAAACTCGCCGCTTCTGCGGCATTGGCAGGCGCTCTCGCTTTCACGGTTGCGGGCCCCGCAGTCGTCTCTGCAGCTCCCGCTGCGGACTCCAGCTCAACTGTCAGCGCCATTGGCAACTGGCCGGATCCGATGCGTGCATCGGTATCCGCCCCCACCAAGACGACAGAGACCACGTACACCACGTCGTCCATTGGCAACTGGCCTGATCCGATGTAAACAGCACATCCGAAGAAACCCCGGAGCATCACGAGCTGCTCCGGGGTTTCTTTTTGCCCTCGTTGCTGGACCCGCTCAGCGTTGGCAAAGCTTGGCCAGGGGCGCAAAGCCGGGCCCAGCAATGCGAGGTCGCACAAAAGCAGTGTGATTCGAACAAACAAAAATGGCGCCGATTTCTCGACGCCATTTTCGTTTCTTGGTCGGGATGACAGGATTTGAACCTGCGACCTCTTCGTCCCGAACGAAGCGCGCTACCAAGCTGCGCTACATCCCGATCCGCTGCGAAAGCAACTGTTCAAGGATAGCTGAATCGGTGCAGGATGCGAAATCGAGGAGGCGGTGTCCCTGCTCACAAAGGCAGCCCAGCCGCACATCATGTCAGACCAGCGAATCCTTCCATGCACCATGCAGGCGGGCGAACCGTCCGCCACCGGAAATCAACCCGGCAGGGGAGCCATCCTCAACGATCCGCCCATCGTGCACCACCAGCACCCGGTCCGCCGTCTCCACCGTGGAAAGCCGATGGGCAATGATGATCGCAGTCCTCGGCGCGGCTCCGCCGGCGACGCCCTCCAGGAGATTGGCCAGCCCCTCCTGCACCATTCGCTCCGACGGGATGTCCAAGGAGGACGTTGCTTCGTCGAGAATCAGCACCGCCGGTGCTGCCAGGAACGCCCGGGCAAATCCGATGAGTTGTCGTTGACCGGAAGAGACCCGCCCGCCACGCTTATTAACGTCTGTGTCATAGCCGTCGGGCAGTCCGGCGATGAACTCGTGCGCGCCCACGGCCTTGGCAGCAGCTTCGATCTCCGCGCGCGAAGCTTCCGGCCGGCCCAGCGCGATGTTGTCGGCCACCGAGCCGCTGAACAGGAACGCCTCCTGGGTCACCATCACCACAGATCGGCGAAGATCGGTGGTGGAGAGGTCCCGCAGGTCAATGCCATCCAGGGTGATAGACCCAGAGGTGACGTCATAGAAACGGGCAATGAGCTTGGCCAGCGTTGATTTTCCGGCACCTGTCTGTCCCACCAGGGCCACTGTCTGCCCCGCCGGAATGTGCAGATCGAGCGAAGGGACAACAGTCTTGCCTTCGCCGTATCCGAACTCCACGCCGTTGAAGTCGATTGCACCCCGTGGATTCTTCAACGCCACGGGATTTTTAGGTGGCCGGACCGTGGGAACCTCTTCCAAGAGCCCGGATACCTTTTCCAGGGCCGCCTGCGCGCTTTGGAAGGAGTTGTAGAACATGGCCATCTGGTCCACAGGCTGGAAGAACCGCTTCGTGGACAAGATCAGGGCCAGCAGGACACCAACTTCCAGATCTCCGCCCAACACCCGGAAACCTCCGACCAACAAGACTACGGCTACGCACACGTTCCCGATCAGCACCAGGCCAGGCTGCAGCACCCCGTTTAGGAAGATCGATCGGACTGTGTTCTTCCGGTAAGCCTCGGCAACCTCGCCGTAGGTCCGGGCGTTTTCGCGTTCCTTGCGGAAAGCCTTGACGGCCCGGATACCGGTCATGGTCTCCACGAAGTGCACAATGAGCCGGGCAGAAACAACCCTGGACTCGCGGAAGGCGATCTGCGAGTGCTTCTGGTACCAGCGGGCCAGGAGGAACATGGGCACGCCGGCACCCAGCATGATCAAGCCGCTCCGCCAATCCAGGGCGAACACGGTAATGGCCGTAAAAACCATGAACAGCAGGCCGGAAGCCAAGGAGCTGACGCCCGAGTCCAAGAGTTCGCGGAGCGCCTCCAAGTCTGAAGTTTGCCGGGCAATGATGCGGCCGGACGTGTACTTCTCGTGGAACTCAAGGCTCAGCCGCTGGGTATGCCGGAAGACGCGTACCCGCAGGTCCAGCAACATGGCCTGGCTGAGCTTTGCCGTGGACGTGACGTAGAGCGACGTCAGCCCGGCCGTGGCGATGGCTGCGCCCAAGTAGAGCACTCCCACCAGCACCAGCGGTCCGTTGTTCCCGGCCTGCAGCGCGGGAAGCGCGTTGTCGATGCCGAAAGCTATCAGGGCGGGTCCCGCCACCCGGGCGAGCTGTGAAACAACCACCACCACGATCGTCAGCCAGAAACGCAAGCGAACGGGCCGGATGAGCGACCCAAGCAAGGTGAGCGACCGGCGTCGTACGGCTTTGCTGTCCGCTTTGCTGAGGTGGGTGTTGTCCTCGTTGGCCGTTCCAAAGGTTGTGGCGCTCACCGGCGGGCCTCCTCGGCTTCTTCGAGCTCGTCCAGTTCGGAGTCCAGGTCCTTCGGACCAGTGTCCAGGCTCGCGATGACGTAGCGGTAGTGGGCGTTGCCGGCCAGCAGTTCCGAATGGGTCCCGACGGCGGTGATGGTTCCGTTTTCGAGCAGGGCAACCCGGTCCGCCAATGCCACAGTGGACGGACGGTGGGCGACGATCAGCGTGGTGGTGTCGTGGAGAACATCACGCAGCCGCGCCTCCACCCGCTCTTCCGTGTTCACGTCCAGGGCAGAGAGGGGATCGTCCAGCACCAGGACTTTCGGCTTGGCGGCTATGGCCCGGGCCAAAGCGATCCTTTGCCTCTGACCGCCGGAGAGGCTCAGGCCTTCCTCACCGATCAGGGTGTCCACGCCGTCCGGGAGCGAGTAGGCGAACTGCGCCTGGGCAACGTCCAGGGCCTCGTCCAGGGCGGCGTCCGTTGGCTCAGGTGCTCCCAGCAACACGTTGTCCCGCACGGAGCTGGAGAACAGCGTGGTGTCCTCGAAGGCAACGGCCACGATCCGGCGAAGATCCTCCAGGTCCATGTCCCGGACATCCACACCATCGATCATCACGGACCCCTCCGTTACCTCGTAGAGACGGGGGACCAACTGGAGGAGTGCGCTCTTGCCGCTGCCGGTGATGCCCACCAGGGCCATCGTCTCGCCGGGACGAATCTCCAGATTGATATCGCGCAGGAGGGTGCCGCCGTCGTCGTACCCGAAGCCCGCTTGCTCGAAGCGCAAGGCACCCTTGACAGCCGACGGTGTGGCGGGCTTGTCCGGCGAGGTGATGGTGTTGGGCGTATCCATGACCTCAAAATGGCGGTCCAACGCCGTCTTGGCGGTCAGGGCCATGGCCAGGAGCATGCCGGAGAATTCCACCGGCGTGGCAACCACGGCGGCCGTTGCGAAGAATGCCACCAGCGAGCCGATGCTCAGCTGGCCCGACGCCGCCAGCATGATTCCTACCACCAGTCCAACCCCCAGCGCGAGCTCCGGCAGGAGCGTCACCACCAGCGTGAAACCGGCCTGTTGCTTGGCTTTCGCGATTTCCGTCTGCCGCAGTTCCTCCGCCTGGCCATTGAAGTTCTCCAACGCTTCGCGGCTTCGTCCGAAGGCCTTCAGGACGCGGATGCCGTGGACGGACTCCTCCACGGTGGTAGCGAGGTCGCCGGCCTGGTCCTGGCTAAGCCTGGTGACCAGGCTGAAGCGCCGTCGGAAGCGGAACGAGTTGATCATGATGGGCACGGCGGCGGCGAGGAAAATCAGCGCCAGTTGCCAGCTCATGGTGAACATGACGCCCACGCCGATGATCACCGTCAGAGTGGTGACCACCAGCATGATCGCGCCGAACGCCATCCAGCGGCGCAGAAAGCTCAGGTCCGTCATGGCACGCGACAGCAACTGCCCGGAACCCCAACGATCGTGGAAAGAGACCGTCAGTTGCTGCAGGTGCCCGTACAGTGACACCCGCATCCTGGTCTCGACTGTCGTGGCCGGGTTGATGACGAACTGGCGTCGCAGCGCCACTAACCCTGCTTCCGCCACGCCCAACGCAAGGATGACGACGGCGGCAGTCCAGACAGCGCCCGGGTCACCGCCGGGTTGGAGCGAATTATTGACCAGGACCCGCAGGACCTGGGGGATGGACAGCGCCACGATGCTGGCCAGCAGGGCACAGAGCAGGCCCATGAACAACCGGGGAAGGATAGGCCGCACGTGGGGGTACAGGCGGCCGACGGAGGTAAAGAATGACGTTTGCTTGGACATGCCCGCTTCTCAACAGCTGGATCTTCAGGTGGTGCGGAGGTAGTTTCCCGTAGCAACCACCCTATGCCATGCCGTGACTCGGTTCACAGGTCAGCGTGGGCGCGGTGAAATGTTTGACCAGTTATTGGAGTTTGTAATGCTGCCCTTGGTTTTAGTTGCGGGACGTCAGCGTCAGCAGCACCGCTTCCGGGCGGCAGGCGATGCGGACCGGAGCAAAGCGGGACGTGCCGATGCCGCCGGAGACGTTGACCGGCGTCGTGTAAATATCGTTCTGCCAATCGTGCAGGCCTTTGGCGCGCCACGTGGGGAGGTCGCAGTTGGAGACGAGCGCGCCGTAGCCGGGAATGCAGATCTGGCCGCCGTGGGTGTGTCCGGCGAGAATCAGGTCCGCCTCGGCTTCCGTGAAATGGTCCAAAACACGTTGGTAGGGAGCATGGATGACCGCCACGCGGAGGTGTGGCCTGGCATCCTGGTTTACGGTGCCGCGGGGCCAACCTGCGTAGCGTTCGCGTTTGAGGTGTGGATCATCAACGCCGGAGAAATCGAGGCGTAAGCCGTTGAGGACGAGCGATTGCGCACGATTTGTCAGGTCTACCCAGCCCGCCATCCCGAAGGCGGAGCGCAGCCTGGGCCAGTCGAGTTTTACCGGCTCTGCCTTGTGCTTCGAAGGCCCTCGGAAGTAGCCCGCCGGGTTCTTGAGCCGGGGGGCGTAATAGTCGTTGGATCCCGGGACGAAAACACCCGGGAACTGCATCAGGGGCCTGAGTGCCTCGACCAGGGGATCAATGGCCTTGGCATGACTGAGGTTGTCGCCGGTATTGACCACGAGGTCCGGCTTGAGATCGGCCAGGGATTGCAGCCACTGTGCCTTTTTATCCTGACCTGGAACGAAGTGGATGTCGCTCAGGTGCAGTACCCGCAGCGGGTCAAAACCCTCCGGGAGAATGGGGAGGGTTTCGTTCCTGATGCCGAATTGATCCTTCTCCCACCAACCGTAGGCAGCAGTTACCGCCCCCGCGGTAGCCCCAAGAACTGTCGTGACGGCGAAACCGCGCCCAAGGGTGCGGACGCGGTTTGCCAGGGAGTCAGGAAAAGGCACTATTGGTCAGTCCTTATCGTTGTTGCCATTACCGTTGCCGTTGCCATTTCCGTTGTTGCCGCTGTTCCCGCCGGTATTGCCGCCGTTGGACGGGGCGTTGTTGTTCGGCGTGGAAGGCGCAGGGGTGGTGTTGCGCTGCGGTGCTCCGCCGCCAAGGAGGTTCGACGGAGGTGCCGGGAAAGGATTGGTTCCATACGCCGGTGCGACCGACAGCATGTAGTTGGTGAACTGCGGACCAGCGATCATGTAACCGTCGATCGCTTGGTAGTACTTGCCGTTGACGGTCATATTCCGACCGGGCCGGGATTGGTCGCCCAGCGGATCGCCGAACCAGGAAGCCGTTGCAAGGCCGGTGGTGTAACCCACCACCCAGGTGGAGCCGTTGGTGTCGTTGGTACCGGTCTTGGCTGCGACAGGGAAGTTGTTTCTTGTGGACAGAGACGGCCTGATCAGGGAGCCGGAACCAGCATTGAGGACTTCCTGCATAGCATAGGCCACACCACGGGCCACGTCCGGCTTGACGGCGTCCTTGCAGTTGGATGCCTGGGCGGGAAGCTCAGCACCCGCCTGGTCCTTGACCGAGGTGATGGCGATCGGCTCGCAGTACTTGCCGTCGGCAGCGAACGTGGCAAACGCAGCTGCCATGGTCAGGGGTGCGGTCTGGGTGGCACCGATCAGGTTCGAGAGCCGGGTCATCGGAACCTGCGGGTTGGGGTCCGTGATCTTGCCTTCCTTGTCGCGCATGGGGAGGCCGCCGTGGATACCTGTTGCGTCAACAATCTTCTGAATGCCACACAAATCCACCTGGGCTGCGGAAGCGAACGTTGCCGTGTTGATGGAGTTCATGAGGCCATACAGGACGGTCATGTTGCGGTAGTAACCCTGATCGGAGTTCTGCAAGTCGAAGCTGCCCGGAACGGTTGCGTCATAGAAACCATCCGTCGGGGTTGGGCAGGTGTTGCGCCAAGGGAAATTCACCCCATACCTACGCACCGATGCATTGACGTTCTGGTTCATCGACTTGCCCTCGTTCAGCCACTCGGCGAACGTAAAAGGCTTCATCGTCGAGCCGGGCTGGAAGCCACCGATGCCGTTCAGGTCATTGCCGTTGGCGTCCAGGACGTCCACGTTGAAGTTCTGGGTCTGATCGAACTTGCCTTCTTGCGGCAGCCAAACAGTGTTCTGGGCCATGCTGACAATCTGGCCTGTGCCGGGCTGGACGGAGACGAGCGAGGCGCCCCACTTGTCCGGGTTGGCACCGGCAGTCGCATCCACCTGCTGCTGGGCAACTGTCTGGGCCGTCGGGTCCAGGGTGGTCTGGATGGTCAGGCCACCGCGCATGACACGCTTTTCGCGGTCATCCTGCGTTTCGCCGTAAGCGGGGTTGTTCAGGAGGAGGTGAAGCACGTAGTCGCAGAAGTACGGTGCCATGGTGGCGTAGGCACAACCTTGGCGTGCGGGAGTGACCTTGGTAGTCACGGGGGTGGCCACGGCCTCGTCGTATTCGGCCTGGGTGATCTTGTTCTGGTTGACCATGGCGGCCAGTACCAGGTCCCGGCGCTTCTTGGCGTTGTCCGGGTTGGCAATGGGATCAAAAGCGGACGGGCTGTTCACCAAGCCGGCCAGAAGGGCAGCCTGGGGAAGGGTCAGGTCCTTCGCCGAGGTGCTGAAGAAGAACTTGGATGCAGCTTCAATGCCGTAAGCATCACGGTTGAAGAACACGATGTTCAAGTAGCCCTCAAGGATCTGCTCCTTGGAGAACTTCTTCTCCAGAGCGATCGCCAGCTTCATTTCGCGGAGCTTGTCGCCCACGCCCTTGTTGTAGCCGTTGAGCTTGACGTCGTCTTCCTTGCCGGACGCCACCAGTGACTCGTTGATGACGTTGTTCACGTACTGCTGGGTGATGGTGGAAGCACCCTGCTTGTTGCCGCGGGCGGTGCTGACAAGGGCACGCATGATACCCGTGGTGTCGATACCGCCGTGGTCATAAAATCGGCTGTCCTCGATGGCTATGACAGCGTCCTTGATGAACGGGCTCATTTGGTCCAGCGGAACCTTGGTACGGTTCTCTGCGTAGATGGACGCAATGGGTGTACCGTCCTTGGCCAGGATCGTGGTGTTCTGGCTGGGCGGGTCGACCTGCAGTTCCGCGGGCAGCGTGTCAAAGAACTGGATGGAACCACTTGCGGCACTGCCTGAGACTGCGGCCGCGGGAACCAGAAGTCCAGCTACCAGCACGCCACAGATCGCACTCACGCCAAGGAAACCGAGAATCTTTCCGAGGGTGGTGGCAGTGTCGAATATGGGGTTCTTGCGAGTCACCATGTTTTCCACTTTACCGGCAAGGGCTAGGCTTTCTGTCATGACCAAATGGGAGTACGCCACGATTCCGCTCATTATCCATGCCACAAAGCAGATCCTGGACCAGTGGGGCGAGGACGGCTGGGAGCTTGTTCAGGTCGTCGGTGGACCCGATGGCAAAGGCCTTGTCGCATACCTTAAGAGGGAGAAGCAGTAACCATGACAACCCCCGCAGACACCACTACTCCCGCGGAATCCGGCACCCCCACATCCGCTGTCGAACAGCGACTGGCCGAGCTTGGCCTGACCCTTCCGGAGGTCGCCGCGCCGGTTGCCGCCTACGTGCCGGCCGTTGTGTCCGGCAACTACGTCTACACCTCGGGACAGTTGCCCTTTATTAACGGCAAACTCGAAGCTACGGGCAAAGTGGCCACCGGCGAACTCGGCGCTTCGGATGAGTCCACGGTGGATCCCCAGGACGCAAAGCGCTACGCAGGTGTATGCGCGATCAACGCCCTGGCAGCCGTCAAGAGCGTCATTGGCGACCTCGACCGGGTGACCCGCATCGTGAAGGTTGTGGGATTCGTCTCCTCCGACCCGAGCTTCACCGGCCAGCCCGGCGTCATTAACGGCGCGTCCGAACTCCTGGGCCAGGTCTTCGGTGACGCAGGCGTGCACGCACGTTCCGCCGTCGGCGTTTCTGTTCTGCCGCTCGACTCTCCGGTTGAGGTCGAGCTCATTGCTGAATTCAGCTAAGGAGCCGGTTCACTCAAGTGCCGCAACTTGCCCGACGCTCGTTCGTACTGCCTCCGGAACTTGAAGGCGCAGCACGCAACTGGTTTGAACTTGGCGAGCGGACACCCCGTGCCGCGCGCTATGCATCATCTGTTGTCCTTTTGCGGGACTCGCCCAACGGTTTGGAGACCTGGCTTGGCTACAGGCCAGGCTCTTCGCCGTTGGGCGTTGTCGCGTTCCCCGGCGGCTCGCTTCAACCCAGCGACGACGACCCCGTCGGTTGGGTTGGTCCCTCGCCCCAGTATTGGGCCGAGCAGATGGGAACGGACGACGTCGGACTCGCCCGCCGTCACGTGGTGGGAGCCATCCGTGAGCTCTTCGAAGAAACCGGCGTCCTGCTCGCAGGGCCGGATGCCTCGTCCACGATTGAAGCGAACTCGACCGCTGAGTGGATGAAGACCCGCGAAGCCGTGGCTTCCCAGGAGAAGTCCTTCACGGAGATGCTGGCCAAGCGCGGCCTCTCCCTCCGGACGGACCTCTTGAAACCCTTGGTCAACTGGCTCAGTCCTGACTTTGCCCACACCCGTTTCAATACCCGGTACTTCGCGGCCACTGTCCCCGTGAACCAGCAGCCCGGCATTCTGGGCAGCAAGGGTGTGTGGGGCCGATGGGTCAGCGCTTCCGAAGCCATCGCCCTGCGCGACACCACGGCCCTGGGCGACGAAGTGGGCCAGGACAACACTGTGGGTCTTACTCTGGGGCAGCTCATGGTTCCGGGTTCAGAGATCATGCTGGAGAAAATGGCCCACGCCAACGGCTGCATCGCCTACCTGAGCTACAAGCGCAAGGCCCATGTGTACCAGCCCAAACTTGTGGACGAGGGCGGGCAGCTGATGCTCGAAGTCGAAGCCGCCAGGACCTCCCCCGGAGACTCCCAGCGCGACCGCTGACCCCACCCCCGGATGCTCTCTCGCATCCCGGCGGTTTTCCGGCGTTCCTCCCGCACCAACAAAAAAGGCCGCCCCGGTTCCACGAACCGGTGCGGCCTTTCCCAACGTGTTTAGCGGGAGCGCTGGCGCAGTCGCTGCATGTCAAGAATGACCACCGCGCGGGCTTCCAAGCGAAGCCAACCGCGCTGGACGAACTCGGCCAGGGCCTTGTTGACGGTTTCGCGGGAAGCGCCCACCAGCTGGGCCAGTTCTTCCTGCGTGAGCTCGTGCGCCACCAGGACACCATCCGTGGCGGGACGGCCGAAGCGGTCGGCCAGGTCCAGGAGGGCCTTGGCGACACGGCCTGGTACGTCCGAGAAGACAAGGTCGGACAGCGAGTCGTTGGTGCGGCGCAGGCGGCGGGCAAGGGCCTGCAGCAGCTGGGCGGAAACCTCGGGGCGGGTCCGGAGCAGCGAGTTGAGGCTCTCGTTCTTCAGGCCTGCCAGTCGCGTTTCGGACACAGCCGTTGCCGTTGCAGTACGGGGGCTCGGGTCGAAGAGAGCCATCTCGCCGAAGAGTTCACCCGGGCCAAGGATGGCCAGGAGGGACTCGCGTCCGTCGGGGGAAGTGCGGCCGAGCTTAACCTTGCCGGAAACGATGAAGTACAGCTGGTCACCCTGGTCGCCTTCGCGGAACACCGACGCTCCGCGGGAAAGGTCCACCTCGGTGAGCTCGTCCGTCAGCAGGCGGAAAGCGTCGTCGTCAAGGGTGGCGAAGAGGGGTGCGCGGCGCAATACCTCGATGTCCATGAAATCTCCTGAGTATAAGTTTCGGTCGTGGCGCTCCAGCCATTGTTTCAGAATTTTTGTGCTCTTGTGACGTACTTGGCACGCGAAACGCTGAAACGACGCGGTTTTCAGGCAGGCAGCCCCGGAAGTGACGGCGGGAAAGGTCCCGGATCGTGACCGGACTAACGGTTTCCTGTCAGGGTCCACCTCTAGAATTGGCGCTACCCGGCTGCAAGGAGCATTGGTGTTTGGCTTGACGATACTGGATCTGGCATTGATTCTGATGCTGCTTTCCTACCTGATCTATGGCCTGCGCAACGGGTTCCTGGTAACGCTCGGCGGTATTGCCGGCTTTATCGTCGGCGCCATCGCGGCGTTCATGGCGGTACCGCTGGTCAGTAACTGGGTGGGCGACAGCTCCTGGAGGCTGACCGCCACGGTGGGGGCCGCCGTCGTACTTATTGCGCTGGGGCATGGGCTGGGAACCATGATCGGGCGCAAGGTCCGCCACGCGGTCCGCATCAAACCGTTGCATGCAGCTGACCGGTTGATCGGCGGCGTGGTCAGTGTGGTGGTTGCGGCGTTGGTCATGTCCATGCTTGCCTTCAGCATCAGTTCTCTGGGCGTGCCGTTCGTGTCACAGCAACTGGCCCAGTCCCGTGTGATCCGGTACATCGATTCCCTGACTCCGAATCCCGTCAAAGCCACCATGGCCCAGCTGCGCTCAACCGTGATCGGCGACGGCATACCCAAGCTCATTGAAGGCATCGGCCCGGCCACGCCGGTGACCATTCCCAACGAGTCCACGGATACGCCCGCCCTCAACCGGGCAGCGGAATCGGTCTTGAGGATCGCGGGTACGGCTTTCGAATGCGGCCAGAACCAAACAGGTTCAGGATTCGTGGTGTCGCCCGGGCGTGTTGTCACCAACGCGCACGTGGTGGCCGGGGTGCCGCAACCTGTAGTGGAAGTGCCCGACGGCGGTGCGTTGCCGGGTCGGGTGGTCTACTTCGACTCCCAGCGGGATATAGCTGTTGTGGCCGTTGACGGACTGTCCGCCGAGCCGCTTCCCTTGAGCGCTGACCTTCCGCCCGGCAGTTCTGCGGCGTTTGCCGGGTACCCGCACGGTGGTCCGTTCCAGTCGAAGCCAGCCACGGTCCAGGGGATCTCGACCATTCTTGTGCCGGATATTTACGGCAACAACCCCTCGCCCGAGCTGGTCTACAAGTTGGCCGGCGATGTTCAACCGGGTAACTCCGGTGGACCGCTGCTGACCGTGCAGGGACAGGTTGCCGGATTGATCTTCGCCAAGACCACCACGGATGCTGCGCTGGGCTTTGCGTTGACCATGGCAGATGTCGAGCCGGTGGCTGCCCAGGCCCCGGCCCTCAGCCAACCCGTCTCGCCGGGGCAGTGCACCCGAAAGTAGGCTGACCCTGGGCGCGATTTCCGATCCTCGTTACCTTTTTCGTAGCCCGTTTCCTGGTGCAGGATGTGGGTGTGCTGGCCTGCTGGTCCCGGCATGAT
>NZ_JBQLIS010000033.1:0-21343 GCF_052156435.1 Paenarthrobacter sp. NCHU4564
AAACGGGCAACCCCCACGACGCGGTGGCCCAACACGGGGTCCTCGGGGGTTCCGGCACCCCCGGGGCCCCTCCACCGCCGTCGTTGGTTATGTGAGTGAGGTCTCAACGGAAGTCCATGGCCCCTGTGGCATATTTGAGGGATGGCGAATTTCAAGCAGTCCACCAAGCTTCATAATGTCCTCTACGACATCCGTGGACCGATTCTTCAGGCCGCCCAGCAGATGGAGGCGGAGGGTCACCGGATCCTCAAACTGAACATCGGAAACCCGGCCCCGTTCGGGTTCGAAGCGCCTGACGCCATTCTGGTGGACATGATCCGGCACCTGCCCAATGCCCAGGGCTACAGCGACTCGCGCGGCATCTTTTCTGCCCGGACTGCTGTGTCGCAGTATTACCAGACCCGTGGCATCCAGAACATCCACGTCGACGACATCTACCTTGGCAACGGCGTCAGCGAACTCATCACCATGTCGCTCATGGCCCTGTTGGAAGACGGCGACGAAGTCCTGATTCCAACCCCTGACTACCCGCTCTGGACCGCCTCAGTAGCTTTGGCCGGCGGCCGCCCGGTGCACTATCTCAGCGATGAGGAATCGGGCTGGCAGCCGGACCTGGAAGACATGGAAGCCAAGATCACGCCCCGCACCAAGGGCATCGTGGTCATCAACCCCAACAATCCCACCGGAGCGGTCTACCCTGAGGAGACCCTCAGGAAAATCGTGGCGCTGGCAGAGAAGCACGGCCTGGTGCTGTTCGCTGACGAGATCTACGAGAAGATCCTGTACGAAGACGCCGTGCACGTAAACCTGGCCGGCCTGACCGGGGACGACGTCCTTTGCCTCACCTTCAGCGGCCTGTCCAAGGCGTACCGGGTCTGTGGCTACCGTGCCGGTTGGATGGCCATTTCCGGGCCAAAGAAGGATGCCGCGGATTACCTTGAAGGCATCAACCTGCTCGCCAACATGCGCCTGTGCGCCAACGTACCGGCCCAGCACGCCATCCAGACTGCACTGGGCGGCTACCAAAGCATCAACGACCTCATCCTTCCCGGGGGACGGCTCCTGGAACAGCGGAACAAGGCCTACGAATTGCTCAACGCAATCCCGGGCGTCAGCACCCAGCAGGCCAAAGGTGCGCTGTACCTTTTTCCGAAGCTTGACCCGGAGGTCTACCACATCAGGGATGACGAGAAGTTCGTCCTTGACCTGCTGAAGGAACAAAAGATCCTGGTCTCGCATGGGCGCGCGTTCAACTGGGTCCGCCCGGACCACTTCCGCATGGTTACCCTGCCCAACGTCAAGGACATCGAAGAAGCAATCGGCCGCATGGCGGACTTCCTGTCGAGGTATCCCGGCAACTAGCCTGTGATCCATGGCCTTGCCAGGCGGCAGGTCCCGGCAGAAAGGAAATCCATGGCACATCCCGTTGAGTTCGCCAAGAGTCCGGCCGAAGTTTTGAAGATCAAGCAGGGCTTCACGCTCGAGAGTCTGGACCCGGAGTCGACCCCTGGCTACACCGGGTTGAAAGCCGATGGCCAGGCCTTGCTGTCTGCGCAGGACGACCGGCTCGCCGAACTGCAGGAGAAACTCTTTGCCTCAGGCAGGTTCGGCAGTGAGAAGCGGCTGCTGCTGATTCTCCAGGCCATGGACACCGCCGGCAAAGGCGGGATCGTGAGCCATGTGGTGGGGGCCATGGATCCGCAGGGAGTGCAGTTGCACGCCTTCAAGGCGCCCACGGACGAAGAAAAGGCCCACGACTTCCTGTGGCGGATCGAGAAGGAAGTGCCGGCCGCCGGCATGGTGGGCGTCTTCGACCGATCCCACTACGAGGACGTCCTCATCCACCGTGTCCATGGGTGGGCGGACGACGACGAACTGGAGCGTCGCTATGCGGCCATCAACGATTTTGAGGCCCGGCTCGCTGCCCAGGGAACCACGATCGTCAAGGTCATGCTCAACATCGGCAAGGATGAGCAAAAGAAACGCTTGATCGCACGGTTGGATGACCCTGCCAAACACTGGAAGTACAGCAAGGGCGATCTTGCTGAACGCGCCCACTGGGATGATTACATGAAGGCTTACAACACGGCCTTCCAGAAAACGTCCACGGAGCTCGCCCCGTGGCACGTTGTACCGGCCAACAAGAAGTGGTACGCGCGTATCGCGGTGCAGCAGCTGTTGCTGGATGCCTTGGAGAGGATGTCGCTGGAGTGGCCGAAGGCTGACTTCGACGTCGCCGCAGAGCGGGCACTTGTCGCGGAATCCTGAGCGCTGGTCCTGTCAGCCGGCGGCTTCGGGCCCGTTGCCTGCCTCCCGTGCGGACGCCAGGCGCTTGCGGGCACCCTCCAGCCAGTCCTCGCAGCGCTTGGCGAGGGCCTCGCCGCGTTCCCAGAGTGCCAGTGATTCCTCCAGGCTGGCACCGCCGGCTTCCAGTCGGCTGACGACAGCCACCAGTTGCTCCCGTGCTTCCTCGTAGCTCAGGGCGTCCAGTGATTCTGCGCCGGTGGGGTTGGTCTCAGTCATGGTGTCCTTTGGTTCGTTGTGTAGAAAGGATGGGTCAGCGGTCCACATGCTGGCCGTGACCACTGGATACGGCCCTGAAGCGGCCTTCTGCCACGCGGATTGACAGGGCAGCTCCATCCGGCGCCTGGTCCGGGTTGCTGACCACTGTGTGGCCCTGCTGGTCCTCTCCCACGATCTGCACTACGGCGTAGCCGCGGTCCAGGGTCTTTTGGGGGGACAAGGCACGTACTTGGGCGCGCAAGTGGTTCACCTGGTCCAGGGCCCTGACGATTGCCGTATTCACGGCGGCGTGGGAGCGCTGCTGAAGCCGGCCGATGTCCTCCCCGCGGGCCTCGATCATGGTCCCGGGATTGGCAAGGACCGGCCTGGAACGCAGGGCATGCAGTCTGTCCGTCTCCCTGTCCACCAGGCGGCCGATGCTGCGGCGCAAGTGGTCCCTGGCTTGCCGCACCACGGCCAGTTCCTCGGCGACGTCCGGCACGATCCGCTTGGCAGCGTCGGTGGGCGTTGAAGCCCTGAGGTCGGCAACATCGTCAAGGATCGGCCGGTCGGCCTCGTGCCCGATTGCACTGACAATTGGCGTGGTTGCTGCGGCCACAGCGCGGATAAGGTCCTCGTTGCTGAAAGGGAGCAGGTCTTCCAGCGCACCGCCGCCGCGGGCAAGGACGATCACGTCCACGTGCGGGTCTTCATCGAGTTTCCTCAGGGCTGCGATGATTTGCCCGACTGCGGTGTTGCCCTGGACGGCTACTTCCCGGACATCGAACTCCACGGCAGGCCACCGCAGCGCCGCGTTGCGGAGGACGTCCTTTTTGGCGTCGGAGTCGCGGCCCGTGATGAGCCCGATCCGGTGGGGCAGCAGCGGCAGCTTGCGCTTGCGCGAGTCGGCGAACAAGCCCTCCGCCGCCAGTGCCTGCCGAAGCCGTTCGATACGTGCCAGGAGGTCGCCCAGACCAACGGGCCGGATGTCCTTCACGGACATGTTCATGCGCCCGGTCTTGATCCAAAACTCGGCCTTGACCAGGGCCACAACCCGTGAGCCGCGCTCCAGGGGCGTCCTTTGCCGGTCCAGCACCGTGGACCAGACGGAGGCCGGGAGCGAGATCTCCGCGTCCACGTCCCGCAGCGTGAGGAAGGCATTCCCGCCACGGCGGTTCATCTCAATGACCTGCCCCTCAATCCACGCAGCAGGGGCGCGTTCGATGTGGGCCTTCAGCTTCCGGGACAGCAGCTGCAAGGGCCAGGGATTGTCCGGGCTGGTCTCGGCGGCGGTCGCAGGCAGCGTCGACTCCGGCATTGCGTCAGCTGCCATGGGCGGTCCGTGCTTCAACCTGCATGCGTGTGTCCTTGCTCGTGGAACCGGGAGATGTCCCGCCCGGCCTTCCAACTCTATCCATAGCAATACCGGCGGGGCCCGACATTTTTTCCTTGTTGTGGACAGTCTTAGGATGGGTGCAACGACCCCGACACCAAGGATCATTGTGCGTACCTTCGTTTCAGCCGTGGCCGTCCTCCTGGCGCTCGTCCTGACCGCCATCGCTGTTCCAGCCGCGTGGGTGGACCGGAACGTGGTGGATGAAAACGGCTTCGCACGGATCTCGGGGGAGCTTGGCACGGAGCCCGGATTCCAGGAGCGGCTTGCCGGGGCCGTTGCCGGCAGCTTCCAGGCCTCGGTTGACTTGCCGGAGCCCATCAAGTCCCTGGCGGGGGACGCCTTGGAGGAAGCCGCGGCCGGAATGCAGTCATGGCCGGATTATCCGGCGGCGTGGGAGGAAACGGCCAGGAACAGCCACAGGCTCAATTTTGGAACCGCCGGGCAATCGGAGGAAGCAGCAACTGCCACCGCACTGCAACTGGACATCGCTCCGTTGGTCAGGCTTATTCGGGACCATGTGGCCTCGGGTACGGGCATCAGGATCGACGTACCTGACCAAAACGTCGTCACCTTGGGGGAGGCGTCGCACCGTGAACTCGTGGAACGGGCAGCAGCCTTTGCGCCCTTGTGGTGGATGGCAGCCCTGGGGGCTGCAGTGGCTGTCCTGCTCGCCCTGGCAGCCTCCCGGCGCCGGTCGGTTGTGATGGTCTTCCTTGGCATAGGCGGTCTGGGGCTGGCTTTGTTGTGGACGTCGACGGCGGACCTCGCCGGATCGATGCTGGGCACCGTCGCCAGCGCCAACAGTGTGGCGGAGCTTTTCAAACAGGAGTTCTTCAATGCCGCCCGCGCCGATTTCGGGCAGTGGATCATGGCCGCGGCATGGGTCAGCGCTGCAGTGCTGGCGGTTGGCCTGGTGCTCATGCTGCTCTCCGGGAGACGACGGTCACCTTTTGCTCCGGGACAAAGGACTGCCCGGTAACATTGAGGGATGACCTCCACAGCCATTTCCATCCCGATGCCCACTGTGCCCCGGAGACGGCGATCGCCGGAAGAGGTACTGGCGGCAGCCCCGGTGACCGGGCCCAAGAAAGTTTTGCTGGCGGCTCCCCGTGGTTACTGCGCGGGCGTGGACCGGGCAGTTATCGCCGTGGAGAAAGCCCTGGAGCACTACGGTCCGCCCGTCTACGTGCGGAAGCAGATCGTCCACAACGTCCATGTGGTCACCTCGCTTGAGGAGAAGGGCGCCATCTTCGTCGATGAAACCGACGAGGTACCTGAGGGCGCCTTGGTCATTTTCTCGGCCCATGGTGTGTCACCGGCTGTGGTGCAGTCGGCCGAAGACCGTGGCCTGCGTACCATCGACGCCACGTGCCCCCTGGTCACCAAGGTCCATCGTGAGGCTGTCCGCTTCGCCAAGGAAGACTACGACATCCTGCTGATCGGCCACGATGGCCACGAGGAAGTCGAGGGAACCGCCGGCGAGGCACCCGATCACATCCAGATCATCAACGGACCCCATGAGGTTGACAAGGTCTCGGTCCGCGATCCGGAAAAGACCATCTGGCTGTCCCAGACCACCCTGAGCGTGGATGAGACCATGGAGACCGTCCGCCTGCTCAAGGAACGCTTCCCCACATTGCAGGATCCGCCCAGCGATGACATCTGCTATGCCACCACCAACCGCCAGGTAGCCATCAAGAAGATTGCGCCGCAGGCCGATTTGGTGATTGTGGTGGGTTCGGCCAACTCGTCCAACTCGGTCCGGCTGGTTGAGGTTGCCCTGGAGTACGGTGCCAAGAGGTCGTACCGCGTGGACTTCGCCAACGAGGTTGATGAGGCCTGGTTTGAAGGCGTTGCCACAGTCGGCGTGACCTCCGGTGCTTCCGTTCCCGAGGTTCTTGTCCAGGATGTCCTCCGGCTGCTTGCCGACTATGGCTATGGCGAAGTCCAGGAAGTGGTGACGGCGGAGGAGGACCTGTTGTTCTCCCTGCCCAAGGAACTGCGCGCTACGCTCAAGCAGGCGGGCGACGTCAGCCGGGCCCTCGGCGGCCGCGGCAACCGTCCCACATCCTGACAATCACCAAGAGCTGACAACGGCCCGTGATGGGCTGCCTCCACGGTCGTGGTTGGCAGGCCATCCCGGGCCGTTTTGTTGGTCAGGCGTTGTCAGGCCGCGGACTCACGGTCCTGCGGCCCGCCATGGCCGTGCCCTTCCGGTGTGCTGTCTACGGCGAGGAGCTCGGGTGCGGCCAGGGCGCGGGGGACTGCTTCCACGGCAGGGGGAGCAGCGAGTCCGGCTTCATCCATGGTGTTGAGTTTGCGCGCCGTGGGAAGAACCCGGGCCTCCAAGGTGCCCACCAAGGCGTTATAGCGGTCTACTGAGGTCTTCAGCGACGAGCCCAGCTTTCCGACGTTATCCCCCAAGGTGCCCATACGTTCGTACAACTGCTTGGCCAGTTCGAACAGTTCCCGGGCACTGTCCGTGAGGACATCCTGGCGCCAGGTGAAGGCGACCGACTTCAGAACGGCCAAGAGAGTGCCCGGTGATGCCAGCACCACGTTGCGGGAGAGCGCGTGCTCCAGCAAGGAGGGGTCGGCTTCGAGCGCCGCGGCCAGGATGGATTCGGCCGGAAGGAAGCAGATCACCAGCTCGGGGGAGTTCCCGGGGATGTCCCAGTACTTCTTGCCGGCCAGTGCATCAATGTGGGCCTTCAGGGCTTTCCCGTGCTGGGCCAGCAGTGTCTTGGAATCCTGGTTGCTTCCGGGAACGACGGACTCGCCGAGGGCGCCATCGCCGTGAAGTTGTTCCTGCGCTCCCAGGTAGGACGTCAGCGGTACTTTCGCGTCCACTACCAGTTGCTTGCCACCGGGAAGCTGGACCACCAGGTCAGGGCGCAGGGTGGTGTCGGTCCGCCCGGAGTGGACCTGCTCCTGGAAATCGACGTGCCGCAGCATTCCCGCGGCCTCAACGATGCGACGCAGCTGGACCTCGCCCCACTGGCCCCGGGCACTGTTGGAGCGCAGGGCAGATGCCAGGGCGTGGGTGGAGCGCAACAGCTGCTGGTCGGAAAGCCGGGCGTCCTGGAGCTGCTGTGCCAATTGACCGTACTGTTCCACCCGGTCCCGCTCCAGCAATGCCACTTGCTGCTGCACCGCGGTGAGTTTCTCCGCCACCGGAGCCAAGGCGCGCAGGACGCTCCCGTCCGAGTTGCGTGCTTCACTCAGCTCCCGGTTCTGCGCGAACAAAAGGCGACGCTCGGCGTCGGCGGCTGCCAGCTGCGCGTTGGCCTCCGAAAGCCGGGCCGACACGGCGTCGAAGTCCTCTTCCAGGCCGGCGTTCCGGCGCCGGAAAGCGACATAGGAAACTCCAATCCCGAGCCCAGCACCAATGAGCAGCATCAGCAAGGCCAAAACCAATCCAAATCCATCCATGAAGCAACCCAATCACAGGGGTCCGACAGTTTTAGTACGGCCCGCCCCCTTGGCACGTCAGGTCCGGTTCCGGCAAGCAGGCAAACCACCGTTCCGGGTAGAATCAATGCTCGTGGCTCTTACTATTGGCATCGTCGGACTGCCCAACGTCGGCAAATCAACCCTTTTCAACGCACTGACCCGTAACCAGGTGCTTGCTGCGAACTATCCGTTCGCAACCATCGAACCGAACGTCGGCGTCGTGAACCTTCCGGACCCGCGCCTGGCGAAGCTGGCCGAGATCTTCGGCTCCCAGCGTCTGCTGCCGGCACCCGTGTCGTTCGTGGACATCGCCGGAATCGTCAAGGGCGCCTCGGAGGGCGAAGGCCTGGGCAACAAGTTCCTTGCCAACATCCGTGAAGCAGAAGCCATCGCACAGGTCGTCCGCGTGTTCGACGACCCCGATGTTGTCCACGTGGATGGCAAGGTGGACCCGCGTTCGGACATGGAGACCATCAACACGGAGCTGATCCTGGCCGATCTCCAGACCATCGAAAACGCCATTCCGCGTATCGAAAAAGAAGTCAAGATCAAAAAGCGCGAGGCAGCGGAACTCGCCGCCATCAAGGCAGCCCAGGCTGTGCTCGAACGCGGCGACACCATCTTCTCGTCGATCAAGAGCGACAAGCTGGAGATGGGACACCTCAAGGAGCTCGGGCTCCTGACCGCCAAGCCCTTCATCTATGTCTTCAACGCCGACGAAGGCATCCTTGGCGATCCTGCCAAGCAGGACGAATTGCGTGGGCTTGTTGCTCCCGCAGATGCGGTGTTCCTCGACGCCAAGCTCGAGGCCGACCTCGTTGAACTGGACGAGGAAGAAGCCAGGGAAATGCTGGAAATGAACGGGCAGACGGAGTCTGGACTGGACCAGCTGGCGCGCGTTGGTTTCCACACCCTGGGTCTCCAGACCTACCTCACCGCAGGTCCCAAGGAAACCCGCGCCTGGACCATCCGGCAGGGTGACACCGCGCCGCAGGCCGCCGGTGTGATCCACTCCGACTTCCAGCGCGGCTTCATCAAGGCCGAGGTTGTCTCCTTCGACGACCTCATCGAGGCAGGGTCCATGGCCGAAGCCAAGTCCCGCGGCAAGGTCCGGATCGAAGGCAAGGAATACGTCATGGCCGACGGCGACGTGGTGGAGTTCCGCTTCAACGTGTGAGTCGAGAGCCAAAGAAAGCCCCGGTCCAGCTGCTTGCGTCAGTTAGGGTCGGGGCTCTTTTTTGCCTAAAAACAGGCTTGTCCTGCTGTCAGACAGCGAATGTTACCACCGGGTAAGGTTTGACTTGAAATTCCCGGCAATTTAGGCATCTGGAGGTTGCGGAACGGTTACAGTTTGGCCAGCATGTTCCAACATCCGGACGCAATGTGGGTAGGCTTACACTCACATGTAGGCAACGTCACAGTAGGAATCTGTGCCCTGCCTGGGGGACATCACGAATTTCCCCTGTCCAACTCCACGACTCCATAGGAGGCGGAATGCGTTTCTCGCGCACTTCCAAAGCTCTAGGCGTAGCGGCGATCATCGCCCTCGCAGCGACCGGTTGCGGCGGCGGCTCCGGCAGCAACACGAACACTTCAGCCGCAGGAGACCCCAACAAGGTCATCACCGCATACAGCAATGAACCCCAGAACCCGCTGCTTCCGGCCAACACCAACGAGGTGTACGGTGGCCGCGTCGTAGAGCTGCTGTTCGAAGGCCTGCGCGCGTACGACGCAGACGGCAAGCCGGTCAACGCCCTGGCGGAATCCATCGAAACCACGGATTCCCAGACCTGGACCATCAAGGTCAAGGAAGGTGCCAAGTTCACCAACGGCGAGGCAATTACTGCCAAGACCTTTGTTGACTCCTGGAACTTCGCTGCCCTGAGCACCAACCTCCAGAACAACGGCTTCTTCTTCGAATCGATCGAAGGCTACGCAGACGTCAGCGCCACCACCGAAACCACCGGTGCCGACGGCAAGAAGACCTCCACTCCGGCGCCGACGGCCCAGACCATGTCCGGCCTGACCGCTACCGACGACCAGACGATCTCTGTCAAGCTGACCCAGCCTGAAGCAGACTGGTCCCTTCGCCTGGGCTACTCGGCTTTCTACCCGCTTCCGTCGGAGGCCATCAAGGACCCGAAGAAGTTCGGCGAAAACCCGGTGGGCAACGGCCCGTACAAGTTCGAAAAGGAAGGTGCCTGGGTCCACGACCAGTCCATCTCCCTGGTCAAGAACGCTGACTACAACGGCCCCCGCGCTCCCAAGAACGGTGGCGTGACCTTCAAGTTCTACACCGATCCGGGCCCGGCCTACACCGACCTGCAGGCTGACAACCTGGACGTCACCGACGTCCTGCCGTCGAACGCCCTGAAGACCTACACCACTGACTTCCAGGACCGTAACTCCACCAAGCCGGTGGCCAACAACTCCACCCTGAACATTCCGGGCTACAACCCGAACTTCCAGGGTGAAGCCGGTCTCCTGCGCCGCCAGGCGCTGTCCCACGCCATCAACCGCGACGAGATCACCAAGGTCATCTTCAACGGCACCCGTACCCCGGCCACCGAGTTCACGGCTCCCGTGCTGGACGGCTACAAGAACGACATCCCGGGCAGCGACGTCCTGAAGTTCGACGTCCAGAAGGCCAAGGACCTGTGGGCCCAGGCTGAGAAGATCAAGCCTTACGACGGCTCCAAGCCGCTCCAGATTGCTTCCAACACCGACGGTGGCAACAAGGAATGGATCGACGCCGTAGCCAACGGTTTCAAGAACAACCTCGGCATCGACGCTGAAATCCAGCCGTTCGCCAAGTTCGCTGAAGTCCTGGACCTGCGCAAGTCGCAGTCCCTCCCCGGCCTGACCCGCGCAGGCTGGCAGGGTGACTACCCGTCGCTCTACAACTTCCTCGGCCCGGTCTGGGCAACCAACGCCTCCTCCAACTACGAGAAGTACTCGAACCCTGAGTTCGACAAGCTCCTCAAGGAGGGTCTGGCAGCCAAGACCCCTGAAGATGCAAACGCCAAGTTCAACCAGGCACAGGAGATCCTCTTCAAGGACCTCCCCGGCCTGCCGCTGTGGTACCAGAACCGCCCGATCGTGTGGAGCAACAACGTTGTCTCAGCTGAAACCGGCTGGAATGGCGGCATCCTCTACTACAACATCGCGGCCAAGTAATCCCCAGGATCTGAACTTGCCGTAAGGCATTGGGGGCCCGGCCTGGCGCCGGGCCCCCAATTGCTTGCCCCGGCAGGAAGGCAAACATGACACACCAACACCCGTCCAGAGAAAGGGGGGTGAACCGTGGTCCGCTACATTCTGCGTAGGCTCCTCCAGGTGATTCCCGTCTTCCTGGGAACCACCCTCCTCGTTTACTACATGGTGTTCGCCCTGCCCGGCGACCCTATCGCGGCCCTCTTTGGCGAACGCCAGCCGCCGCAGAGCGTCATTGACGCGCTCCGCGCCCAGTACAACCTGGACCAGCCCTTCTGGGTCCAGTACGGAATCTTCCTGAAGAACGTTTTCACCTTCAACCTCGGCGTGGACTTCACCCAACAGCCCATTGCCGACGCGCTGGCACGTGCCTTCCCGGTCACGGCCATGCTCGCCATCGAGGCTTTGATCATCCAGGCGGTGTTCGGAATCGCTTTCGGTGTTTTCGCCGGACTCCGCAAGGGCAAGCTGTTCGACTCCACAGTGCTGATCGTTTCCCTCGTGGTCATCGCCGTCCCCACCTTCGTCCTTGGCTTCGTCTTCCAGTTGGTCTTCGGTGTCCAGCTCGGCTGGGCCAAGCCGACGGTTGGTGCGAACGCGGACTGGGGCAACCTGATCCTGCCGGCGGTGGTCCTTGGCCTCGTGTCCTTCGCATATGTACTCCGCCTCACCCGCGCCTCCGTGGGTGAGAACATGAACGCCGACTACGTCCGCACGGCCACGGCCAAGGGGCTCTCCCGCCCGCGCGTCGTCATGGCCCACATCCTGCGGAACTCGTTGATTCCGGTGGTGACCTACCTCGGAGCCAACCTGGGTGGCCTCATGGGTGGAGCCATTGTCACCGAAGGCATCTTCAATGTTCCCGGAGTGGGCAACAAGCTCTTCCAGGCCATCCAGCGCAGCGAAGGACCCACCATCGTGGCAATCGTGAGCGTCCTGGTCCTCGTCTTCGTTGTGACCAACCTCCTGGTTGACCTCCTATACGCCTGGCTTGACCCGAGGATCCGCTATGACCAGTAATACTGAACACTACGTTGCCCCCATCGACGAGACGCCGCTTCAGGCCACGGATTCCGTCAAGACGGACCATGCGCCCTTGAGCCTGTGGGCAGATGCGTGGCGCAAGCTCCGCCGTCGCCCGATGTTCATCGTCTCGTCGTTGTTGATCCTGCTGTTGACCACCATTGCCATCTTCCCGGGCCTGTTCACCAGTGTCGCTCCGAATAACGATTGCCAGCTGGCAAATTCGGAGGCGGGTCCCACCGAGGGACATCCGTTCGGGTTCACCCTCCAGGGCTGCGACGTCTACTCGCGGGTTATCCACGGTACCCAGGCTTCCTTGGCGGTTGGTGTCCTGTCCGTGCTTTGCGTGGTCATCATCGGCGTCACGCTGGGTGCACTGGCCGGCTACTACGGCGGTTGGCTTGACGCCGTCCTGGCCCGACTCGGTGACATTTTCTTCGCATTGCCGATCATCCTCGGTGCCCTGGTGGTGACCCAGTTGCCCTTCTTCCGGGAGAACCGGGGCGTCTGGACAGTGGTGATCACCATATCCCTGTTGGCGTGGCCGCAGATGGCCCGCATCACGCGTGGTGCGGTGATCGAGGTCAGGAATGCCGACTTCGTCACGGCGGCCCGTTCGTTGGGCGTTTCGAAGTTCGGTGCCCTGCTCAAGCATGCGCTGCCCAACGCGTTGGCTCCCGTGATCGTCCTTGCCACCTTGGAACTCGGTGTCTTCATTGTCCTTGAAGCAACGCTGTCCTTCCTGGGCGTGGGGCTGCCCCTCAGCGTCATGTCGTGGGGCAATGACATCTCTGCGGCCAACGCCTCGATCCGCACCAATCCGGGCATCCTTCTTTACCCGGCAGCCGCACTGTCCATCACCGTCCTGAGCTTCATCATGCTTGGCGACGCCGTCCGCGATGCTCTTGATCCCAAGAGCCGTCAGCGCTAAAGGAGGCGAACAATGACATCAGCCAACATCAGCATTGATGAAGCAACTGCGCAGGTACGGCCCATCCTGGAAATCAAGGACCTCGCCATTACGTTCAAGACCGGCACGGGAGACGTGCAGGCGGTCAAGAACGCCCACCTGACCATCATGCCGGGTGAGACCGTCGCTATTGTGGGGGAGTCCGGTTCAGGCAAATCGACGACGGCGCTCGCCGCCATCGGCCTGCTGCCGAACAATGGCCGGGTCTCGGGAGGGCAGATCCTGCTCGACGGCGAGGACATCGCCAACGCGCCGGAGAAGCGGATGATCGAGCTCCGTGGCAGCCACATCGGCATGGTTCCGCAGGACCCCATGTCCAACCTCAATCCCGTGTGGAAGATCGGCTACCAGGTGCGGGAGACCTTGCGGGCCAATGGTCGTCCGGACGGCCCCGAGGATGTTGCCCGCGTCCTGGCCGAAGCGGGCCTGCCCGACGCCGCGCGTCGTGCCAAGCAGTACCCGCATGAGTTCTCCGGTGGCATGCGCCAGCGTGCCCTGATCGCCATTGGCTTGAGCTGCCAGCCCAAGCTGTTGATTGCCGATGAACCCACGTCCGCCCTGGATGTGACAGTCCAGCGCAGGATCCTGGACCACTTGGACACCATGACCACCGAGCTGGGTACTTCCGTCCTGCTCATCACGCACGACCTCGGCCTTGCGGCCGAACGTGCTGACAAGGTGGTGGTGATGTACCGGGGCAACGTGGTGGAAGCAGGTCCCTCACTGGAACTGCTGCGCAACCCCCAGCACCCCTACACCAAGCGCTTGGTGGAGTCCGCTCCGTCGTTGGCGTCCCGCCGCATCCAGGTTGCCAAGGAGCAGGGGGTGGAGGCCGAAGACCTCCTTGCGCCCGTGGAGGCAGCGGAGCAGGGGGCTACGGACGATGTCCTGCAGATCCGGAACCTGCGCAAGATCTACAAGCTGCGCCAGGGCCTGGGCCAGTCGGCCGACTTTGCGGCGGTGGACGACGTCAGCTTCAACGTCAGGCGTGGCACCACCACCGCGATCGTGGGGGAGTCCGGTTCCGGGAAGTCCACAGTGGCCAAAATGGTGCTCCAGCTGGAAAAACCAACAGAGGGGTCCATCGTCTTCGACGGCGTGGACACTGCAGGTCTGAAGGGCAAGGAGCTTTTCAAGTTCCGGCGGCGGGTCCAACCGATCTTCCAGGACCCGTACGGTTCGCTGGATCCGATGTACAACATCTTCCGGACCATCGAGGAACCCTTGCGGATCCACAAGATCGGCAACAAGGCCAGCCGTGAAAAGAAGGTCCGTGAGCTGCTGGACCAGGTGGCCCTGCCGCAGTCGATGATGCAGAGGTATCCGAACGAGCTCTCCGGCGGCCAGCGGCAGCGTATTGCCATTGCCAGGGCCCTGGCTTTGGATCCCGAAGTCATCATCTGCGATGAAGCCGTGTCTGCGCTGGACGTCCTGGTCCAGGCGCAGGTCCTCAACCTGCTGGCGGAACTCCAAGACAACCTGGGACTGACGTACCTGTTCATTACCCACGACCTCGCAGTGGTCCGGCAGATCGCCGACCACGTGTGCGTCATGGAGAAGGGCAAGCTCGTGGAAACGGGCACCACGGACGATGTCTTCGACAATCCGCGCCAGGCCTACACCGAGGCACTGCTGGATGCCATCCCCGGTGGTTCCCTGCTGCTTCCCCCGGCGGTGGCCTGACCGGCGTCGTACTTCACGGACGCCGCATCACAGCGAAGAGCCGGTGGTCCCCGAAAGGGAACCACCGGCTCTGGTATTTAAGTGTTGCGGGGCCCGCACTACGCGGGTCGAGGACGACAAAGCCCGCAGAGCACGCCCAACAACGGCTACTGGCCGGCCGCCGGGGCGTCGGTTTCGGGCCGCGGCGACAGGCCCAATGAAGCCAGTTGGCCGGCAAGGACCTTGCCAAGCTTTTCGTGCCCCGAGGGTTTCATGTGCACGGCGTCCTGAAGGTCCGCGACGGCGTCGTACCGGGTCAGCCAGTCACCGGCGCTGACGAACGGAATGGAATGCTTCGCTGCGATCCTGCCCAGCAGCGCATCTACCTCGGTACGGCGCCCGCCACCGTTGGCCGCACCGCGGGCGAGTGTCCCGATCATGGCCATCCGCGCGCCGGGGTAACGCTTCTTGAGTGCGGCAATGAGCCGCTCGGCGTTGCTGGTGACCTGGGCGTCCGTTGCCTTTTGGGAGGCGTCGTTGCCGCCACCCTGCAGGACGATCAGCGGCGGGTTGCCGTAAGGCAGCAGCCAGTCGCCGCGCTGGAGGGCGTCGATGTAATTGCCGGTCTTGCCGTTGGAGGCCACGAAACCGGTGCCGCCCATGCCCACAACGTGCAGCTTGTAGCCGAGCGCCGCAACGCCCCGCTGCGGCCACGAGTCCTGGGGCATGGCCTGCGAGTCACCGATCAGCACTGCCGTGTGTTCCACATCGGCCAGGACAATCTCGTTCCGGTTGTTGGCGGGGTTCTTGTACAAGCTGCCCACGGGCAGTTCACTTGCTGCAGGGCTGCTGGGGCTCGTTACGGGTTTGCCCGCGGCAGCAGTGGCGGCCGCGGCCGGCACAGCGGAACGGGTGGGGGAAGGCGGGGTAGTGGCCGGGTTCGATCCGCAGCCGACCAACAGGACGCCGGCGGCGACCAGGGGTGCGAGCATGCGGAACGCGGCCGAAGCTTGTCGCATCGATGGTCTCCGTGTGGCACTGGTTTCTGCAGCCATCATGGGGCAACGGACCGGAAAAATCCAGTATCTGGACTTTGGGGTTACCAAAGAGTAACGGGTAGTGAGCGGGACCACATTTAACAGCGGTTTCCCTTGCTTTTTAGGCTGATAAATGCAGGTGCGTTTAGAATTGCATCAGGTGCCCTGTGTCCCGGGGTCTTTTCGTTGTGTGTTCCGATCAGGTGATCAGGTATGCGCGCGGATCAAAACAGCTGACTTCACCACTGAAACGAGTCATAAACGCATGTCTGAAACTACCGTTAACACTGCGTCGCGGAGCGATCTGCGCAACGTCGCGATCGTCGCACACGTTGACCACGGCAAGACCACCCTGGTCGATGCCATGCTCAAGCAGACCAACTCCTTCGCCGCCCACGGCGAAGTTGAGGACCGCGTGATGGACTCCGGTGACCTGGAGCGCGAAAAGGGCATCACCATCCTCGCCAAGAACACCACGGTCGCCTATAACGGCCCGTCGTCCAACGGCGAGACCATCACCATTAACGTCATCGACACCCCCGGCCACGCCGACTTCGGTGGCGAGGTGGAGCGCGGCTTGTCCATGGTTGATGGCGTCGTGCTGCTGGTGGACTCCTCCGAGGGTCCCCTCCCGCAGACCCGCTTCGTGCTGCGCAAGGCCCTTGCCGCGCACCTGCCGGTGATCCTCCTGGTCAACAAGACCGACCGTCCCGACGCCCGCATCGACGAGGTCGTCCACGAGTCCATGGACCTCCTCCTCGGGCTGGCTTCCGACCTCGCCGACGAAGTTCCGGACCTGGACCTGGACAAGGTGCTGGAAGTTCCCGTGGTCTACGCTGCTGCCAAGGTTGGCCGCGCTTCCCTGGACCAGCCGGCCAACGGCTCCGCTCCCGAGAACGAGGACCTCGAGCCGCTGTTCAAGACCATCATCGAGCACATCCCGGCTCCGACCTACAACCCGGACGGCGTGCTGCAGGCGCACGTGACCAACCTGGACGCCTCGCCGTTCCTTGGCCGCCTCGCCCTGCTCCGTATCTACAACGGCACCCTCCGCAAGGGCCAGCAGGTTGCCTGGGCCCGCCAGAACGGAGAACTGAAGACCGTCAAGATCACCGAACTCCTGGCCACCAAGGCCCTGGAGCGTGTTCCCGCTGAGTCCGCAGGTCCGGGTGAGATCGTCGCCGTCGCCGGCATCGAGGACATCACCATCGGTGAAACCCTCACGGACGTGGAGAACCCCGAGCCGCTGCCGCTGATCACCGTGGACGACCCCGCGATCTCCATGACCATCGGTATCAACACCTCTCCGCTGGCCGGCAAGGTCAAGGGCGCCAAGGTCACCGCCCGCCAGGTGAAGGACCGCCTGGACAAGGAACTGATCGGTAACGTCTCCATCAAGGTCCTTCCCACCGAGCGTCCTGACGCCTGGGAGGTCCAGGGCCGTGGCGAGCTCGCGCTCGCCATCCTGGTTGAGCAGATGCGCCGCGAAGGCTTCGAGCTGACGGTCGGCAAGCCGCAGGTAGTCACCAAGATGGTCGACGGCAAGCTGCACGAGCCTATGGAACACATGACCATCGACGTGCCCGAGGAATACCTCGGCGCAGTCACCCAGCTCATGGCTGCCCGCAAGGGCCGCATGACCAACATGGCCAACCACGGCACCGGCTGGTGCCGCATGGAATTCATCGTTCCTGCCCGTGGCCTGATCGGTTTCCGCACCCGGTTCCTCACGGACACCCGCGGTGCCGGCATCGCAGCGTCCATCTCCGAAGGCTACGAGCCGTGGGCCGGTCCGATCGAATACCGCACCAACGGTTCGATGGTTGCCGACCGCGCCGGCGTTGTCACTCCGTTCGCCATGATCAACCTGCAGGAACGCGGCTCCTTCTTCGTGAAGCCCACCTCCGAGGTCTACGAGGGCATGATCGTGGGCGAGAACTCCCGCGCCGATGACATGGACGTCAACATCACCAAGGAAAAGAAGCTCACCAACATGCGCGCCGCTTCCTCGGATTCCTTCGAAAACCTGACCCCGCCGCGTGAGCTCACGCTGGAGGAGTCCCTGGAATTCGCCCGTGAGGACGAGTGCGTCGAGGTCACGCCGGAGGACATCCGTATCCGCAAGGTCATCCTAGACGCCAACGAGCGCGCCAAGGCCAACCGCGCCCGCGCCAAGGCCTGACGGCCGGCTGCCAAGGGATTACTGCATGAAGAGGAGGGTCGTCAGCGCCCGCGGCATCGCCGTGGCCGCGCTGGCGGCCCTTTTCGTTGCCGTAGCGGGGACTGCCCTGCACCGGCAGACGGTCCTGCTGGCCGGCGTCGATGTTCCCTGGGGTGTTGGGGCGGCACTGCTGCTGCTTGCCTCGGTGGAGCTATGGCTGGCAGCGTGGTCACGTTCGGTGATCCCGACGGCGGTAGCCGGCCTGGGCACGTACGCGGCGGTTGGCGTGGTCTCGTCTTCCGGCCCTGCCAAGCAGTTGGTGCTGGGCGACGTGGCGGGGAACAGTTGGGTGTTCGGGATAGCCGTGGTGACTTTGGCCATGCTGGTGGTCGCCAGCCGGCTCCGCCGCCGGGCCGCCGGAAACTAGCGGCCGCCGCGGCTGCGCTGGAGTGGTTCGCGGCGGGCAGGCGGAGGTGGTACCTCCTTGGCGGCGATGACAGCCGGCAGCGGAATGACGACGTCGGCAGCCCGGGTCCGCACGGTGACACTGCTTTCCGTCGTGGCCACCACATACCCCAGCGCATCGGTGAGGCCGTCTTCGACGCGGTAGCGGACCACCACGCGGATGCCCGGCTCTGCGGTAAGCAGGAACTGTCTGGGTGGCAAATGCGGGGGAGTCACCGTTTCATACTAAGTCGCCGGCTAGGTTGGCGTCACAGGCCTGTTGGATAATAGGGTCGGAAGTTGAATGCCCGGCATGCTGCCGGCAGTATTACCCGGCCGTCGCCGGGACAAACCGTTGAGAGGTCTGGGACGTGACGTACGTAATCGCGCAGCCGTGTGTGGATGTCAAGGACAAGGCATGTATTGAAGAATGCCCTGTCGACTGCATTTACGAAGGTGAGCGTTCCCTCTACATCCACCCCGATGAGTGCGTTGACTGTGGCGCCTGCGAGCCTGTGTGCCCCGTGGAAGCCATTTACTACGAGGACGACACCCCGGAAGAGTGGGCTGACTACTACAAGGCCAACGTCGAGTTCTTCGATGACCTGGGCTCGCCGGGCGGTGCAGCAAAGATTGGCAACACCGGCAAGGACCACCCGTTCATTGCCGCTTTGCCGCCGCAGAACCAAGACCACTAAGGGCGGTTGCATCCTTGATCTCCGCGGCACCCGCCTTCGGCCTTAACCTGCCCGACTACCCGTGGGAGGCCATGGCGCCTTACGTTGCCACGGCGTCCAAGCACCCCGGTGGCGCAGTGAACCTGTCCATCGGTACGCCGGTGGACCCCACTCCCGGACTCATCCGGGACGCCCTCGCAGCAGCATCGGATGCCCACGGATACCCGACCGTGCACGGCACCGAACCCATGCGGCAAGCCGTGGTGGACTGGTTTGCGGCCCGCCGCGGCGTTCCCGGCCTGGATCCCCGCGATGTCATGCCCACGGTTGGTTCCAAGGAGCTGGTCGCATGGCTGCCGTTCCTCCTGGGACTGGGATCCGGTGATGTGGTGGTCAGGCCAACAGTCGCCTATCCGACCTACGACATCGGAGCGATGCTGGCCGGTGCCACCGCTGTTGCGGCAGACAGCCTGGATGAACTCGATGCCGCCACCCGGGCCAAAGTGCGGCTGGTATGGATCAACTCGCCTGGCAACCCCACGGGCAGCGTCCGTGATGCCGCGTCCTTGCGGGAGATTGTTGCCCAAGCACGTGAAGTGGGCGCTGTGGTGGCGTCGGACGAATGCTATGCGGAGCTTGGCTGGGGGGAATGGGATGCGCAGCGCGGGGGAGACGCCGTCCCCAGCATCCTCGACCCCCGTGTTTCCGGTGGTTCCACCGACGGACTCCTGTGTGTCTACTCCTTGAGTAAGCAGTCCAACCTTGCCGGCTATAGGGCCGCTTTCGTAGCCGGTGACTCCGCGATCATGGCCAATCTGGTCAACAGCCGCAAGCACGCCGGCATGATTGTGCCTTTCCCTGTCCAGGAAGCCATGCGTGTCGCCCTGGGCGACGCCGCTCATGTACTGGCCCAAAAGGACCTGTACCGGGGCCGTCGTGAGCGGATCGTGCCCGCATTGGAGAAATTCGGGCTGACCATCCACCAGTCCAAAGCGGGGCTGTACCTGTGGTCCACGGCCGGTGAGGCAACGTGGGACACGGTTGCCCGGTTTGCCGATCTGGGCATCGTGGTGGGGCCCGGGGTTTTCTATGGTGATGCCGGGAACGGGTTCATCAGGGTTGCCCTCACAGGAACCGATGAGCGCATCGACGCCGCCGTGGAGAGGTTGAACGCAGCCTCATAACAATGCTGTGACTTGTGACACAAAGGGCGCCATTCCGCCAGTAACCGGACAGAACGGATTAGTTCCGCAGGGTTACTGGCGGTAGCTTTTTAACTGACTATCAATGGTGGCCTTCAATAAGAAAGCACTCCGGCCGTTGGAGCCCTGCAACAGCGGGGCCGAATGCGGCGTCACCAGAAGTTTGGTTGGACAAGTTCTATAGAGGCCCAGAGGCCTCATGAAGGGGACTCCATGACTGAGACCACCAGCGCGACACTGCGCCATGCCGGCGGCGAACTCGAACTGCCGCGCATCAAGGTTGTAGAAGGAAACGAAGGCTACGACGTTTCCAAGCTGCTGAAGCAGACGGGCGCCGTTGCCTATGACCCCGGCTTCATGAACACCGCGGCCACCACCTCGGCCATCACCTACATCGACGGCGACGCAGGCATCCTGCGCTACCGCGGTTACCCGATCGAGCAGCTCGCCCAGCATTCGAGCTTCCTCGAAGTTTCCTACCTGCTGATCTACGGCAACCTGCCCACCCCCACGGAACTTGAAGAGTTCGACCAGCGCATCCGCCGCCACACCCTGCTCCACGAGGAACTGAAGGGCTTCTTCGGCGGCTTCCCGCGGGACGCACACCCGATGCCCGTGCTGTCCTCGGCTGTCTCGGCGCTGTCCACGTTCTACCAGGACTCGCTGGATCCGTTCAACGCCGAGCACGTTGAAGTTTCCACCATCCGCCTCATGGCCAAGCTGCCGGTCATTGCGGCCTACGCACACAAGAAGTCCATCGGACAGCCCATGCTGTACCCGGACAACTCCATGAACCTGGTGGAGAACTTCCTGCGCCTGAGCTTCGGCCTCCCGGCAGAGCAATACGAGCTTGACCCGGTAGTGGTCAAGGCACTCGACCTGCTGCTGATCCTGCACGCAGACCACGAGCAGAACTGTTCCACGTCCACTGTGCGCCTGGTGGGTTCGTCCAACGCGAACCTGTTCGCCTCGGTGTCCGCCGGCATCAACGCGCTTTTTGGCCCCGCACACGGTGGCGCCAACGAGGCCGTGCTGAAGATGCTGCGCCAGATCCAGGCCGAAGGCATCAAGCCCGAGGACTACATGGAGAAGGTCAAGAACAAGGAAGACGGCGTCCGCCTCATGGGCTTCGGACACCGCGTCTACAAGAACTACGACCCCCGCGCCAAGATCATCAAGGCTACTGCCCACGAGGTCCTTGGCAAGCTCGGCGGCAATGACGAACTGCTGGACATCGCCATGCGCCTCGAAGAGAAGGCGTTGGCGGACGACTACTTCATCCAGCGCAAGCTGTACCCGAACGTCGACTTCTACACCGGCCTGATCTACAAGGCCATGGGCTTCCCGGAGAAGATGTTCACTGTGCTCTTCGCCATTGGCCGCCTCCCGGGCTGGATTGCCCAGTGGCGCGAAATGATCAACGACCCCCAGACCAAGATCGGCCGTCCGCGGCAGCTCTACACGGGGGAGCCGGAGCGCAACTACCCGGCCAACTGATGCGGCAACAGCGTCAATAACGACGGCGGGCGCCCCCCCCCCCCCGCGGGGGGGGGGCCCCCGGGGGTTTGGGGCGGGGGGGGGGGCGGGGGGGGGGTTTGGGGGG
>NZ_JBQLIS010000034.1:0-16813 GCF_052156435.1 Paenarthrobacter sp. NCHU4564
CGGGGCTTTGTGTTTCCTGGACAATCGCCAGGGGCTAGGCGGCGACCAGTTCTTCTTCCGTTGCCTCTTCCTTGGCCTCGGTGAGGAAGCGGGCGTAGGCGGGGATGGTCAGGAACGTCGGGAATTCCTCGGTGAGGGTGACCTCTTCGAAGATGCTGCGGGCGTCTGCGAAGCGGTCTCCATCGAAGCGTTCCAGGCGGGCGAACTCTTCGTCCAGCATGTCCTGGACCCATTCGCGGGTAATGATGTCTCCGTGCTCGGTGATCGCGTGGGAGTGGATCCACTGCCAAAGCTGGGAGCGGGAGATCTCCGCGGTGGCGGCGTCTTCCATGAGGTTGTGGATGGCCACGGCCCCGTTGCCCCTCAGCCAGGACTCGATGTAGCGGATGCCTACTTCGATGTTCAGGCGGACGCCGGCCTCGGTGATAGAGCCCTCGGTGGTGGAGATGTCGATCAGGGCGCGGTCATCGGGCGTGACGTCCTCGCGGCTTCGGTCCAGCTGGTTCGGCTTCTCCCCAAGTACTGCGTCGAAGACTTCGCGGCACACCGGAACCAGGTCCGGGTGGGCCACCCATGAGCCGTCGAAACCGTCGTTGGCTTCGCGGGTCTTGTCCGCGCGGACCTTCTCGAAGGAAGCTGCGTTGGCGGCCTCGTCCTTCCGGTTCGGAACCGCTGCTGCCATGCCCCCGATTGCCATGGCTCCGCGGCGGTGGCAGGCCCGGACCAGCTGCTCGGTGTAGGCACGCATGAACGGTTGGGTCATGGTGACCTGGCCCCGGTCCGGGAGCACGAAGCGCGGGCCACGGATCCGGAAGTTCTTGATCAGGGAGAAGATGTAGTCCCAGCGGCCGGCGTTCAACCCGGAAGCGTGGTCGCGGAGTTCGTACAGGATTTCTTCCATCTCAAAGGCGGCCGTGATGGTTTCGATCAGCACAGTTGCGCGGATGGTGCCCTGCGGGATGCCGAGCAGGTCCTGGGCCAGGATGAAGATGTCGTTCCACAGCCGTGCTTCGAGGTGGTTCTCGATCTTCGGCAGGTAGAAGTACGGACCCTTGCCCTGGGCCAGGAGGCGGCGGGCGTTGTGGAAGAAGTACAGGCCGAAGTCCACAATGCCGCCGGCGATCGGCTTGCCGTCGATCAGCATGTGCTTCTCCGGCAGGTGCCAGCCACGCGGACGGACCACGATGGTGGGCAGCTCCTCAGCGACCTTGAGTTTGTACTCCTTGCCCTCCGGTGACGTGAAGTCGATCCGGCGTTCCAGTGCATCGGTCAGGTTCAGTTGGCCCTGGATGACGTTTCGCCACGTCGGCGTCGAGGAATCCTCCATATCTGCCAGCCAGACCTTCGCGCCGGAGTTCAAAGCATTGATGGTCATCTTCTTATCCACCGGGCCGGTGATCTCCACGCGTCGGTCCTCCAAGCCCGGAGCCGGGGGAGCCACGCGCCAGGACGGGTCATTGCGGATGCCCTCGGTCTGCGGCAGGAAACGCGGATCCTGGCCGGAGGAGATCGCGTTGCGCCGTGCGTGCCGCGCCTGCATGAGCTCCTGCCGACGATCAGCAACAGCCCGGTGCAGCTTGCCGACGAACTCAAGCGCATCCGGCGTGAGGACCTCGTTCTGCCGTGAAATGGGCTGCGCGGTCAGGGTGATCCCGTTAATAGTGAAGTTGTCGGTGAAGCTGTTCATGGGAGTTGTCCTTTCGGGGACCAACTGGGTCGCAGTTGATGCCGTTATGACGGCTCAAAACGCGCACAACTGCGACTTAGTTGGGGAAGCTTGTTAGTGGAACTGGCCTTCTTCGGTGGATCCCACCAGGGCCAGGGTGGAAGCGTTCGGGTTGAGCGCTGTGGCGATGTCGTCGAAGTAGCCGGTGCCGACTTCGCGCTGGTGCTTGGTGGCGGTGTAGCCGCGGGATTCGGAGGCGAATTCCTTTTCCTGGAGCTCGACGTAGGCGCTCATGCCTTCACGGGCGTAACCGTGGGCGAGGTCGAACATTGAGTAGTTCAGGGCGTGGAAGCCGGCCAGGGTGATGAACTGGAAGGTGAAGCCCATGGCGCCGAGTTCGCGCTGGAACTTCGCGATCGTGGCGTCGTCCAGGTGCTTGCGCCAGTTGAAGGACGGGGAGCAGTTGTAGGAAAGCATTTGGTCCGGGAACTCGGCCTTGACGGCTTCGGCGAACTTGCGGGCCAGTTCCAGGTCCGGGGTGCCCGTTTCCATCCAGATCAGGTCCGAGTAGGGGGCGTAGGCCTTGGCGCGGGCGATGCAGGGTTCGATCCCGTTGCGGACCTTATAGAAGCCCTCGGCCGTACGCTCACCGGTGATGAATTCGTGGTCGCGCTCGTCCACGTCGGAAGTGATCAGGGTTGCGGCCTCGGCGTCGGTGCGGGCGATCACGACAGTCGGGGTACCGGCGACGTCGGCTGCCAGACGGGCTGCGTTCAGGGTCCGGATGTGCTGCTGGGTGGGGATCAGGACCTTGCCGCCCAGGTGACCGCACTTCTTCTCGGAAGCGAGCTGGTCTTCCCAGTGAACGCCCGAGGCACCTGCGGTGATCATGGATTTCATGAGCTCGTAGGCGTTAAGCGGGCCCCCGAAACCGGCTTCGGCGTCGGCGACGATCGGGACCAGCCAGTCCTCGACCGTCTTGATGCCCTCGGCGTATTCGATCTGGTCTGCTCGGAGCAGGGCGTTGTTGATGCGGCGGACAACCTGCGGAACCGAGTTGGCCGGGTACAGGGACTGGTCCGGGTAGGTGTGGCCCGAAAGGTTGGCATCAGCGGCCACCTGCCAACCGGACAGGTAGATGGCGCGCAGCCCGGCCTTGACCTGCTGCACGGCCTGGTTGCCGGTCAGCGCACCCAACGCGTTGGTGTAACCACCGGTGGGTGCTTCCTCCGTGAGCTGCTTCCACAGCTTCTCCGAACCACGGCGGGCCAGGGTGTGCTCTTCGGAGACGCGGCCGCGGAGGCGGACGACGTCGGTGGCCGAGTAATCACGGGTGACGCCCTCCCAGCGCGGGTTGGCGGACCATTCAAGTTCCAGCGCGGCTGCCTGCTGTTCAGCGGTCTGTTCGGCTGGTTCAAACGATGCGGTCATTGCATGTCTCCTCATATGGCGGGGCTCCCGGGCCGGCCTCCGCTGCGTCATTGCTGCTTCGGCCGGCTTGCCCGGGGTCTGTGTTTCTTTTTCGTGAGAACTACTTTTCTGCACTTTCAAGAGGCTTTCCAGAGGAAAGGCATGGAAAGAAATGCAGTTCTTCGCGTATCCTCAAGAAATGTCGCCTGTGAGCTGGAATCGCGAAGTCGCGTCGCCGTCGTCGTCCCCTGCGTCCCCTGAACTGGACGTCATCAGCCTTGGCCGCCGCGTGCGCCATTTGCGCAAGCAAGCAGGCCTGACGCTCGATGACTTGAGTGCCGCCGTCGGGACCGCGCCAAGCCAGCTGAGCCTGATCGAAAACGGCAAGCGCGAGCCCAAGTTGGGTCTGCTGCAGCAGTTGGCTGCGTCCCTCAATGTGAGCATCGACCAGTTGCTGGGGGCGGAGCCGCCCAGCCGTCGTGCGGCCCTGGAAATCGAGCTGGAACGGTACCAGCGGGGACCGCTCTACGAGTCGCTGAACCTGCCGAAAATCCGCATCAGCTCGCGGCTTCCGCTGGAGGTGCTGGAGTCGCAGGTGGGGCTGCTTCAGGAGCTCGAACGCAAGCTTAATGAGCAAGCCGCGACGCCGGAAGAAGCCCGCCGCGCGAACGGCGAGTTGCGTGCCATGATGCGCGAGCGCGGCAACTATTTCCCCGAGTATGAGGCCGAGGCACAGAAGGTCCTCAAGGGCGTCGGCTACACGACGGGTCCGCTGAGCCAGCACGTCATTGCGGACATCGCCGAGAACCTCGGTTTTTCGCTTCACCATGTGGGTGACCTGCCGCATTCCACGCGGTCCGTGACGGATTTGAAGAACCGCAGAATTTATCTGACACAGAACCAGAGGCAGGACCACGACCCCCGCTCGGTGCTCCTCCAAGCGCTGGGGCACTATGTCCTGGGGCACGAAACTCCGCGGAACTACGGCGACTTCCTGGCGCAGCGTGTGGCCACCAATTACTTCGCGGCGGCCTTGTTGCTGCCCGAGCACGCCACGGTGGAGTTCCTGCAAAAGGCCAAGGCGGCCAAGGAAATCGCGGTGGAGGACATTCGCGATGCCTTCGCCGTGTCATACGAAACCGCCGCGCACCGCTTCACCAACCTGGCTACCAAGCACCTGGGCATCACCACGCACTTCCAGAAGACCCACCAGTCCGGCATCATCTACAAGGCGTACGAGAACGACGGCGTGACGTTCCCGCAGGATCACACCGGGGCGATTGAGGGGCAGCCGTCGTGCAAGGCGTGGACCTCGCGGGCTGTGTTCGATGTGCCGGACAAGTTCAGCGCTTACAGCCAGTACACGGATACGCCGTCCGGGACGTACTGGTGCACGGCCCGCACCGAGCGCTCGGCCGCGGGTGAGTTCTCCTTGAGCATTGGTGTTCCGTATCAGCATGTGAAGTGGTTCCGTGGCCGGGAAACAACGGCCCGGGCCACCTCGAACTGCCCGGACCCCAATTGCTGCAAGCGTCCGCCGGCCGCGTTGGCCGACGAATGGGCCGGCAACGCGTGGCCCTCTGCCCGGGCGCATTCCCACCTGCTCGCTGCCATGCCTCCGGGCGCCTTCCCCGGCGTGGACGAAACCGAGGTTTACAGCTTCCTGGCGGCCCACTCGGGGCGCTGACCTCCCCCCTCCCAACCCTCTATCACGGATCGGCCTCTTTTCCGGATCGCTCTCTCACATTCCGGCAACATTCGTCCATCCCTCTTCCACATCGCGTGAACTCTGCCTGCCTTCAGCGCACCATGAAGCCATCACGGTTTCCAAGGGGGTTGGGTCATGGCTCGGACGTTGTCAAGGATCGCCGCAGTTGCTGTGGCGGGTGCGCTGGTAGCCGTCACAGCGTGCGCGCCCCAGCCAGCCGCCGTCGTGCTGGTTAAGGCCGACGGCGTAACGCGCGTTTCGGTCCAAACGGCCGATTACTCCGCGCAGCTTGAGGCGTTCAACGCGTCCGCGCGCAAGCTTGGCGGGACGTTGCTGGCAGATGGCGGCGACTCCACCAACGGCAACGTGGTGTCGGCTCCGGCAAGTTTGCTGATCGCGCTGAGCATGCTCCGCGCTGGTGCTTCGGGCGCCGCAGCGGCGGAGATGGATGCGGTGCTTGGACTCCCTGCAGAGGGGCGCGACGAGGCAATGAACGCGCTACTCGCCTCCCTGGAAAAGTTCGACGGCGACCCCGGCTCCGTTGACGAAGACAACCCGCCGCGCACGCCGGTCATGCACGCAGCCAATGGGCTGTTCGTGGATAAAGGTGTGCCTGCGGGCGAGGGATTTCTCACCACGCTCGCCCGGCATTTCGGCACAGGCGTGTACCCGGTGAGCTTTAGGGACGAGGCCGTGACCAAGACCGCCATCGACCAGTGGGTCAGCAAGAACACCGGTGGCCGTATCAAGGAAGCGCCGGCAAAGTACAGTCCGGACAACACGTTCAGCCTGCTCAACGCGCTCTATTTCGCCGCCGCCTGGCAGACCCCCTTCGATGCGAACGACACCGCGGACCGCCCGTTCACCACGGCCGGTGGTGAAGTGATCAACGTGCCAACCATGCACGCTCCGCTCGCCGTGGCGTACGCGGAAGCTCCCGGGTGGAAAGCTGTGGACCTGCCCTATGCCGAGGGTTTCGTTATGCGGCTGATACTGCCCGACGGCGGCACGCCGGGTTCACGCGGTTCGGAGACGGTGTCGGTTGAGGTGCTTGGGGACGTGGCGAAGGGGTTGGCCTCGGCCTCGCGAGAAATGGTGCAGATCAGTCTGCCGAAGTGGGACCACAAGACCACTTTCGAACTGCGGAAGGTGTTCGAATCCCTGGGACTCAAGGAGACGCTGGCCACTTCCACCGATTTCGACGCGATCCAGCAGGGAATGAAACTGACGCAGGCTGCACAGGCCGCCAACATTACCGTTGCCGAGAAGGGGACCATCGCTTCCGCCGTGACCCAGATCAACGCAGAGGCCTCCAGCGCCTTGGTTCCGGATCGCGTGATGATCCTTGACCGTCCGTTCCACTACGAGATTCTGCACGTGGAGAGCGGAATGCCGCTGTTTACCGGGTGGGTGGCAGACCCCCGTTAGGTCGGCGAATCGAGTTCGCTGGAACGATGCGGCGTCGCCGGAAGTTTCCCGGTGTGCAAGCACGCTTCCGGCGAATTCGGCGCGCGGCGCTAGGGAACCAGCCGCGCCACCAGCACTGCCGCGGCCTTTACGACGTCGTCCGCCTCCTTCTTGCTGCCACTCAAGGCGACCTCCTGGCCGGCAACCGTAATGATGTCCGTGATCACCGCGACGGTGAGCCGGCCCAGGGTGTCCTCGCTGGTGCCGAGCAGGACGGAATTTTGGCGCACCCACTCGCGGCCGCGTTCGCGCCGGAGGACCTCAAAGCCCGGGGGAGTGTCGCCCTCGATGAAGACGCGCTCCAAGTCGCGGTGCTTCCAGGTGTAGTCGAAGTAGGTCCGGCTGCCGACGTTGAAGAGCGCCAGCGGATCGTCTTCGCCGGACTTGCGGGCTCTGGCGACGGCGGTCGCCACCAGGCGTTCGTGCTCGTTCTGGTAGTCGTCCCACAGGGCGAGGAACAGTTCGGTCTTGCCGCCGAAGTGGTGGTAGAGGCTGCCGACACTGGAGCCGGAGCGGGCAACAATATCGGAGATCCCGGCGTTGCTGAAGCCCTGCTCGGAGAAAACGGCGCCGGCCGCGTCAAGAAGGTTCCGGCGGGTGGCCGCCGTGCGCGACCATTGCCAGGAGCCCGCGTGGACCCCGGCGTCAGACGTCTTCCGGACCATGGGACCTCCTTGCCGCAGCGTCGGTGTGTCTTCCGGACGGTTTCTGGAATGCTGAACCGACCGAGAGGCGGATGGGAGCGGCCCATCCTTGACCAAGGCCCAAAATACAGGAAATAATTCTGGAAGTCTGTTCTAGAAATATGTATTGCAGTATGTAACCAAATGCTGCGATTTTTGACGCCGAACGCCCCAAAACCCGGGAGCCGTTTTCACCGTCGGGCAGCAACTGGTTGAATCGCTATGAGAGCGCCAACTGGTCGCACGCCAACAAGCCAGAGAGGAACGCGGCCTGATGTCCGTTTCAAGCAAGTCGTCCGGGATCACGTCGAACAGGTGGTTCAAACCAGGGGTCATCACCGCTGGCGCGCTGGTGTTGGCGCTGGTCCTGGTGCTGGTTGCGATGTGGCTGCGGACGCTGGAACCCGTGAAGCAGTTCCTCATCGACTACCCCGGCCACTCTGACCTGCCCGAGGGAGCTCCCACCGGATTCCCTGCCTGGCTTGGCTGGCAGCACTTCCTCAATATGTTCTTCCTGGTCCTCATCATCCGATCGGGTTGGCAGGTGCGGACCACCACCCGTCCGCCCGCCTATTGGACCCGGAACAACAAGGGCTTCATCAAAACCAAGAACCCGCCCACCAAGATCAGCCTGGACCTCTGGTTCCACCTGACGCTGGATGCATTGTGGGTGCTCAACGGCATCATCTTCATCGTGCTGCTCTTTGCCACCGGCCAGTGGCTCAGGATTGTGCCCACCAGTTGGGACGTCTTCCCGAACGCTGTCTCGGCCGGCCTGCAGTACGCCTCGCTGAACTGGCCCGTCGAAAACGGCTGGAACAACTACAACGCCCTGCAGTTGCTGACGTACTTCATCACCGTCTTCATCGCTGCGCCCCTGGCGATCATTACGGGCCTGCGGATGTCCGGTGCGTGGCCCAAGAAGGCTGCGGTCAACAAGTTCTACCCGATCGAACTGGCCCGCAAGATCCATTTCCCGGTAATGATCTACTTCGTGGCGTTCGTGATCGTCCACGTGACGCTGGTCCTCGCCACCGGCGCCCTCCGCAACCTCAACCACATGTACGCCGCTAACGACGACAACACCAGCTGGTGGGGCTTCGGTATCTTCGCTGCGTCGATCGTCTTCACCGCCGCCGGGTGGTTCCTGGCCCGCCCGCTGTTCCTCCGCCCGATCGCGTCCCTGATGGGCAAGGTCTCGCGCTAGCTCAGCGCGACGCCCTGCCACAGGGCGTCGAACGGGGCGCCGGAGGCCACGCGGTTGCGGATTCCCTCGGTCACGAAAGCCTTCGCAGTCCGGGCCGCCTCAAGCGGGGTGGCACCCTTGGCGAGCTCGGCGGTCACTGCGGCGGCCAGCGAGCAGCCGGCACCGGACACGGCAACCTCGCCCACCTTCGGGGCGCGCAGGACTTCCAGCGTCTCGCCGTCGTAGAAAACGTCGACGGCGTCAGCACCTTCCAGCCGCACCCCGCCTTTGGCAAGGACCGCTGCGCCGCTGAGCTCGTGGATGCGGATGGCTGCGGCTTTCAGCGATTCCTCATCCGTGATGGCAATGCCGGACAACGACTCGGCCTCGAAGTGGTTCGGGGTGACGAACGTGGCCAAGGGAAGGATCTGGGCCTTCAACGCCTGGTCGGTATCCAACGCGTGCCCCGGTTCCTGGCCCTTGCAGATCAACACAGGGTCCAGCACGATGTTGGCGAACGCGCCGCCACGCAGGGCCTCCTCAACCGTGCTGATGGTGGCCGGGCTGCCGAGCATTCCGATCTTCACGGTGTCCAGAACCGAAGGTGCGCCGGAAGCGGCACCGTAGGCCGCCGTCGTTGCTTCCAGTTGGTCCGCGATAACCTGCTGGTCCACCGGGACGAAGCGGTGGTTCCAGTCGTCCTTGGGGTCGAAGGAGACGATGCAGGTGAGGTTGACGATGCCGAACACTCCCAGTTCCTGGAAGGTCTTGAGGTCGGCTTGCGCACCGGCGCCGCCGGTCGCTTCCGAGCCGGCGATGGTCAGTGCAATGGCAGGGGAAACGGCTGAAGTCATGGATTCCATTTTGCCAGTTTCCTGAGGGTGTCCCGTTTCCGGGCATACCGGGCATACCGGGCGGTCAGCCGTGCAGTTCCCGGTAGCCCGCCTGGGCAGCGGAATGCAGGGGAACACCGGCGGTATTGATGAGGGTTTCCGGACTGAGGAACTGCACCCCGGCGCTCGAGGCCGGGACGAGCTCACTGGCCCGTTCCACCAGGAGCTGCACCGTACTGCGCGCCAACGCGTCGGCGAGGTCCCGCCGGCACAGCAGCAGGTTGGCCACCCCCAACGTCCAGACCGCGGGAGCGTCACCGTAGGTGCCGGCGGGAATCAGGACGCGGTCGTAGAAAAATCCGGAGAGGGTCCTGGTGGGCTGGATGAGGTCGGAAAGGTCCAGGAGCCGCAGCTGCACTTCGTCCGCTGTGCCGACGATCGGTGCGGTGGGCACACCGCCGGACTGGATCATGACGTCGATCGACCCGTCCTTGAGTGCGGCCAGTCCCTCGCTGAGCCCCAGGTTCACCTGCCTCACCGGTCCCGGGGCGGCGCCCCCGGCCAGGCCTGCAGCCGCCAGGATGCGGTCCGCAGTCAGCGACGTGCCCGAACCAACTTCGCCAACGCCGGCGGTCCGCCCTGCAAGCTGGGCAACACTGCGGATGCCACTGTCCTCCCGGACAATGCAGTGCACGTAGTTTTCATACACCTTGCCCAAGGCCACCAGGTCTTTTCCGTCCTGGCTGGCCGCTTCCTGCCCTGCGGCGGCCCGTACGGCGGCATCGGCGAGGGCGACGGCGAATGTCGCCTCGCCGGACAAGACGCGCCGGATGTTGTCGAGACTGCCGCCCGTGATCAGCGTTTCGGTAGACGATGCCACCCCTTCCCGCTGCAGGAGCCCGGCGAGCAGCGTGGCGAACTCAAGGTAGAACCCTCCGGTTTCGCCGCCCGCCACGGTTACTTTGCCCGCTTGATCGACGGCGGTACAGGCGCTCGCTCCAACGGCTGACAGCCCAGCGGCGAGCCCCACCGCGAGCAGCTTCCTCCGCGTCAGCTGAGGATCACGCACCGGTTCCTCCTGCCGGGGACGGGAACTCGACGCGAGCCGACAGTCCGTGCGGCTTCCTGTTCTGCAGTACCAGCGTTCCCTGGTTGGCCTGCGCCAGGCGCTCCACGATCGTCATTCCCAAACCATTTCCTTCGATCGCGCCGTGCTGCGGCCCCCTCCAAAACCTGGTTTTAGCGGCGGCCAGGCTTTGTTCGGGGATGCCGGGACCGTCGTCCGAAATCACGACGGCGGCACCTCCTTGCGTCTTTTGCGTCGCCACGGTGATGTGGCCGCCCGGGGCGTATTTGATGGCGTTGGCCAGGAGCTCACGCACCATCTGTGCCAGTTCTTCCGGGTTGCAGGGGACTTCCACCGGGGACCCGGGAAAGTCCGTGGCAAGGGTTGATCCGGCCCTTTCGGCCGTCGGCATGGCACGCTCAACTTCTCCCTGCAGCACGGGAACGGCATCGATCACGGACGCCCGTCGCCCTGCCATCGGGTGCGCTGCAGGGGCAGCCCCCGCGGAGGCGCGGTGCTCAGCGGCAGCCAGCTTCAGCACGCCGTCGAGCATGTCCTCAACCCGCTCAAGCTCGGCCACCACACCCGCTGCGGCTTGCTGTTCCTTGGCCGAACGAAGTTCCAGCTGCAGCAGGTCGATGCGCAGCCGCAACGCGGCCACCGGGTTCCGGAGCTGGTGCGACGTGTCGGCGATCAGGCGGCGCTGTGATTCCATGCTCTCGGTGACCGTATTGGCCATGGCCGTGAAGGAACGGCTGAGTTCGCGGAGCTCGGGCGGTCCGGCTTCGGGGAGCTGGATGGTCCTGCCCGTGGCTTCCAGTTCATGGACAGCAGAACTGAGCCGCTGCACGGGCCTGAGAACCCAGCCGGTAATGCGTGAGGCCGCAAGGAGGAGCAGCGCGGCCAAAGCCAAAGCCGCGAGCCCAACAGCACCCCAGCGTTCCCGGAGTTTCCGGCGCGCCGTGTCGAGGTCCACTTCAACCACCGCTTCGCCCAGGACCTGGCTGGCTGTCCCGAATGGACGCGAGAGGACCTCGTTGCCGGTGGTGAACGGGCTCACCGGGTTCAGCGTTGTGTCACTGAGGTTGAGGCTCGCACGTCCCAGGGCGTCACGGACATCGTGCCGTTCCTCGCTGAGTCCGCCCGAGGCGACCGTGGTGTCCTGCAGCCGGATCAGGACACCCTCGCCGTACAGTTCGGAGTACCGGTTCATCTCGCGTTCCAGCTGGGTGGTGTTGTTGTCCTGCGCGGCGTCGCTTGCCAGTTGGGCGAACCTGTTGAGGGCTGCGACCCGGTTGATTTGCAGTTCCTGGGTCAGTTCGCGGCCTGCCGATGTCAGGATCACGCTGGAAACGGTGGCTACGATGACCACCACCAGCAGGCTCAGGATGCCGAGGACCCGCACCCTCATTCGGGTTCGCCCTCCACGCGGTAGCCCACGCCGCGTACGTTGATGATGAACCCCGGCTGCTGGAGCTTGGAACGCAAGGCCGTGAGATGGACATCCAGGGAGCGTGAATTCGCGAGGAAAGCATCACCCCAGAGGGCGTCCAGGATCTGTTCGCGCGTCACCACCGAGCCGGCGTTCCTGGCCAGGAGGCTGAGGAGGTCGAACTCGGTCGCTGTCAGTGCCAGTTCCCGGGTTTCGACGGCGGCCACGCGGCGGTCCAGGTCCACTGTCACGGGTCCTACGGTGATGACGTGGGGTGTGCCCTGCCCTGAACGGCTGGTACGTCGGGTCACCGCCTCGATCCTTGCCAGCAGTTCCACGAGTTTCACGGGCTTGACCAGGTAGTCGTCTGCTCCTGAACGCAGGCCCAGCACCACGCTGCGTTCATCATCACGGGCCGTGAGGATCAGGATGGGAGCCTGCGTGACCTGGCGCAGTTTCCTGAGGACGTCCAGGCCGTCGATGTCGGGGAGGCCGAGGTCGAGGAGGATCACCTCATGTTGCCGATGGGCCAGCAGTGCGTCTTCACCCCGGGAAACCCGTGCAGCTTTGTGGCCAGCGGATGCGACGGCGGCAGCAAGGGCAGATGCTACGGAGTCGTCATCCTCGACGATAAGCACGTGCACTGTGGGGTTTCCTCCTGCTTGCGGGGCGTTTGCTCCGTCTTGGAGGTTACTCCTTTCCCAACGCTCTATCACCTTCCGGCGCCTTCAGGGAATCCCTCTATCACCAAACGCCCACCCCTTAGCCAAGCTGGGCCCGCCCTGCGTTCTTTGGAATGACCAAAGGGCGCAGGGCGGGCCTCGCAGGCACGGCCTTTAGGCGTTGACGAGGTCCTTCTTGTCGTCCTCGTCCTTGACCTTGAACGCGCTGCCTTGCTCGGCGTCCAGGTGGGTAGCCTTCTTGTTCTTCAACGCAAAGATGTACACCAGCAGGGATACGAAGATCGCGGCCGTTACGTAGGTGAAGAACAGGTTTTCCTGGCCGGACTTCTGCAGTGCTGCGCCGATCAACGGAACGGTGCCGCCGAACAGCGAGTTGGCAATTGCGTAGCCCAGGCCCACGCCCAGGGCCCGGATCGATGCCGGAAAGAGCTCGGCCTTCACCAAGGCGTTGATGGACGTGTAGCCGCCAACCATGAGCAGGCCGCCCATCATCAGGAGGAACGCCATGAAGGGGTCCTGCGTGCCGGCCAAAGTGGACAGCAGCGGCCACGTGAACAGGACACCTGTGACGCCGAACCACACCAGCAGGGGCTTTCGGCCGATTTTGTCCGAGATCATGCCATACACCGGCTGCAGCAGCATGAAGATGAACAGTGCCCAGAAGTTGATCACAGAGGTGTCGGTCTTGGCGATGCCGGAGGTATCGTTCATGAACTTCAGGATGAAGTTGGTGTACGTGTAGAACGCCACCGTGCCACCGAGCGTGATGCCGATGCAGATGAGCAATGGCTTCCAGTGCTTGGTGAAGAGGAGCTTCATGGTGCCCGGCTGGGCTTCGCCTTCCACCTTGATGTGGGCCGCGCGGATCTGGTCGGCCGAGACGGTTTCCTCCATGGAACGGCGGAGCCAGAGGACAACCAAGGCAGCGACGCCGCCGATCGCGAACGGAATGCGCCAGCCCCACTCGGTGAGGGCTTCTTTGGTCATGGTGTTCTGCAGGATCACGAGGACGAGGAGAGCCAACATCTGGCCACCCACCAGCGTCACGTACTGGAAGCTGGAGAAGAAACCGCGGCGCTTCGCCGTTGCGGCTTCGGACATGTAGGTGGCGCTGGTTCCGTACTCACCGCCGACGGAGAATCCCTGCAGCACGCGGATGAACACCAGCAAGATCATGGACCACAAGCCGATGACGTCCTGCGTGGGGAGGATCGCAATGCAGAATGAGCCCGCGGACATCATGGTGACACTTAGCGTCAGCGCGGCCTTACGGCCCTTGCGGTCTGCGTAGCGGCCGAAGAACCAGCTGCCGACTGGACGGGCGAGGAACGACGTCGAGAACACGGCCATCGCTTCGAGGCCCGCCTGCAGATCGTCCGACGAATTAAAGAAGTGTGACTGGAAGTATGCAGCAAACGCCGTGTAGACGTAGACATCGAACCACTCCACGAGGTTGCCCGCGGAGCCCTTGAGGATATTGCTCACGGCCTTGCGTGTTTGGGCCGCCTCGCTGAGGGGCGCAGCTTGTTGGGTGCTCATCAATGAACCTTCCTGGCCGGCTGCGCACGTGGCAGCCGTGTCTTTCATGAGTTCGTGCTGTCCATGAAGCTCGTGCTCATGGCGTCCTTGCGCATGGCTCTTCGTGACTTAGAAAGGCCCTCTTGGGGGTGAAGAGGACGTATTCCAAACTATGGGTGATGCACGGCACAGCCAACGCGGGAGGGGATTTCCTAACACTTCCTTAGGTTTCCCCCGCCGGACGCTCTCTCACCGTTCGCCGGTTTTGGGCGGACGCTCTCTCAGGGATCGCCGGTTTTGGGCGGATGCTCTCTCAGGGATCGCCGGTTTTGGGCGGATGCTCTCTCACTCCGTGCGTGCAGGCCGTGGCCTTCGGGCTGGGACGGGATTAATGTTCATGGCATGGGCACACTTCGGCGGGTGGTTCTCATCCTGAAACAGGAAGCAGGCGGAATACCGCTTCCACCTGGTCAAGTGCTCGGACTCGTCCTGGACGGGGTCCTCGACCGGGTATTGCCGACGCCGATCACACCAGTTCGTGGCACTCGCAAAGTCGTGGGGACGATCTTGCTGCTGACCGGCACGGGAGTTACAGCCTGGGCGGTTGTGGAACGACGACGCCACACCGTGGGGACCTTTGCCTTGGGCCGCCCTGAAGAACTTGTGACCAGCGGCCCCTATGCCCTGAGCCGTCATCCTATGTACTTGGGCTGGTGGATGATCCATGCCGGTGTAGCGGCATTCAGGGGTTCGCCGTGGGCTCTGGTGACTCTGCCGGCGGGCATGCTGGTGGAACATCTTGGCGCCCTCTGGGAAGAAAGGGCACTTCAGAAAGAGTTTGGGCAGCCCTACATCGAGTACGTGAGGGAGGTGCCGCGTTACGTCGGAATCCCACGGCGCCACGAACCTTGAGATGGACGGTGAGAGAGCGTTCGGCTGAGGGGGCGCTTTGGTGAGAGAGCGTTCGGCTGAGGGGGCGCTTTGGTGAGAGAGCGTTCGGCTGAGGGGGCGCTTAGGTGAGAGAGCGTTGCGTGATGCGGACGAGTCGCCAGACCGATAGCCGGCCGATCCCTGCTGCCAGCGCAATGGACAGGCTAAACAAGGTTGCGCCCCAACTCGAGAAACCGCCGAAGGGTAGGCAGATGAGAGCCCCGGTCGCGAAAAACGCAGCCACGTGAAGCCATTGGTTGCGCACGCGGCGCATGGCCAATCCCAGTAAAGCTCCTACGGCCGTGCCGATGAATGCCACGGGGATCGCGGCGTAAACAAAGAAGATCAGAGCCCAGTCGGGAGCCTGCACGGCCAACAACGAGCTGAAGACCAGGTACGCAACCAGGACACCCAGGGCCAGGCTCTTGCCATTGAGAACCACCCGGTGCAGGGGGCGGTACTGCGGCGTGTTCAACTCTGCCGGAGCATACTCATCACTCGGGTCGGTCATCATCGGCTGGATCTGCTGATCGCGTTGAGGGCGTCGGCAAGAGCGGGATACTGAAACGCGAAGCCGGCCTCCACCAGCTTCCTTGGCTCGACCCATCGGCTCTTCAGGACCAGTTCGGTCTCCGTGCGGATGATGACGGCGCCCATCCCCAACAGCCACGCCGGTGTTGGAACTCCGAACGGCACACCGAGGCTCCGCCGGACCAAGGACATCAGTTCACGGTTGTCCACAGCATATGGCGACGCCGCATTGACTGGCCCGGACAGCTCGGGCCGCTCGTGAAGGAACAGAACCGAATGAAACAAGTCCTCCACATGAATCCAGCTGAACTTCTGCGTCCCGCGGCCCATGTGCCCGCCCAGCCCGAGCCGCGCCAGGTTCCGGAAGGGACCCATGACTCCTCCGTCCCTGCCGAGGACAATGGCGATCCGCAGAGGAATTTGCCGGGTCAACGGAGTTGAGGCCGCCGCCAGTTCGTCCTCCCACGCGCGGGCCACGGAGACGGAGAATCCGCTACCCAACTCGCCAGCGATTTCTGACTGCGGCCGGTCCTCCGCGTGCCGGTAAATGGTCCCGGTGCTCGCATTGATCCACGTGCGTGGCGGTTCATCACAACGGGAGAGTGCGACCCCCAACGATCGCGTCGTCTGTACCCGCGAGTCAAGGATCTCCCGACGGTTCCGCTCGTTGTATCGGCAGTTGACCGTTCGTCCGGCGAGGTTTACCAGCAGTTCGGCGCCGTTAAGCGCCTTGGCGATGCCGCCGTCGTCGTTCCATTGGGCGTCAGCCGAAGTGTCCCGCCCGATGGTGCGGACCTGCCAGCCCTCCGCGGCGAACCGCCTCCGGAAGTACCGTCCGATGAAGCCCGACGCTCCCGCGACCACCACCGTGGGTGTCACGATTCGGCCTTCACGCTGCGGACCACTCCCAGGACGTCGTCGAACACCTTGCTGACGCCTGGGATCTTTGCCAATGACAGCCCGCGCGCAACCAGCGGCGCCGCGCCGTCGATGAGCTTGCGGGTGCGGCGCTGGCCCTCGGACGCGTCGTAAACCCAGAACAGCGCGATTCCCATGTACGCCAGCCACAACAGTTCCGGCAGGTCTGCCCGGAGTTTCCTGGCGACGGCGGGGGAGGAACCGTCGACGGCGGAACGGAAGATCGCGAGCGAAGCGTCACGTGCGGCGGTGGACGCCTCGCCGAACGGATTAACGGGCGACGACGGCCGGATCGCCGTCGCGATGAAGTCGGAACCGAACTCGTGGTACGGGGTCATGACGTCGATGCCCGTGTGCAGCACGGCCTTGAGCCGGCCGGTGAGATCCTGCACGTTGTGAAGGGCCGCGGCCGCGGCGACAGCATGCTCGTCCTGCACCTGGAGGTAAAGCTCCTGGACCAGCTCGTCCTTTGACGCGAAGTAATAGTAGGCGTTGCCCACCGAGACGCCGGCTTCTTGGGCGATGGCCCGCATGGTGGTCTTCTCGAAGCCGATCTCGCGGAACATCTTCAGTGCGACGTCGGCTACGAGTTGCCGTGTTTGTTCGCTCTTGGCAGCCATGTTGGTTCCTTCGTCAGATTCTTGAACGTGTTCAAGAATGAGTGTGGCACAAGTTTTGAACGCGTTCAAACAGGGTGGGGGTTTTGGTGAGAGAGGGTGGCGGGAAACCGGGCGGAAGGTGAGAGAGGGTGGCGGGAAACCGGGCGGAAGGTGAGAGAGGGT
>NZ_JBQLIS010000035.1:0-13614 GCF_052156435.1 Paenarthrobacter sp. NCHU4564
CATGCTCCGCGACAGCACCCTCTACCAACCAAAACACCCATCAACAGCTTGACGAAAAACATAGGGGCACTCTCACCGCGTTCCGGGCCTCCCCCGCGAGGGTGAGAGAGCGTTTCGAATATCGGGTGGTTTGGTGAGAGAGCGTCGGTTTCGGACGGTTGTCAGCCTAGACTCGGTCACAGGACAGCGCTACGACGACGGCCGAAACGGCACAACGGTATCCACTGAATTAGACACCGAGGAGCACCATGAGCACGGCACAGCACACCCTTACCCTGACTCGGGACTTCGACGCCCCTCGCGAGAAAGTGTTTGAGGCTTGGATGGACCCGGACCAGCTCACCAGGTGGTTCGGGCCCGTTGACGTGGAAGCTCCCCGGGGAAAGATTATCGTCGAGCCCGAAGTCGGCGGGATCTGGCAGGTGGTCATGGTTTGGACGGATGAGAACGGTCAGCAGGAAGCGCCCATTGAAGCCGTGATCACCCAGCTCGACGCCCCCGGCTTGCTGGTCGCCCAAGCAAAAGCCGCCCCGGATGCCGACCATGAATATGAAGAAATGCGCCTCGAATTCGAAGACCTGGGCGGCAGCCGGACGAGGATGCATTTGACCCAGGGCCCCTTCGCATCTGAAGAGTGGGTGGAAATGACGCGGGACGGATGGGGCACGTCTTTCGACAAATTAGATGCGGCGCTCGACTAGCAGCGAGCATTTGGTGAGAGAGCGTCCGCTGAAAAGCCACGAACGGTGAGAGAGCGTCCGGCCAAACAGGGCAAAAGGTGAGAGAGCGTCCGCTGAAAAGCCGCGAACGGTGAGAGAGCATCCGGCCAAACCGGGCAAAAGGTGAGAGAGCGTCCGGCCAAACCAGGCAAACGGTGAGAGAGGGTCAGGCCTTGGCGGCTTCGACGAACGCCCGGACCTTGGCCAGGTCCTTCACGCCGCGGGAGGACTCCACCCCGGAGGACACGTCCACACCCCATGCACCGGCAGCGGCCACAGCGGAGGACACGTTTCCAGGCTCCAGGCCACCGGCCAGCAACCACGAACGCCCGTCCAACGCTTTCTCCCGAACAGACGCATAGTCCCAGGCCTCGCCCGAGCCGGGCACGGCGGCGTCGATCAGGAACAGGTCCTCGCCCAGATCACCGAACTCTTCCGGGGAGGCACCCATGGTGACGGCCCTGATGAGCCGCATCCCGGCGTCGTGCACTTCCTCAACGACAGCCGCAGTGCGGTGACCATGCAACTGGACCCAGGACAGGCCGGCCTCCCGCGCAACGGCAACGGCGTCAGCGGCGGACTCGTGGCGGAAAACGCCAACGGCATGGACTGAAGGTGGCACCAAGGGCAACAGTTGCTGGACAGTGGAAGGACTGACTTCGCGGGGGCTGGCCGTGAGCACGAAACCGACGGCATCGGCGCCGGCGTCCACGGCTTCACGCACGGATTCGGGCGTGCTCAAACCACACACTTTAACGAACATTCCGTGCCTCCAGCCATCACCAGCAAAAACAAGCCTCCTATGACGTTAGCAAGCCTTGCCTGCCGAGGCAGAACCGGGCTCCCGCACTAGGCTGGAGCAATGGACATCATCCGCTTTGCTGACCTCCGTCCCCAGCCCTGGCGTAACGGCGGAGGCGTCACGCGAGAGCTCGCCAGCCACCCGAAAGCCGCCTCGGAGCAGGACGGCACCTGGGACTGGCGCGTCAGCATCGCCGACGTCTCCAAAGCAGGCGACTTCTCGGCGTTTCCCGGCATGGAACGCGTCATCACCATCATCGACGGCGAGTTGCTGCTCCTGACCGTGGACGGCTCCGAGCACCCACTCGAGAAATACCGGCCCTTCCGCTTCTCCGGTGAAGCTGCATCATCCGCGACCCTCCCCACGGGCGATGTCAGGGACCTCAACGTTATTGCCCGCGCCGATAAGTTCAAGGGCTACACCTCCATTGTGGAGATCTCCAAGAAGCGTCCGCATCCCGTGTTCGAAGGCCAACTGGCAGTCCTCCTGGAGGGCAAGGCATCGGTGGTACCCGGCGCCGCGGAAACGTCCGACGACGGCGGGCCGGCTCCCTCCGTCGAGGAGCCTGTGGAGCTCTCGCGGTATGACGCCGTGGTCGGGTCGGATGTCCGCAGTCCGGAAATCTCAGGCCGGGGCTTCGTGGCCGTTATTTCCATTGACCATGCCTAAGTGGTGACGTTAACCACCAGAGGTGGCCACCCCGCACCGGAGTTGCTAGCCTGAAATCAAGGTTCCGCTCTGGAACCTCCGGACGACGGTTCAGTACCCGGCACGCGACAAGACTGGCCAAAGGATCTGTCATGTCGTGGTTAATTCTCATTCTTTCCGGAGCGCTTGAGGCTGTTTGGGCCGCGGCCCTCCACCGTTCCAAGGGCTTCCGCAAGCCAATCCCCACCATCGTGTTCCTGGTGTCGGTCATTGCCAGCACCGGCGGACTCGCGATTGCCATGCAATCCATCCCCACGGGCACGGCATACGCGGTGTGGGTTGGTGTGGGCGTCGTGCTGACCTCGGCTTACGCCATGGTCACCAAGGTGGAACGCCCGACGGCGGCACGTCTGTTGCTGCTCGCCGGCATCGGTGCGTGCGTGGTCGGCCTGAAGGTGGTGGCGTAGCCATGAGTACCCAAACCCTGAAGTCGAACAAGGCCGGCGCGTACTGGCTGATTCTCCTTGCCTCGGCCATCCTCGAAGCCGTGTGGGCCACAGCGCTGGGCTTGTCGAGCGGCTTCACTCAATTAGTTCCTACCCTGGTGTTCGCAGTCACGGCAACCCTGAGCATGATCGGCCTGGGCATCGCCGTGAAGCGGATTGCCCTGGGCACGGCCTACGCCGTTTGGGTAGGAATTGGCGCGGCGCTGACTGTCGGCTGGGCCATGGTCACCGGTGTTGAGCCGGCGAGCCCGCTGAAGTTGCTGTTCATTGCCGGAATCGTGGGCTGTGCTGCCGGTTTGAAGGCCCTCCCAGCGGACAAGAGCGACAAAACCGCCAGCGCCGAGTAGCACCGAACGCTCCAACCAGCGCCGGGCACTTCCCCATCGAATCGGGCCGAGGAATACCCGCAGCATACGTGTAGTTCACGCCTTCAAGAGCACCTAAACGCGTATTGGAGCACGTCATGACTGCAGTTCACCTCGGGGACGGCTTGTCCGTCAGTCCGCTCGGTTTCGGGGGCATGGCCCTCACTCCCGTTTATGGCGGGATCGATCCTGAAGAGGGCCTGCAAACACTCCGGCACGCCGTGGATGCGGGCATCACGTTCATCGACACAGCGGATGTGTATGGCGCGGGCAGCAACGAGGAACTCGTCGGCCGGCTACTCAAGGAGCGCCGCGACGAGATCCAACTGGCCACGAAGTTCGGCATTGAGGGCAACCCCGCGGACGGCTACTCGGGCGTCCGCGGGGATGCCGCCTACGTCAGGCAAGCGGCGGAAGCGAGCCTCCGCCGGCTGGACACTGATGTCATTGACCTCTATTACATGCACCGCCGTGACCTCCGCGTTCCGATTGTGGAAACCGTGGAGGCCATGGCGGAGCTGGTCCGTGAGGGCAAAGTCAGGCACCTCGGTTTGTCGGAAGTGACAGCCGAGGAGCTCAGGCAGGCCAACGCCGTCCATCCCATTGCCGCGGTCCAGAGTGAATGGTCCATCTGGAGCAGGGATGTCGAGCAACATGTTGTTCCTGCAGCCAAGGAACTCGGTGTTGGCTTTGTGCCGTATTCGCCGCTGGGCCGCGGCTTCCTCACGGGAACCATCAGCGCCAGCGACCTGGGCGAGAACGACTTCCGCCACAAGATCCCCCGGTTCGGCGAAGGGGCGTTGGACGCCAACCAAGCCGTGGTGGCCGCCGTCCAGGATGTGGCTGCGCAACTCGGAGCAACCCCGGCCCAAGTGGCCCTCGCCTGGCTCTTCGTCCAGGGCCGCCGCATTGGCATCCCCGTGGTTCCCATCCCCGGCACCCGCAAGACGCACCGCATCGACGAGAACCTGGGCGCACTGTCGCTTGACCTGGCTGAAGCCCAACTCGAGGTGCTCGACCAAGCCGCTGCCGCCGTCGTGGGTTCGCGCTCCGCGGACCCGAACTGGGTGTCGCAGGGCCGTGAAGCCAACCACGTAGGCTGAACGCATGGATTCGCTTATTCACTCACTCCGCGACGTCACCATCAGGAGCATCTCCGTCAGCGAAATGAACAGCAACGTCTACCTGCTCACGTCCAAGGCGACGGGTGCGCAGGTGTTGATCGACGCCGCCGACGACCTCCCGGCCATTCAGCAACTGCTCGAAGACAGCGCTGCCGACTCGGCCCAGCCCACCAGACTGCTCCGGATCGCCACCACCCACCAGCACTGGGACCACGTCCGTGCGCTGCCGGAGCTGGTGAAGGTTGCGGGGGCCAGCACCTCCTCGGGAGCGGACGACGCCGATGCGCTGCCCGTTCCGGTGGATGTGCGGCTCAACAACGGCGACGTTGAGCGGTTCGACGACATCGAGATCCGGGCGGTCCACCTGCGTGGGCACACCCCGGGTTCCATTGCGTTCGTGTACCAGGATCCGGACGGGCCTGCGCACATTTTCAGTGGCGACTCGCTGTTTCCGGGAGGCGTCGGCAACACACAGAACGATTCCGCACGTTTCACGTCACTGTTGAACGACGTGTCGGAGCGACTGTTCGACGCCTACCCTGATGACACCGTGGTGCACCCGGGACATGGACTGCCCACAACCCTCGGAGCCGAGCGGCCCCATCTCGAAGAGTGGCGCGCCCGGGGCTGGTGAGTTGGTGCTAGCGGCCGCGGCGCTCGTTCGAGGCCGGAGCCGACGCACGGCGGGGGCCGCTGCGTGCCGGGCGACCGGAGCCGGAGCTCCCACGACCGGAGTTGCCCGAACCGTAGGATCCACCCGACGTGCCGCCGGTGTTCGATGACCACACGGCCTGGTTCCCGCTGGAACGGGTTGTGGTGGCCGACGCCGAACGCGGAGCCGTGGCGGAACGCTGTCCACCGGAGGCGCGCTGCCCCGTGGCCGGACGCCCGCTGCGGCTGTTCTGGCCCTGCGAGCCGGGAACGTCATTTCGGTGCGTGGCACCGGACTTGCCGCGACCGCGGGAGTTGCGGGCGACGTCGTCGTTCATTGCTGCGCGACGCTCGGCGCGGTTGACGTCGGTACGAACCGGCTCGGCCGCGACCTTGCCACGTCCGCCGCGACCACCACGGCCACCCGCGGTTGGTGCAGCCTGGCCGGAGCGGCGGGCCCGCTTGCGCTGGGCGTTGGCGCCGGTGGACGTTCCGCCACCCTGCTGCGGAAGCTTGGCAGCGAGGAGCGCTGCACGGGTGCGGGGGTCGACCTTGTCGGCAACCTCACCGACGAGCTCGGCCACCAGCGGGGAGCTGGCGGTAACGCGTTCGAAGGAGACGTCCACGCCTGCTGCACGCATGAGCTTCTTGACGTCCTGCTGCTGTTCCGGAAGGGTCAGCGTGACCACGGTGCCCTCGGAACCAGCGCGGGCAGTACGGCCGGAGCGGTGCAGGTAGGCCTTGTGCTCTGTGGGCGGGTCAACGTGGATGACGAGTTCGACGTCGTCAACGTGCACGCCGCGGGCTGCGACGTCGGTAGCGACCAGGACGCGTACCTCACCGCTGGAGAACTCGGCCAGGTTGCGGTCGCGGGCGTTCTGCGACAGGTTGCCGTGCAGGTCGACGGCGGGGATGCCGGCGTCCGTCAGGGTCTTGGCAAGCTTGCGCGCGTGGTGCTTGGTGCGCATGAACAGCACCCGGCGTCCGGCACCGGAGGCCAGTTCCACGATGAGCTGCTTCTTGACGGTCTGGTCGTTGACCACCAGGACGTGGTGTTCCATGGTGGTGACGGCGGCCTGGGGATCGTCCACGGAGTGCGTCAGCGGGTTGGACAGGAAACGGTTGACCAGCTTGTCAACACCGTTGTCCAGTGTCGCCGAGAAGAGGAGGCGCTGGCCCTGCTTGGGGGTCATGTCCATGAGCTTCTTGACCACCGGGAGGAAGCCAAGGTCCGCCATGTGGTCGGCCTCGTCCAGCACGGTCACCTCGACCGACTCGAGGGTCAGGATGCGCTGGCGGATCAGGTCCTCGAGGCGGCCGGGGCAGGCAATGACGATGTCGACGCCGGCGCGGAGAGCCTTCTCCTGGCGCGCCTGGGAGATGCCACCGTAGATCACCGTGGTGTTCAGGCCCATGGCCTTGGCCAGCGGCTCCACGGTTGCGTTGATCTGGGTTGCGAGCTCGCGGGTCGGAGCAAGGACCAGGCCCATGGGGCGGCCGGGCTTGCGGAAGTAGGAGGCCTCACGTTCGGCCAGGCGGGCCACCAGCGGGATGGCGAAGGCGATGGTCTTGCCGGAGCCTGTGCGGCCACGGCCCAGCACGTCGCGGCCTGCCAGCGTATCCGGGAGGGTCTTGAGCTGGATGGGGAATGCCTCTTCGATGCCTGTGGCGGCGAGGGATTCAACAATTGCCTTGGGCGTGCCAAGGGCAGCAAAAGCAGTCATGTACTTCATGTCTTTCGGGCGGTGTCCTGTGGCGGACATCGGCCCCCGACGCCGGTTGGGCCAGGGGTTCGCCGAGGAAAAGTCAGGTGGTCTACCGGTTCGCTGCAGCAGCGCTGGCCGGGACCAAATGGAACGCGTTCATCGACGCAGGATGTGCCTCTCACATGAAAAATGCCCTGCTGCCCGCTCTTCCAAGCAAGCCTTCAGGGCGTCACCGCACATCAAGTGATCCTATTCTAGCAGCGATCGAGGCACCCCTTTGCACCGCGCCCCCAACTGGGTCGCATTTGTGCGCGTTTTGAGCTCTCAAAACGCGCACAATTGCGACCTACTTGGGTTGGGGGAGGGAGAGTTTGGGGTGCGCGTCGGAAGCCCCCGCCCCGCCACCCGTAGCGGGCTTTCGACCCGCGACGCGCGGCGCCACCGCAACCCCGACGACGGCGATGATCGCCGTCAGTGCGAAGACCGCCGCAAACGGGTCCGTCGTCGTGAAGGCCGCGAAGACGAGCCCCGTGGAGGCGAGCGCCAGAGCACCGCCGAGCGAGTCGGAGATGGACATGGCCGCGCTGTTGAAGCCTTGGTTCTCCGGTGTGGACAGCGCAAGGGTCATCACGCTCAGCCGCGGATACATCAGGCCCATGCCAAAGCCGGCAAAGAGCCAGCCACCGATCGCAACGGCCGGCGGAAATCCCAGGGCTGCCGTGACGAACGCCAGCGCAATCGCCGCCAGCACCAGGAAGGCTCCAACACGCACCGCCAGCGCATCGGCCAGCTGTGAGCCGAGCCGTCCCTGCAACGCCGACGCACCCGCCCAGGCCAGCGCAGCACCGGTCAGCGTGAGCCCGGCAAACGTGGGGGTGAAGGCGTAGCGTTCGGTGAGCAGGTAGGGCAGGTAGACCTCGGCACCGAAGAAGGCGGCCGAGGCCAGACCACGGGACAGGATGACGCTCGGCAGGCCCCGACGCGCCGTGAGTGTTCCGCGCGGCACCAGCGGCCGCACGGCGATCAGCGCAAGGACAAGCGCGACGGCGGCAATCACCCCGCCCACGGACGGCACGTCAGCCGACAGGTTGAGGGCGAGGACGGTCAGTGCTGCGAGTGCAGCCCAGCCCATGCGTCCGAAGGCCCACGGGACGGGCTCGGTTTGAGTGGAAGGCGCCATCCCCCGCATGGCCGGAACCACCATGGCGAGCGCCGGAACCACCAGTCCCACGACGCCCAGGAAAACCCAGTGCCAACTGCTCAACTGGGCCACCAACCCCGCTGCGAAGGGACCAACCAGCGACGGAATCACCCACGAAGCGGCGAACGCGGCGAAGATCCTGGCGTGCAGGGTGGGCGGGTAGATCCGGGCCACCAGGACATACAGGGCAACGGTCATGGCTCCTCCACCGAGACCCTGCACCAGCCGCCCAAAGACCAGCATCTCCATGGTTGATGCGGTTCCGGCCACGAGGAGACCCACAACGAACAGGGCCACCGACGCGTACAAAGGCGCCCTGGGACCGCGCCTGTCCGACCAGTTGCCCGCACCCACCATCCCCATCACACCCGTAGCCAGCGGCCCCGCGAAGGCCAGCGCGTAGAGGCTGGCGCCGTTCAGGTCCCTGCTCACCACCGGCATCACCGTGGTGACGGCGAGGGATTCAAAGGCACTCAGGAAGACGAGTGCGCACGTACCCACGGTGGCCAACAGGTACGGACGGCGCAGGATACCGGCCGCGGAGGTGTCAGGGGTCATGGACGCTACCCTAAAACCTCAACTATTGTTGAGGTCAATTCACACGCCTGCACAGGAGGTCGAGCCATGCCCCAGGCTCCGGGCACCATCCATCGCGAACTCAGCATTGGCGAGCTGTCCGAGCGAAGCGGAGTGTCGGCGTCGGCCCTTCACTTCTACGAACGCAACGGCCTCATCAGCGCCGACCGCACTCCCGGAAACCAGCGCCGCTACGCGCGGGAGACCCTGCGCCGCGTGGCGTTCATCAAGACGTCCCAGCGTGTGGGCCTGCCGCTGAAGGACATCCGCGAGGCTTTGGATTCGCTGCCCAACGGGCGAACGCCCACCAAGCGGGACTGGACACGGCTATCCCTCCGCTGGCGGAAGGAACTCGACGAACGGATCGCGGCACTGCAACACCTCCGTGACGACCTGGACGGGTGCATCGGCTGCGGATGCCTGAGCCTGAAATCCTGCACGCTGCAGAATCCGTCGGACGAACTTGGCGCGACCGGGGCGGGGGCTTTGCGCTGGACCGACCCCAACTGACTGGCAGTAGCGGTTGTTCTGAGCCCTGAAAACAACCGCTGCTGCCAGTCAGTTGGGTTTGCTGAAACGGCAACGGGGCTTGCCTCCTTTTGATGCCACCCGGCACGCTAGGGTCATGGCTGAACACACTCACGACGGCGGCACTCACCAGCACGCGCACACGCACGACGGCGGCACTCACCAGGCCGGCGACCAGCAGGGACGCTTGAATCTCCACGAAGACGCAGACAATGCCGTGGACATGTGGGACGGAATGTACCGCGAGCGTCCGAAGATCTGGAGCGGCAACCCCAACCCCCAATTGGTGGCAGAGGCGGCCGGCCTGAAACCCGGAACTGCGCTGGACCTGGGTTGCGGCGAGGGTGGAGACGCGATCTGGCTCGCCAGGCAAGGGTGGACCGTCACGGCCATGGACGTTTCCGCAGTGGCACTGGAGCGGGGAGCAGACCACGCAGCGCAGAGCGGGCAGCAGGACAGCATCACATGGCAGCAGCAGGATCTGGCCGACTGGACGCCTGAACCTGCATTCGACCTGGTGTCGGCGCAATTCCTCCACTCCCCCTTGCTGCCCTGGCGGGACTCGACTGCAAAGGCCGCAGCCGCAGTGGCTCCGGGTGGGACACTCCTGATTGTTGGACATCACCCACATGGCCTGGCACCGTGGGGGCACCATCACGCGCCGGGGATGTTCTTCACCCCTGATGAGCTGGCGGAAGCCCTGGGGCTTGAGGGCGGGCCGTGGTCAGTGGATGTCATGGAGGCCAGGCACCGGACCATCGAGGACCCTAACGGCAATCCCGCGACCATCCTGGATACCGTCCTGCGGGCGACCCGGCGCCACTGATCGCCCGCGGCACCCACGCCGGCCGGCACCCACCCGCGGCACCCACGCCGAGCGGCACCCACGCCGGGCGCCGCCGTCGTACCCAAGCCCGCCGTCGTACTTAAACGGAACCCGGCAGCAATTCTCCGTAAGGTGCCACCACTGTGCCCGTTGCCGTGGAGTCCGGGTTGAGCATCCAGCCCACACGCTTGGCGGTGTTGAGCATGACGACGCTCTCCACGAGTTCCACGCCGGGGATGCGCTGCTGGATGGCGAGTTCCATCTCCATGACCTCGGCCAGGGTTCGCAGCCACATGATCATGGTGAAGTTGGTCCTGCCCGTGGTGGAGGCAGAGAAGCGGACGTTCCTGATGGCGCGGAGTTCCGTGGCGGCGGCTTCGTGCTGGCCGGCGGGAACGTTGGCGAACCACTGTACGGTGACCGGGTAGCCGGAGAACTTCTGGGCGATCTCGCAGCGGAAGGAGAGCATTCTGCTGGCGAGCACGCGTCCCAGCTGGCGCTGAACGGTTGCCGGATGGCGTCCCAGGGCGCGCGCAATCTCCGCCGCGGAGGCGCGTCCGTCCCGGGCCAGGAACGGAATGAGGGCAAGGTGGCTTTCGGGCAGCGGAACCACGATTGCGTCGGGCGCTGAGGGGTTGGCCGACTCCGGCCCGGCGAGCGCACGCAGCGCCTGCTGTTCGGCCTTGCTCAGCACGTTGAGGCGCCAGGCGTAGCCGCTGGTGTGGATCCGTGTACAGAGCGCCGTGTGGTACTTCGTCAGGCCACGAACCTCCTTCAGTCGCGGCAACAGGGTGGTGCTGAATTGGTCCAGGTCCTGCGTAATCACCGTCAACGTGAGGTCGCGGTTACTGGCAGCCTCTTCCACCGTGATGACTTCAGGGAGCTCCGCAACTGCGGCCGTTACTTCCGGGCGCAGGTCCATCTCACAGTCGATGTCCACCATGGCCAGGCACATGTTCTTCGGATCGCCCATGAGGTGGGCGGTGGTCCATGCAGCACCGGCGGCCCGCAAACGGTCCCAGCGCGCGGCCAGCGTGGTGGCGTGGACGCCCAGGACATCGCCGGCGTCGGACCAGCTGATGCGCGGTGAAATCTGCAGTGCGTTGATGAGGCGCAGATCTTCTTCACTGAGTTCCATGGCTCCATTCTCGCGCATAGCTGCATGAATCCTGCGTTCTATCCAAAACAATGCGTTTTTCCAGATGTTTTCAGGATTGTGAATCAGGTCACCACAGAATGGCATAAGGAACCCGTAGCCGAGCATCACAGGAGAACGAATGACCATCGCCGCCGACGCCAAGGAACTGCAGGACGACATCGTCCGCCTTCGCCACGACCTCCACCGCGAACCCGAGATCGGCCTGCAGCTCCCCCGCACCCAGGAGAAGGTACTCAAGGCGCTGGACGGACTCCCGTACCAAATCACCCTCGGGAAAGATACGACGTCGGTCACCGCGGTTTTGCGAGGCGGCGCGGCCCACGCTTCGACCGAGAAGCCCGTGGTGCTCCTGCGCGCCGACATGGACGGCCTCCCCGTCCAGGAAACCACGGGCGTGGACTACACCTCCCGGGTTGACGGCGCGATGCACGCCTGCGGCCACGACCTCCACACGTCCATGCTCGCCGGAGCTGCCACCTTGCTGGCCGAGCGGCGCGACCAACTGGCCGGGGACGTGGTCCTCATGTTCCAGCCCGGCGAAGAAGGGTTCGACGGCGCCAGCTACATGATCAACGAAGGCGTGCTGGATGCTGCCGGCCGCCGCGTGGACACGGCCTACGGGATGCACGTGTTTTCGTCGCTGGAACCGCACGGCCAGTTCGTCACCAAGAACGGTGTGATGCTCAGTTCCTCCGACGGGTTGGTAGTGACGGTCCTGGGAGCCGGTGGCCACGGCTCAGCCCCGCACTCCGCCAAGGACCCCGTCACGGCCGCCGCTGAGATGGTCATGGCCCTGCAGGTCATGGTCACCCGCCAGTTCAACATGTTCGACCCCGTAGTCCTCACCGTCGGTGTGCTGCACGCAGGAACCAAACGCAATGTCATTCCGGAAACTGCCCGCATTGAGGCCACCATCAGGACCTTCTCCGAAGAGTCACGGCAGAAGATGATGGTTGCAGTACCCAAACTCCTCAAAGGCATTGCCTCGGCCCACGGTTTGGAGGTGGACGTGGACTACCAGCAGGAATACCCCCTCACCATCAACGACGAGGACGAGACGAACACGGCCGAGAAAGTCATCGCAGGCATGTTCGGCGAATCCCGCCTCACCCGGATGGCAACTCCCCTGAGCGGCTCGGAGGACTTCTCCCGGGTCCTTGCCGAGGTTCCCGGAACCTTCGTGGGACTCAGTGCCGTGGCCCCCGGCGCCGACCACGCGACGTCGCCCTTTAACCACTCGCCGTACGCAACGTTCGACGACGGCGTCCTCACCGACGGTGCCGCGCTGTATGCCGAGCTCGCCGTGTCCCGCATCGCCACCCTGGCATCCAGCAACTAGCCCCAGCCCGCCCCACTTTGGAGAACCCCATGACCGCCACCGTAGGAACGTCCCCGGACGTCAAGGTCCACAAATCCCACATGCGCACGCTCGTGGGTACCGGCATCGGCAACGCCGTTGAATGGTACGACTGGGCCATCTACGCAACGTTCTCGCCGTTCATCGCGAGCGCCCTGTTCAGCTCATCCGACCCCACATCGGCCGTGCTGTCCACCCTGGCGATCTTCGCCGTCGGATTCGTTGCCCGGCCGTTCGGCGGGTTCGTGTTCGGCTGGATCGGCGACCGTATCGGCCGCAAGACGTCCATGACCATCGCCGTGGCCTTGGGCGCAATCGGCAGCCTGTTGATCGGCATCGCACCGACTTTCGCTGCCGTTGGCGCCTTTGCGTCCGTCATGTTGCTGGTGGCCCGGCTCATCCAGGGCCTGGCCCACGGTGGTGAGCTGCCGTCGTCGCAAACGTACCTTTCCGAGATGGCACCCAAGGAAGAGCGCGGCTTCTGGGCGACCCTGATCTACACCTCAGGCACCGCGGGCATCCTGGCCGGCACGTTGCTGGGTGCGATCCTGACCGCCGTCCTGAGCAAGGACGACATGAGCGCCTGGGGTTGGCGCATTCCGTTCCTGATCGGCGGCGCGCTGGGTGTGTACGCGTTGATCATGCGGGCCAAGATGAAGGAAACCGAGGCATTCGAGGCCGAGGCCCCGCAGGAAAAGCGGGCTCCCATGTGGCCGCAGATCGTGAAGTACCGCAGGCAGGCACTGCAGGTCATCGGGCTGACGGTTGGCCTGACGGTGGTCTACTACATCTGGGGCGTCGTGGCTCCCAGCTACGCTGCAACGGCTTTGAAGATGGACCGCGGTGCCGCCCTGTGGGCCGGTGTCATCGCCAACGTGGTGTTCATCGCAGCGTTGCCGTTCTGGGGACGGCTCTCTGACCGCATCGGCCGCAAGCCTGTCCTGATCATGTCCTCCGCGGGGGCTGCCCTGTTCCACTTCCCCATGACCTGGCTGCTGAAGGACTCCCCGTGGCAGCTCACGGTTTCCATGTCCGTGATGCTGTTCTTCATCGCAGGCAGCGCCGCGATCGTTCCCGCCGTCTACGCTGAACTGTTCCCGACCCACATCCGTACCGTGGGCGTGGGTGTTCCGTACTCCATTTGCGTGGCTGCCTTTGGTGGCACGGCCCCGTATCTGCAGACGTGGCTGGGCACGATCGGCCAGGGCTACCTGTTCAACGTGTACGCGGTAATCCTGCTGGTGATCAGCATCGCTTTCGTGTTCACGATCCCGGAGACAAAGGGCAAGGACCTGACCGTCTAACCCCGCCCCGCCCTCCCAACTAGGTCGCATTTGTGCGCGTTTTGAGCCCTCAAAACGCGCACAACTGCGACCCAGCGTGTGAGTGCCTTCGGCGCGCCGTGATCCGGGAAAGTATGCGGTTGGCTCGCCTGGGCTCTGGTGG
>NZ_JBQLIS010000036.1:0-10998 GCF_052156435.1 Paenarthrobacter sp. NCHU4564
CGCTACACCCCCACCACCACACCCGAACCCCAACTCACCCACCAATAAAACCCAGACCGGCGACAGCCACCAAACAGTCGCAAGACGACGCGACAGCCCTGGTTCGCCGATCCCAATGCATTCGGACCGCAGAATCCGAGATGGAGAACTTTGTGACAAATCATGTTGTAGCCCAGATCAACGTGCGCTCGAAGTTGGACATGGACCGTGCTCTCGACGAAGTCGTAGCCAGCGCAGTGGTCCAAGCAGAGGCAAGCGGTCGTCACGGCGTGCTTATTACGCGGCACTCCTTCACGGAGCTCACCGTGGCACTTAGTTCCAGCGTTCCATTCCGGACGATTCACGAGAACGACCGCGTCCGAGCTTATGCCTGAGCTATTCATAGGCCAGGCATTCGGACCCGTCGCCCATGGGTTCGGGCTGAGTAACGCAGATCAGCAGATGACAGCATACGAAAAGGATCTTCTCTACATGCTCTGCTCCGGTGACACAGTCACGGCGATGAGCAAGTACACCGGCGAATACTTTACAGGCGCCGTGGACGAAGTCGCAGCTCTCCAGGGCAAATTCTGGATCTACGCTGAGCTGGGAGAGCGCAAACTCATAGATCTGGATGAGCACACAATCTGCAAAATCAACTGACGGATAGTTCCCAACTGCCTCAGCAAACTGGACCCACCCTAAGACTGGCTCCACGTGTTCCTCTCCCGACATGCGAAATCGAGTCACGAGACGCAGACCCCACGCAAAATCTGTGCGGAGTTTGATCCTCATGCGAAGCAGTAGGGACGGCCATCGACTAGCTGACTACCCTATGTCATCCAACGAAAGGTACTAAGTGAAATTTGGGAAGCAGCCCGCCCCTGTGGCGGACATCAACGAGGAAAACCTTCAGGTCCACAAACCCAAGACCGAGGCTGCCGGTGTCAAGGCCGTCATGGTGGCACTGGAACGCGCCGTCGCCCAGGCCGGAGTCAGCCGCACCGCACAGTCACTGCTGCGCCTGAACCAACGTGGAGGTTTTGACTGCCCCGGCTGTGCCTGGCCGGAGTCGGACAAGAAACGTAAGGCAGCGGAGTTTTGCGAGAACGGTGCCAAGGCTGTGGCCGAAGAAAACACTCTGCGCACCGTGGGAGCTGAGTTCTGGGCGAACCACTCCATCGCGGAGTTGGCTACGAAGACGGAATACTGGCTGGGCAATCAAGGCCGCCTCAGTGAGCCTGTGCTCATCCGAGAAGGTGAGACGCACTACTCGCCAATCTCCTGGAATGACGCGTTCGAGCTCATCGGTGAGCACATCCGGGCATCGACGCCGGACCGTTGCGTTTTCTACACATCCGGCCGCACTGCCAACGAAACGGCTTTCCTTTACCAACTTTTTGCCCGCTCACTGGGCACGAACAACCTGCCGGACTGTTCAAACATGTGCCATGAGTCCTCCGGCTCGGCGCTTAATCCAACCATCGGTATCGGTAAGGGCACAGTCTCGCTGGATGACATCCATGACGCTGAGCTGATCTTCGTGGTCGGCCAGAACCCCGGCACCAACCATCCCCGCATGCTGTCCGCGCTGAAGGAGTGCAAGGACAAGGGAGGAAAGGTGGTGGCGGTCAACCCCTTGCCGGAGGCTGGCCTTTTTAATTTCCGTGATCCGCAGACGCTATCAGGGGTTGTCGGCGGAGGTACCCCGTTGGCCGACGAGTATCTGCAGATCAAGGTCGGCGGTGACTTAGCGCTCTTCCAAGCCCTTGGCCACCTGCTCCTGAGGGCCGAAAACAAGGTCCCAGGTTCGGTCGTCGACCACATTTTCATCGCAGAGCAAACGGACGGATTCGATGCCTATCGCGACGCCCGCGCCACCCTCGACTGGGAAGAAACGGAACAGGCTACAGGGCTCACCCGCGCACAGATCGAGCAGGTCTCACGGATGCTGGTCGAGTCCAAAGCGACGATCTTCTGCTGGGCACTGGGTGTCACGCAGCAGCCGCACTCCGTGGACACCATCAAGGAAATGGTCAACGTGCTCCTGTTGCAAGGCAACTTCGGCAAACCGGGCGCAGGTGCCTGCCCCGTCCGGGGGCACTCAAACGTCCAAGGCGACCGGACCATGGGCATCTGGGAAAAACCCAACGAATCGCTCCTCACCGCGATCGACGATGAGTTCGGTATCACCTCGCCTCGCCATCATGGCTACGATGCGGTTGAATCAATGGAAGCCTTTGAACGCAACGACGTGGACGTCTTTGTATCCATGGGCGGCAACTTCTCCTTGGCGTGTTCCGACACTGAGACCCTGGAAGCAGGCATGCAGCGGATCGGGCTTACAGTACACATCTCCACCAAACCAAACCGGTCTCATGTGGTTCACGGCCGCACCTCCCTCATCCTGCCAACACTGGGTAGGACGGACAAAGACGATAAGCACCCTAAAGGCGCTCAATTCCTGTCTGTGGAGGACTCAATGTCTGTGGTCCATTCCACCCAGGGACGTCTAACGCCCGTCTCCGAGCACCTCCTCGCCGAACCCGTGATCGTGGCTCGCATGGCCGAGGCAACTTTCGGCCCGGACCACTCCGTGGACTGGCGCGCCATGGCCGAGGACTACGACGTCATCCGCGACCACATCGCCCGTGTACTGCCCGGCTTCGAGGACTTCAACACCCGCATCCGGACGAAGAACGGGTTCGTACTACCCAATCCTCCAAGAGATACTCGGTCCTTCGCAACCGACATTGGCCGCGGCCGCTTCACCGTCAGCCCTCTGGAATACCTCGTTCCTCCCAAGGGGCACCTTGTGCTACAGACCATTCGCAGCCACGACCAATACAACACAACCTTCTATGGGCTGGATGACCGGTACCGGGGTATCTCGGATGGCCGTCGGGTGATTCTCATCCATCCCGACGACTTGGCCGAACAGGGCTTCCGGGACCGGGACCTGGTCGACGTTGTGAGCACTTTCCAAGGCGTCGACCGCCGTGCCGATAGCTTCCGACTGGTCGCGTATCCCACGGCAAAGGGCTGCGCGGCCGCCTACTTCCCAGAAGCGAATGCCCTCGTCCATAAAGAAAACGTCGCGCGCGTGTCCAACACTCCGGGCTTCAAAGCCATGTTCGTACGCTTTGAAGCGCGTGAAGGTAAGGGTTAGTCCTGTACCTGAGATTGAACGCCGCGTGGTTGGCGGAGGATGGCACGAAGACCAGCGGACAGGATCTGGCCGCGCATTTCACCTGAAGAGCGGCTTCATCAGAGGGACTGGGACGCATCACGAAGCGGCCCAGTCCCCCTTGTCTGTGACTCATGGCTTGGGTTCCGAGGCTTGGGACCGGGGAAATCATCACACACTGCCGGCCAGCGCAAGCGAAATTCGATGCTCAGTCCAAGTACCGCGCGGTGTCCAACCAGTGGCAGGGAGCCAGTCATCCGGCCCTGTGGAGGAAGACGGTTCTTGGATCCGGGGTTTGGAACGCCGATCAGGGGAAACGGCGGTTTGACCCGCCTTAGGCAGCCCGGTAAGCTGTACGCCGCCTGTATGCCGATGGTGTGGTGCCCCAGTGGGCCGCGAATCTCCGGGATGCATAGGAAGGATCAGGCCAGCCAACGGCCCTTCCTGCAGACGCCACTGCTGTCGTCCCCGAGCGCAAGATGCTAGCCATCCGCTCAGCTCGAAGCTGGTTCAGGAAGGCCATGGGCGAAGTTCCGGTTTCCTGACGAAACAGCCGGGACAGGTGTCCCGGAGAGATGGAAACATGGGCCGCGAGGCGGTCCAGGTTCCAGTCCTCATCCAATCCATGACGCAATTGATGAATCGATTCGGCTATCAAGTCACTGTAGGACTGTCCGGAGACAGGCTCACTAAAGGGTGCACTTTCCGGGACATTGGATTTATAACGCGCGGAGGGTCTCACCTGTGAAAGGGCATCCAGAACCTGGTAGAACAGGGCCAATTCTGCGAAAACGGTCTTGCCAACTCCAGCGCTGAATCGATCAGCAAGCCGTGCGAGAGAGTCTTGGGCATCCGCGGCAAGATCCCGTACTGTTACTTCGCCTGATGCACAAACGTCGCCGAGCGTGCTCCCCTCAGGAGGGACAGGGGCACTCCGCTGCAACAGCGACTTTGACACGTACAGCACCGAGAGCCTTAGTCGGCTTTCGTTTTGGTACGCGTGCCAGGAATTGGGTCCCAGGGTCACCACGGTCCCCTTGCGGATATCGAATGAGCCGGCCTCTGTAGTGTGGATCGCTTGGCCATCGCGGACGATTACTACTTCAGCGAATTCGTGTCCGTGCATAGCAAGGTCACTCGTGTGCGAAGAGTTCTCCACATGCACCAACGCTTTGGAGGAGGAGAAAACCTCTGGGTGAGTGACCGTATGAAATGCGCCCATCAAGTTTGCCGGGATTCCACAGCCGCTACGGCCCCGCTTACCCGGGCATGACCGCTGATAACTTCCTCAAGATGGGCCCGAGCGGCGGCGGCTGCGGCTGCAGGATCGCGATCCTTTATCGCCGCAACGACCAGATCATGCTCGTCGACGAATGACGTGAGGGGTTGATGGGCAGAGGCTTCTCGAACCGAACGTTCTATCCCTTCCTCAATACCACGGTAGATACGCGACAAAACAGGGTTGTGCGCCGCATCAACGACGGCTTGATGGAACGCGGCCGACAACGGCGCCAAGGCGTCCCCGTCGTCCCTCCCGGCAGCTTCTCTCGATTTCTCAAGTAGACCGTCCAACGCGACCAGGTCCTCTTCCGTCGCCATTTCCGCGGCCACCGCAGACGCCTGTACCTCAATCGCGAGACGGGCCTCCAACACGTTTTTCAGCTCCTCTCCCGCCACAAAGCGGGCCAGCACTGTATTGACCTCGCTGACTGCCCTGACAAAGGTTCCGTTACCTTGGATCGTTTCCAGCAGCCCCACATGGACAAGGGACTGCACGGCTTGGCGGAGGGTTACACGGCTCACCCCATACTGAGCCAGCAGATCAGCCTCCAGGGGCAGCCGACTGCCAACCGGCCAAGCCCCGGAGACGATATTGCGTTGCAAGATCGCGGTGACTTGCTGGACAAGGGCCGAACGCTGCGGAACTAGCGGTGTCGCCACTCCAGTTTCCTCTCAAGCAGGCAAAGGGATGCTCTATATAGTACCAGTGGAGTTCAGTCTTTGAAGAAAATACGACAAATCATTGAGGACACCAGATGGTGCTGTCCGCTCCAGTTAGGTGACTCTGCTACGGACAAGGTTTTCTTAGGGGCGCGGGTCCCGGGAATCGTATTGGCGAAACGCCGGGAGATACTTGAGCGTTGCCGCGGCAATGCCGATGATGGCAAGCCCACCAACTACTGCAGGGACCCAAAGCGCGACAAACGATGCAAACACACCGTAATACAACGCCCCAACGCGCGGACCCCCTGTCACCACTACCGTAAAGACCCCTTGGAGGCGGCCCCGATAGGCGTCAGGCGTGGCCTGCAACAACATGGTGGTGCGAAAAATTGAACTGACATTGTCGGCGGCGCCGGCGAGGATGAGCGTGAAACACGCAACGATCAACAAAGTGACGTTCGGGTGTGCTTCGTCCACGGGCGATGACTGCAGCCATCCCAGCTGGGCAACGAAAAGTGTCAGGCCAAACAGGACTGTGGCTGCCCCGAAGGCTTGAACAGACCTGACGATCCCCAGACCATGGCGTGGGTATCCCCCGATACGCCCGGAAAACAACCCCGACGCGAAAGCGCCAACAGCTACCGCCGCTGTGAGGAGCCCAGTCGTGATAGCGCCTCCTCCGAGGATAAAAACACCTACTGCAGGCAATATCGCTGTCGGATGCCCGAAGACCATGGCAGCGATGTCCAAAAGGAACTGCGTCCTCAGGTTCGGGGCGCTTTTCAGGAACCGCAGCCCGTCACCGAGGGTGCCCGCTCGATGCGTGCCCGTAGAGCCCGCCGGGCGGAGACGGGGCAGCGTCCACAGCCCGAGGAACAATGAAAGCATTAGGACAGCATCGAGCATGTAGGTCATCGGGTACCCCACGAAAGCAACCAAGAGGCCACCGGCGGCAGGACCGGCCATGACCATGATGCCAACTGATATTCCGTTCAGCGCGGCAGCTGCTGAGATCAGGTCATCCCCTACCAGTCGTGGGGTCATGGACGACTTACTCGTTCCAACCACGGAATTGGCGGCCGAAATGACAATAGACAGGGCATAAAGCCACCACTCGGTGACATTGCCAGTCCAGGCAACAACGGCAAGAACTACCGTCGTGACCCAAGTCACCAGGGCGGCTGAGAGGGCCACACTGCGGCGATCGAATCTATCGGACAGCATTCCGCCATAAAGTCCGGCGACAATCATCGGGAGAAGACCAGCAACGGCGATCATGGCCACGGCGAGCGTACTGCCGGTGATGTCGAACATGTGGAGCATGACTGCCGTGACCGTCAATTGGCCGCCAAGCCCTCCCAGCGTAGATCCGAGCCATAGGCGTCCGAACTCCGGTTTTTGGGTCAGCGGACGCAAATCCACGAAATGACTTCTGCGGGGTGTAGCTACGTTATTCAAGACGTACTTTCTGTGTTTGTACTCGGATCCGAGGCATCGGGTCGATGCCTCGGATCAGTGCCCCTGGATGCCTCTGCGGGAACTGATTCCGAGATAGAGGGCAAGGTAGATTCCGCCAAGAAGACCTGTGACCGCTCCCACGGGCAGGTGAATCGCGGTGGATGTATAGGTTGCAAGGAAGTCGCTGCCGACGAGGATAGAAGCCCCGGTCACTGCACTGGTAACGGGCCTGAATCCACCTGGATGGATCCATCGGGCCAGGTGCGGTGCGGTAAGCGACACAAAACCGATGGGGCCACTGGCCGCAGTGGCTGTTGCCGCGAGAACGATGCCGGCAAGGCCTGCTGTAACCCTTACGGGCAGTATTCTCACGCCCAGGGAAGTAGCCAGCTCGTCGCCCAGGCTGAGGTTGTCAAGGGACCGTTTCAGCAGCAACACCGCTGCGGTACAGACCGCGAGGCTTAAGCCAAGGTAGGAGACCCTGCCCCACTCGGCCCCACCCAGGCTTCCCACGAGCCACCGGGAGGCATTTTCGGCGCTGTCAACGTCGGCCCGTATGAGGAGGTAGGAGTTGAAGGCCGTGAGCAGTGGGGCGACGGCTATGCCGGCAAGTACTAAGCGCATTGGCTTGACGCCCCGTCGTGCAGCAAGGACAAACACCACTGCCCCCGCGGCCAGTCCGCCCAGAAGTGCGCCGAGCGGGGTGGCGGTTTCACCGGCGTGCATAACAAGAATCACCAGAAGGGCTCCGGTGGCAGCACCGTCGTTGATGCCTACGACGTCGGGACTACCCAAGGGATTGCGGGTGAGATTCTGAAAGATCGCTCCGGCAAGTCCCATGCACGCCCCTACGAGAACGGCAACGACCAGTCGGGGAAGCCGGATCTGGGTGACGAGGTATTTTTCCGATGTTGTACCGCTGCCTTCAAGAACTGCCACCAGCCTGTCCAGCGGTAGAGGATGGCCCAACCCTCCGAGGAGCGTCAGAACCGAAACCAGAACTACGGCCACAAGAATTGCAGCCAAGATTCTACGCCGCAGCCGGGAGCCCGGTTTGGGCAGAGATGGACGCGTTCGTGTCAACGCCGAGGACCTCATAGATTGACAACTTTCCTGCGGGCGAGGATGAACAAGAAGATGGGTGCTCCGATGAAGGCAGTGACAATTCCAGTCTCTACCTCTGCCGGCATGGCAATGACGCGCCCTATGACATCCGCGCCAAGGAGCAGGATTGGTCCCAACATGAGTTGAAACGGAATCGTTCTTCTGTAGCTTGGTCCAAGGAGAGCCCGGGCGATATGGGGTGTTGCCAACCCGATAAACCCAACCGGGCCGCACGTTGCAGTTGCCGCTCCACAGAGAAGAGTCACCGCCACCAGCACCCCGGCGCGTACCGCTCCCACGCGCATCCCGAGCCCACGGCTGATGTCCTCGCCAAGGGCCAAGGTGTCCAGGGGCCTTGCGAGAAGGAGGGCCACCACCATTCCGAGAAGCAGTATGGGGCCAGTTGCACCCAAGACCTCCAGGGACGGCCAGCCCAACGCTCCCACTACCCAGTAACGGAACTGCTCGTAGGTTGCCCTGTCCGAGAGGGAAATTGCTGAAACGACCGCCCCCATGGCAGCGGAGACGGCTGCTCCCGCGAGAAGAAGCCGTGCCGGATTGGCCGAACGGGAGCGGCTTCCTCCGAGAATCGAAACCCCGATGGACGCTACGAGGGCTCCCGCCAGTGCCAGCCATAGATAGGTAACCGGAGCGTTGATGTGGAGAACTCCTATGGCAACAACGACGGCAACAGCGGCTCCTGAATTGACGCCCAGCAAGCCCGGTTCCGCCAGAGGATTGCCTGTAACTGCCTGGATCAGGCTGCCGGCCAAAGCCAGGGCGGCCCCGACAGCCAATCCAATGAGAGTTCGCGGAAGCCTGAGCTGCCAGATTACATCCGCGGCATACCCCTGCCCCGAGTGGAGCAGAAGCTCCAGAACCTGACCCGGCGGTATAAACAGCGTCCCCACCATTACGGAGGAGAGCAAGACCAGCAGAAAGACCCCTGCCGTCAGCATGACGATGGTTCGGGGCCGGAAGCCGGAGCTTCGAGGCCGATCGGCTACCGGACTGTGAGCGGGTGCCTTCTGCTGACAGACTTCGGACGGCACCCAACTAGTCCTTCACGGCTTTTTCGATGGCAGGGACCAGACGTTCCAACGCGTAGGGAATCGAAGTCACCGTTGAGGCGGACATTGCCATAACGGTGTCTTGATCCTTCACCTCAACGATGCGTCCCTCTCTTACGGCCGCCAGGCGTTGGAAGGTACTCGATTTCGCAAAGGCTTCCTGTGCTGCGGTGTTGCCTTCCAGCACGACTATGACATCGGCGCTGTCGAGGAGATCCAAGCGCTCCTCGCTCAGCGCGGCCCAAAATTTCCCGCCTACCAGGTCCTTGGCGGAATCCGTAGCTTTGAACCCCAGAGCATCCATAAAACGCCCCCTGTTGTCAGTCGGGGCATAGACGCCAAACTGGCCATTCATGGAAATCACAGTCACGGCAGTCAGCCCCTGCCACTCGGGGTGCGCTTGCATTGCTGAGGTGAACCCCGCTTTCGCCTCAGAGACCAATTGCTCAGCCTGGTTCTTTTTCCCTACTGCCTCACCGACCTGGACAGCCCGGGTATCCCACGGCACCAGATAGGCATCTGAATAACCGGCTACAGGAGCGAGGGTAGGCGCCAGACCATTGAGTTTGTCGTAGTCTTCTGCGCTCAATTGAGTCCCGGTCGCCAAAATGAGTTCCGGATTTGCCGCAGCGATGTCCTCGAAATCTAGCTCACCGAATTGCAGGAGTGTCGGATTGGAGTCTCCCAACGCGTCAACGGACCACGGTCCGACCCCGTGCTCCCACTCCTTGATCCATTGGGGAAACGCCACAGGCTTCTCACCAAGCGCCAACAGTACATCCGTATCTGTGGTTCCAGTGACCACGATGCGCTCCGGCTTTGACGAGATGGTTGTTTCACCGAACTGATGCTTCATCGTCAACGGCCATCCACCGGTGCCGGGGTCCGAACTCTCAGACGCCCCGCTGCTGACCGGCGAACATGACGTCACCGCGGCGACCAAACTCAACGCGGTCACTACACAGGCTGTGCGGCGGAACAGGCGCACACGGGAGAAAACAGACACATCGACTCCAAAGTTAGGTAAAGCTTACCTATCCACCGTAGGGAGTCTTGATGCGCGCAGATAGGACAATCCGGGCGATAGCTAGCACAATCCGAGCACAAACTCTGGTGTGAGCTCTCATGCAGGTGTAGTTTCTGCCACTGGAAGATCCGGCCCAAGAGCCCGGCTGTGTTCGCCTGGTGAAAACAGCCTCTTGAGCGCATTCATGCCTCTGGTGCTGCTGCCCCACCCGGGAGGAACGATGAGGGCGGGTTTAGCTTCATGCGAGAGGGTGACGGGACCGGATGTCGGCTTGTACTGCGGTCGTGACGGCCAGGCTCCCTACGGACCGCCGACCAGATTCTCGGCTACCCGCCGCAGATGATTTCGCATTGCCGCTTCTGCCCCTTCGGGATCCCTGCCGAGCAGTGCCTCGACGATTACGACGTGATCCTGGTGGTAAAGACGGCGCCGTTCCGGTGTCGACGTCTGTCGCTTGCGGTCGCCCCACACCGGCAAGGCGCGAGCGGCGTTCATGACGTCGAACATTCGTACCATGACACCGTTCCGGCTTGCCGCGGCAATGGCTCGATGTAGCTCGGCATCCTTGGATTCGAATGCCTCAAAACCGTCAGCGCTGGCGCCCTCAATGAGGTGACCTCGGATGAGCTCAAGGTCGGACAAGGTGGCTGTCATTGCCGCCACGGACGCCAGAGGCGGTTCAATGACGAGCCTGGCTTGCATTATCGTTGCTGGGCTGGTGTCTGACGGCGACGCCGATGCCGTAGCGACGGCTTCGCTGAGGAAAGTCCCCCTGCCCACATGCCGGATGAGCAGGCCCTCATTTTCCAGTTGGGCGAGGGCACGCCGAATGGAGTTCCGGGAAGTAGACAGCTGCTTCACCAGCTCGCGCTCGGTTGGGACTTTGCTGCCGGGACCGAGTGTTCCGGCGGCAAGGCCGTCGAGGAGCATTGTGCGCAAGGTCTTGCTGAAGTCCAACACGCGCTCAGATTATCAAGAAGACCAATCTATACCAATGCCTCAGTCCAAGAATTCCTCTTTTCACAACGGTATTGCCACCAGAGCGCGGACGGGCTACTCTCGACAAGGTAAGTATTGGTCTACATTGGTACAGATTGGTTTTCAATGAAATTCGTTACTTTCACACTGGATGCGGGCGATGTCCGCGTCGGACTTGCCGACCCGGACCGAAACACGGTACGTGACGTGACCTCGCAACTTCCGGAGGGACTCGGACTCCTGGGAGTGAT
>NZ_JBQLIS010000037.1:0-10697 GCF_052156435.1 Paenarthrobacter sp. NCHU4564
CCGGGGGTGGGGGGGGCGACCCCCCACCGGCCCCCCCCCCCCCGGGCCCGGTTGTTGGGGTCCCCCCCCAACACCCCCCCCCCGGGGCCGGCTACGTGGTGTGGGCTTACGCGTTCGCGATCAGGCCCAACTCGGCCTTCGATGCCAGGGCGCTGTGCTTCGGGAACACGCGGACGGTGTATCCAAAGGAACCGGAGCGGTTGATGACCAGGTCGCCGCGGAACAGGTGGCGCCCGTTGCCGAGGTCCTCCAGCGGAGCGAGTTCGGCTACCACCACGTCTTCGAGCTCGTCGGATTCCTCAGCGCGTCCGAACGCGACCTCCACGGAGACGTCGTCCGGCGTGAGGCTGTTCAGGGCCACGTAGGCATTGACCTGCAGCGTGTCGCCTACCTGGGGTTCCTCGGACAGGCCCACGGAGTCCACGTGCTCCACCACGATCTCCGGCCAGGCGCTGCGCACCTTGGAGATCCAGGCGGCCAGCTCCTTGGCTTCCTTGTAAGACCCTGCCGTTGCCCGGCGTCCGGAGACGGCGGCCGGGCAGTAGAGCTTGTTGACGTAGTCCTGCAGCATCCGCTCCGCAGATACGGCAGGTCCCAGGTGGGCCAAGGTGTGCTTGATCATGGACACCCAGTGGGTAGGCACCTTTTCCACACTGGACTCGGACGGTCCTGCCGCCCCCGCGCCCTGCGCCACCGTGGTGCCGTAGAAGCGCGGTGCCACCTGGGTCTCCAGCAGTTCGTAGAGCGCGGCGGCTTCGATCGTGTCGCGCTCATCGGCGGAAGCGCCGTTGTTGGCCGTGGGGATGGCCCAGCCGTTCTCGCCGTCGTACATCTCGTCCCACCAGCCGTCCAGCACGGACAGGTTGAGGGAGCCGTTGATGGCTGCCTTCATACCGGACGTACCGCACGCTTCCAGGGGCCGCAGCGGGTTGTTCAGCCACACATCGCAGCCCGGGAAGAGGGTACGGGCCATCGCAATGTCATAGTTCGGCAGGAACACGATCCTGTGGCGGACCTCGGGGTCGTCGGTGAACCGGACCAAGTCCTGGATCATCTTCTTGCCGGCGTCGTCTGCAGGGTGGGACTTGCCGGCGATCACCAGCTGGATGGGGTGCTTGGGGTCAAGCAGGAGCGCCTTGAGCCGCTTGGGGTCGCGCAGCATGAGCGTGAGCCGCTTGTACGTGGGGACACGGCGGGCGAAGCCGATGGTCAGGACATCGGGATCGAGCACCTTCTCCGTCCAGCCGAGCTCTGCGTCCGCGGCGCCGCGCTTCTTCCAGGAGGCACGCAAACGGCGCCGGACATCCTCGATCAGCTGGACGCGCAGTTCGCGGCGGAGCGCCCAAACGTCCTCGTCGCTGACGTTGTACGCCAGGTCCCACCGGCCCAGGGCCTCGGCCTCGGCACCGAACTGCTGCCGGGCCAGGGAAGAGATCCGCGGATCCACCCAGGTGGGCACGTGCACGCCGTTGGTCACGGACGTGATCGGAATTTCCGAGTGGTCGAATCCCGGCCACAAGCCGGAGAACATCTCGCGGGACACCACGCCGTGCAGCTTGGCCACACCATTCGCGCGCTGCGCCAGCCGCAGACCCATGACCGCCATGTTGAAGACCGCCGGGTTGCCGCCGTCGAAGTTCTCGCGGCCGAGTTCCAGGATCCGGTCCACGGGCACGTCGGGTGCCAGTCCGGCGTCGAAGAAATGCTTGATCTGCACTGCCTCGAACCGGTCGATGCCGGCCGGCACGGGCGTGTGCGTGGTGAACACCGTGGACGACCTGCCGGCTGCCAGGGCTTCCTCCCACGTCAGGGGAGCGGTGGGGTCGGCCATGGCTTCCTGGATACGTTCAATGCCCAGGAAACCTGCATGGCCCTCATTGGTGTGGAAGACCTCCGGCGCAGGAGTGCCGGTCAGTTCCTGGTAGACGCGCAGGGCCTTGACGCCGCCCATGCCCAGGAGGAGCTCCTGCTGCAGGCGGTGGTCGCCGCCGCCGCCGTACAAGCGGTCCGTGATGCCGCGCGCGGCTTCGTCGTTGGACGGCACGTTTGAATCCAGCAGCAGCAGGGGAACGCGTCCGACGTCGGCACGCCAGACATGCGCGTGGAGCTCACGGCCGTTGGGCAGCGGCAGGGAAATGTGGACCGGCTTGCCGGGAGTGCCGTCTTCCTTGGAAGGCCAGCGCAGCAGCGTCAGAGGCAGGCCGTCCGGGTCCAGCACGGGGTAGGTTTCCTGCTGCCAGGCATCCCGGGACAGGGACTGCTTGAAATACCCGGCCTGGTACAGAAGGCCCACGCCGATCAGCGGCACGCCGAGGTCGGAAGCTGCCTTGAGGTGGTCACCGGCGAGGATGCCCAGGCCGCCGGAGTACTGGGGCAGGACCTCGGTGATGCCGAATTCGGGGGAGAAGTAGGCAATGCACCTGGGTGCTTCCTCCCCAAGCCCCTGGTACCAGCGCGGTTCGCTGAGGTAGCGGTCAAGGTCCGAAGCCGCTTCCTGTATGCGGTTGACGATCCCGCCGTCGTTGGCAAGGTCCTGCAGCTGCTCGCGGCTGATGGAGCCAAGCAGGGCGATCGGATCGTGCTGCGCTGCCTCCCAGAGAGCCGGGTTGAGGCTCGCAAAAAGTTCCCTCGTGGGCCGGTGCCAGGACCAACGCAGGTTGGTGGCCAACCGGGCCAAAGGCCGGATGGGCTCAGGGAGGACGGTACGGACTGTAAACCTTCGAATTGCCTTCACGAGCGCCACACTAACGGACTCACATGGCAGTCGGAACTGCTTTGGGTTTCTTTTAGGTAAAAGACACCTTGCGTCAAGAAGATAGGTCGTGTGCTTAGCATTCTGTGATTTTTGTCGCTAACGTCGTGGTTGTGACGACTACCTCGCGAACCTTGACCGCCCTGAAATCCAAGACAAAAACGGACATCACCGACGGACTTCGCTTCGGCCGGTTCCCCATCACGGCAGTTCAGCCGGTGGTAGAGGGTGGCCGCTTTCCCGCCAAGGCACTCCCGGGCGAGGACATCGCCGTCAGTGCCACGGTGTTCCGCGAAGGCCATGACCAGCTCGGCGTGTCGGCAGTGCTGCTCGACCCCCGCGGCCGGGAACGCCAGCGTGTCCGCCTTTCCCCTTCCCAGGAGGAACGCTGGAAAGGCCGTGACCGCTGGGTGGGCCAGCTGACCCCGGCAGGCACCGGTGCCTGGTCGTTCGTGATCGAGGCCTGGCACGACCGCTACGGCACCTGGCACCACAACGCCGAGGTCAAGGTCGCAGCGGGAATCGATGTTGAGTTGATGCTCGCCGAGGGCGCAGCCCTCCTGTCGGAAGCGGCAGATGACGACGCCGGACGCAGCGCTGCGGACAAGCGCACCTTCCGCGCCGCGTCAATTGCGCTCGCCGACACCACCCGATCTGCCGAGGAGCGCCTTGGTGCCGGTTTCAGCCCCGAGGTGCTGGCCGCCGTCGGGCGTGTTCCCATCCGCGAACTGGTGACGGTCTCGGAGCGGTTCCCCCTGCAGGTGGAACGTGACCTGGCGGGCCGCGGCGCCTGGTATGAGTTCTTCCCGCGCTCGGAGGGCGCAGTCCTGGACCACGCCACCGGCGTGTGGACCTCGGGCACCTTCCGGACTGCCGCCAAGCGGCTGGATGCCGTGGCCGGGATGGGCTTCGACGTCATCTACATGCCCCCGATCCACCCGATCGGTTTCCAGCACCGCAAGGGCCGCAACAATACCCTGACTCCGGGCCCGCAGGACCCCGGTTCTCCGTGGGCGATCGGTTCCAAGGACGGCGGCCATGACGCCATCCACCCGGACCTGGGCACTTTCGAGGACTTCGACGCATTCGTGGCCCGCGCCAACGAACTGGGCCTGGAAGTGGCCTTGGACCTGGCCTTGCAGGCTGCTCCGGACCACCCCTGGGTCACCTCGAATCCTGAGTGGTTCACCACGCGGGTGGACGGAACCATTGCCTACGCGGAAAACCCGCCCAAGAAATACCAGGACATTTATCCGCTGAATTTCGACAATGATCCGGCAGGCCTTTCCAAGGAAATCCTGAGGATGGTCCAGCTGTGGATCAGCCACGGCGTCAAGATTTTCCGGGTGGACAACCCGCACACAAAGCCGGTGTGGTTCTGGGAATGGCTGATTGGCAAGATCAACAAAAAGAACCCCGAAGTTGTCTTCCTTGCCGAAGCCTTCACACGGCCGGCCATGATGCACGCCCTGGGTCGGGCGGGATTCCAGCAGTCGTACACGTACTTCACGTGGCGGAACACCAAGACTGAACTTGAGGAGTACTTCCACGAGGTCAGCCACGAAAGCGCACCGTTCTTCCGGCCCAACTTCTTTGTGAACACCCCGGACATCCTGACCGAGTACCTGCAGTACGGCGGCCCGGCGGCGTTCAAAATCCGGGCGGTCCTCGCCTCCACTGCCAGCCCGCTTTGGGGTGTCTATGCGGGCTACGAATTGTATGAGCATGTGGCCAGGCCAGGCGCGGAAGAGTACATCGATAACGAAAAGTACGAGTACAAGGCCCGCGACTGGGAAGGCGCGGCGGCGTCCGGCCACAGCCTGGCTCCCTTCATCACCCGGCTCAACGCGATCCGCAAGGGGCATGTGGCGCTGGGCGACCTGCAGAACCTCACCCTGCACACCAGTACGGATGACGCCACGGTGGTGTACTCCAAGCACAAGACGCTGCCGGACGGCACCAAGGACACCTTGATCATCGTGGTCAATGTGGATCCGCACAGTGTCCGCGAGAGCACGGTCTCCCTGGACCTGGCGGCGCTGCAGTTGGACCCGGCAGACTACAACGAGGACGGCCGGTTCAGGGTGGACGACCTCATCAGCGGCCAAAGCTGGGAATGGGGAGATCACAACTACGTCCGGCTTGACGCCCACCACGAGCCCGCACACATCCTCCACATCAGGAGGCAGCCTTAGTGAGTTTTTCCCCGCAGAACCCGAGCCAGTACTTCACTCCGAAGAACACCTTCGAGTTGAACGCCCCAGGTCTCCAGCATGATCCGCACTGGTACCGCAAGGCAGTTTTCTACGAAGTACTGGTCCGGGCTTTTGCGGACACCAACGGGGATGGGTCCGGGGACTTCCACGGGTTGATCGACAAACTCGACTATCTCCAATGGCTGGGTGTCGATTGCCTGTGGTTGCCGCCGTTCTTCCATTCGCCGCTGCGCGACGGCGGTTACGACATCGCCGACTACACGTCCGTGCTGGATGAATTCGGTACCATCAGCGACTTCAAGCGTCTGGTGGCAGAAGCCCACGCCAGGGGCGTCCGGGTCATCATCGACCTGCCACTGAACCACACCTCGGACCAGCACCCCTGGTTCCAGGAATCCAGGAAAGACCCCACGGGTCCGTACGGCGACTTCTACGTGTGGAGCGATACTGACGAGAAATACCAGGACGCACGCATCATTTTTGTGGACACGGAAGAGTCCAACTGGACGTTCGATCCCATCCGTCGCCAGTTCTTCTGGCACCGGTTCTTCAGCCACCAGCCTGACCTGAACTTCGAAAACCCCGCCGTCATCGAGGCGCTCTATGACGTCGTCCGCTTCTGGCTCGACCAGGGCATCGATGGGTTCCGGGCCGACGCGGTTCCGTATCTGTTCGAAGAAGAGGGAACCAACTGCGAAAACCTGCCTGCCACGCACGCCTTCCTCAGGGACCTGCGGCGCATGGTGGATGCCAACTACCCCGGCCGTGTGATCATCGCCGAGGCCAACCAGCCCCCGCATGAGGTGGTGGAATACTTCGGCACGGACGATGATCCGGAATGCCACATGGCCTTCCACTTCCCGATCATGCCCCGGCTGTACTACGCCTTGCGGGACCAGAAAGCCGCCCCGATCATCCAGACGCTGAGGGAGACCCCGGAAATTCCGCGCGGCGCCCAGTGGGGAACCTTCCTGCGCAACCACGATGAACTCACCCTGGAAATGGTCACTGCCGACGAGCGTGCCGCGATGCTCGGCTGGTACGCACCGGACCCGCGCATGCGTGCCAACATCGGCATCCGCCGGCGGCTGGCGCCGTTGCTGGACAATTCCCGCGCCGAGATCGAGCTCATCAACGCCTTGCTGCTGTCCATGCCCGGCAGCCCGTTCCTGTACTACGGCGACGAGATCGGCATGGGGGACAACATCTGGCTGGACGACCGCGACGCCGTGCGCACGCCCATGCAGTGGAACCCGGACCGCAACGCGGGCTTCTCCGCCGCGGATCCGGGCAAGTTGTACCTGCCGGTCATCCAGTCCCTGGTCTACAACTACGGCATGGCCAACGTGGAGGCGCAGGCTGCCCATTCCGGGTCGCTGCTGCGGTGGACCCGGCAGATCCTGAGCGTACGCAGGAACCACCCGGCCTTCGGCCTGGGGTCTTACCGGAACATCGAGGCGGACCACGAGGTAGTGCTCGCGTACGTGCGGGAGCTTGTGCCGGGCAACCCGGAGGGGGAGGACCCGGAGACCATCCTGTGCGTCTTCAACCTGTCCCAGCACCCTGTAGCCGCCACCTTGGACCTGCCGGAGTTTGCCGGCAGGGGTTTCCGCGATATTTTCGGCGGCCAGCCGTTTCCCGCTGTAGGGGACAACGGACACCTGACCGTCATGCTGGGGAGCCACGCCTTTTACTGGCTGCGGCTTCGTTCAGCTTTTTCCAATCCCTCGTCGCCTATGACGCAGGCGATCCCAGTGGTGTCGACGAAAGGATGAGATGAGCAAGGGAACGCTTAACCCCTCGATTGAAAGTCTTCTCCGGAGCTGGCTTCCCACTAAGCGGTGGTTTCCGGTCAAAAGCCCGGACTTTGGGCTGGAGCGCGTGGGTGGGTTCACGCTGCAGGACCCGGGCGGCGCTGCCGGGTTGGAGGTCCTGCTGCTGGCCGTGACGTACAAAACGTCCGACGGCGGCCCCCGCACCGATGTGGTCCAGGTGCCGCTGAGCTTCCGGACCCAGCCCCTGGCAGATGCCCCCACAGCCTTGCTGGGGGAGTTCACCGATCCGAAGCTGGGGCTCCGACTGGTGTACGACGCGGTGTTCGATGCCGGCTTCGTGACCGCATGGCTTGGGCTCATGCGGTTGGAATCCGCGGTGGGCAACGGTCTGGTGCAGGGGCACCTGATCCGGGGACGTGTCACCCTTCCCGCTCAGCCGACTTCCGTGCGGGTCCTGTCCGGCGAGCAGTCCAACACCTCAGTCATCGTGGACGACGGCGGTTCGGCAGCGATCGTCAAGATCTTCCGTGTGCTGGCTGCGGGCAGGAACCCGGAGGTGGAACTGGGAGCGGCCCTTACCGCGGCCGGGACCAGTGAGGTCCCGGCAACGCTCGGGTGGATCACGGGGTCCTGGGACGCTTCGGGCAGCAACGGCCCTGCTGCCGGCGAACTGACTGTGGCACACGAATTCCTTGCCGGCGGGCAGGATGCGTGGCGCCTGGCTGTTGAGGCTGCGTCTTCGGGCAAGGATTTCACCGAAGAGGCCCATGGACTTGGTGCCGCTACCGCGACCGTCCATGCCAGGCTTGCTGAGACCTTCGGAACTTCCGGAGCCGATGCCGGCGAGGGCCAGGGGAACGCCGTTGTCGCCGAGTTGACCCGACGCATCCGTGCCTCATGGGCGGAAGCTGCTGCCGCCGTCGGGCCTTACGACTCAAGCCTGGAATCCCTGCTCGGTGACGTCGACGCCACAGCGGTCGAACGCCTGCAACGGGTCCACGGCGACCTGCACCTGGGCCAGATCCTCAAGGTGCCCGGAACCGGCGGGACGCCGGACCGCTGGGCCATCCTGGACTTTGAGGGCGAACCCCTGCGCACCATTGACGAGCGCAATACTCCCGACCTGCCACTGCGGGACGTCGTGGGCATGCTCCGCTCGTTCGACTACGCCGCAGGAGCGGCCGTCCGCGAAAACCCGGCAGCGTCAGTGCCCGATTCGTGGGTGGATGACTGTGCGGAAGCGTTCCTGGCTGGGTACGGAGAGGTTAACCCGGGAACCATAGACCGCCGCTCGCCGCTCTTTGTGGCATTGTGGCTGGACAAGGCCTTATACGAGGTGGTCTACGAGCTGCGGAACAGACCGGACTGGCTGTCCATTCCGGTCAACGCATCCCGGCGGATCCTCGACAACACGAGCAGCGGCGGAAACGCGGCAGCTACAGCGGAAGGTAATGACATGACAGGCTCTGCACGCACCGAACGGCCCCGGGTTCCCCTCCACGTGGACCCTGAGACCTTGGCCCGTGTGGCAGCCGGGGCGCACCACGCCCCGCACTCCATCCTGGGCGCACACCTGGACGACCACGGCCACGTCACCATACGGACGGTGAAGCACCTCGCCACCTCAGTCACGGTGGTCACCGAAGCCGGCCGGACCCCCATGGAGCATGAGGCACACGGCATCTGGGTGGCTGTCGTGGAACCGCTTCAGCACGGGCACGTGCCCGACTACCGTTTGGAGGTGGTGTACGACGCCGATCCCGTCACCATTGATGACCCCTACCACTACTTGCCGACCGTGGGCGAAATGGACTTGCACCTGATCGGTGAAGGCCGCCACGAACGGCTGTGGGACGTGCTGGGAGCGCACCTGCAGAGCTACCGGACGTCACTGGGCGATGTGGACGGCACCTCCTTTGCCGTCTGGGCGCCCAACGCGCAGGCTGTTCGCGTCAAGGGCGATTTCAATGGCTGGGACGGCCGCCACCATGCCCTCCGTTCGCTGGGATCCTCGGGTGTCTGGGAGGTCTTCATTCCCGGCGTTGCAGCAGGGGCGTGCTACAAATACGAGATCCTCACGCGGGCCGGTCATTGGGTGGAAAAGGCCGACCCGCTGGCCTTCGGCACTGAAGTTCCGCCGCTCACGGCCTCCCGCGTGATCGACTCCAACTACCGGTTCAAGGACTCCGAGTGGATGGAAGCACGGGCGCGGAAGGACCCGCACAACTCGCCCATGAGCGTGTACGAGGTCCATCTTGGCTCCTGGCGCCTTGGCCTTGGCTATAAGGAATTGGCCAAGGAACTGGTGGACTACGTGAAGTGGCTCGGCTTCACCCACGTGGAGTTCATGCCGGTAGCGGAGCACCCCTTCGGCGGCTCCTGGGGTTACCAGGTCACCTCCTACTTTGCGCCTACCTCGCGGTTCGGCCACCCGGACGAGTTCCGCTTCCTGGTCGATTCCCTTCACCAGGCCGGCATCGGCGTGCTGTTGGACTGGGTACCTGCGCACTTCCCCAAGGACTCCTGGGCCCTGGCCCGTTTTGACGGTGAGCCACTCTACGAGCACTCGGACCCGAACCTCGGCGAGCACCCGGACTGGGGCACGCTGATCTTCGACTTCGGCAGGCGGGAAGTGCGGAACTTCCTGGTGGCCAACGCCCTCTACTGGCTTGATGAATTCCACATCGACGGATTGCGCGTCGATGCCGTGGCCTCCATGATCTACCTGGACTACTCGCGGCAGGAAGGACAGTGGCAGCCGAACAAGTTTGGCGGGCGTGAGAACCTGGAGGCCATCTCCTTCATGCAGGAAGTGAATGCCACGGTCTACAAGACACACCCCGGAGCTGTGACCATCGCGGAGGAATCCACCGCGTTCCCCGGCGTTACTGCTCCCACCAACCATGGCGGCCTTGGCTTTGGGCTGAAGTGGAACATGGGCTGGATGCACGACTCGCTCAAGTACATCTCCGAGGACCCCATCAACCGCAAGTGGCACCACGGAACCATCACCTTCTCCATGGTGTACGCGTTCTCCGAGAACTTCCTGCTCCCCATCAGCCATGACGAGGTAGTGCACGGCAAGGGCTCCATGTTGCGGAAGATGCCCGGTGACCGGTGGCAGCAATTGGCCAACCTGCGCTCATTCTTTGCCTACCAGTGGGCGCACCCCGGCAAGCAGCTCATCTTCATGGGCACCGAATTCGGGCAGGAAGCAGAGTGGTCGGAGCAGTACGGACTCGACTGGTTCCTGGCCGATATCCCTGCCCACCGTGGATTGCAGCTGTTGGTCAAGGACCTCAACGGCCTGTACTCGTCCACGCCGGCGCTCCACGTCAGGGACAACGAGGCCGGCGGCTTCCAGTGGATCAATGGCGGGGACGCGGACCACAATGTCCTGTCCTTCATCCGCTGGGATCACGACGGGAAAGCGCTGGTATGCGCGGTTAACTTCTCCGGCGGTCCCCACCGTGACTACATTCTTGGAGTTCCGGAAGCAGGGAAGTGGAAGGAAGTCCTCAACACCGACTCCGAGGTATACGGTGGCTCGGGCGTGGTGAACAACGGTTCGCTGGTGGCAGCCACTCCAGGTACGGACGGACAGCCTGCAGCGTTGACCGTGACGCTGCCCCCGTTGGGTGCAGTCTGGTTCACGCTGGATTCCTAGTCCGCCGAGGTCTGTCTGAGGGGCCCGGTCCCGGGGGTGATCAACTCCGCGGGGGCCGGGTCTTTCCCTTGTTCCGGGTGACTTTGCGATTCGGCTGAGGCGGTGGTAGAGTAAGTACCCGCGCTGATCCCCACGAGAGATCGCACAGCCCAACACGAAAACCGCAAGGAAATCAGGTTGAGCTTGCCGATTTGACTCGGAGGAATCCAGCGGGTAAGTTTGAAAAGTTGCTCCGGAGCGATCTGCTGGCCTGTGTGGTTGGTGGTGGTGCTGGTTTGTGACCTGTT
>NZ_JBQLIS010000038.1:0-9290 GCF_052156435.1 Paenarthrobacter sp. NCHU4564
GGAAAGATCAGCGCCGCCGCCGTCCCGTAAAGATAAAAGTCGTACCACTCAATGGCGGTCCCAATGAAGCTACCAAAGCGGGCGCGTCGCTGCATACCCACCTTGGCATCCAAACCAGATCCATGTGTTGTCATGGGTTTGTCCGTTCAGTAATTCATGTTGACGCGATGTTAAAGAATTGGCGAGTTTAACGTCGGTGCGCCGGCGCGGGTACGGAAATGATGCCTAGCCTTTGAACGGGAATCATCGGGTCGCGATCATCGTGAGGCATTCAGATGCTCGGCCGTTTCGCGCTGGGGACCGGCTGCAAGTGACGGAGTCTTGGGTCAGGTGCATCAGCCTGTTTCTGGGTCCCAAACCAGGCGATTCGAGCGGGGGTTTGAGGCGTAGCGCCGTGGGCGTTGAATCTTTAGGAAGACTGCGCCCACGGTGCTACGGACAAGGGCTCGTGGCCTCTTGTGGTTAGGACGCGGCCGGGTCCTTCTGAGCAATGGCTTCGATCTCGACGACAAATTCCTCGTGAACGAGGCCTGCTACGATCAGCAGCGTGTTGGGCGGGTAGATCCCTCCCGGGTAGATCTCCGCAAAGACTTCCTTGCGGGTCTCCATGAAGTGAGGAATGGTTTCGCGGCCAACGACGTAGGTGTTGAACTTGATGACGTCGTCGAATCCGAGGCCTGCAGCTTCGAGCGCCTTGCCGACGTTGGCAAAGGCCCCACGGACCTGGCTTGCAGGATCCGTCGTGTCCAGGCCGAACTGGCCGGCAATTGCCACGACGCCGTCGGCAATTGCTACGGGGGAGTAGTCTCCGAACTTTGAAAGCCCGTCAACTTCGGGGAGGTACTTTACAACCATCGATGGCTCCTTCTGGTGGATAGGTGTACGGATCAGGTTCCGCACAGTGTTGGGTGGCTGCCCTTGCGGGGACTTCAGGCGGGAACGACGGCGCCAACCTGGTTACGCTGGGTTCCCAGACCCGTGATGGAGATTTCGACGATGTCTCCGGGCTGGACGAAGCGCGGTGGGTTGAATCCGATTCCAACGCCGGCCGGTGTGCCGGTGGCGATGATGTCACCGGGCAGAAGAGTGATTCCCGCGGAAATGGTGGAGATCAGTTCGGGGATATCGAAAATCAGGTCACTGACTTGCCCGTCCTGCCGGGCTTCTCCGTTGACCCACGACTGCACGCGGAGCGCTCCGGGGTCCGGGACCTCATCTTTGGTCACGGCGTAGGGGCCCATGGGGCAGTGCGTATCCAGGGACTTACCCAACAGCCACTGCTTGTGTTTGCGCTGCAGATCGCGTGCGGTGAAGTCATCAATGATGGTGTAGCCCCAAACGTGGTCAAAAGCGTCCTCACGGGAAATGCCCCGGCCGCCCTTACCGATGATGACACCGAGCTCGGCTTCGTAATCCAGCTCCTGCGTGACGGCGGGGTGCGCTTCAATGTCATCGAAGGGACCGGTCACCGAAGTCGTGGCCTTCGGGAAGACCACCGGCGCCTCGGGGAGTTCTTCCGAGCGTTCCGGGGTGTCGTAACCGGACCGGCCAAATTCGACAACGTGCTCACGGTAGTTCTTGCCCACGCAGAAAATGTCGCGCCTCGGAACGGGGATCGGTGCAAGAAGCTTGACATCTTCCAACGACAGTTCGGGAAGCTCGCTGACGCCTTGCAGGAGAGATTCGTACTTCTCCCATGATTCGATCACTCCCAGGAGTCCGAGTCCCTCCGGAAGTTGCGAGGTCACGTCACGTACCGTGTTTCGGTCCGGGTCGGCAAGATCTGATATTCCCTCCTCAGCCCTTGATGACGCCGGGGCAAAGGTTTTTGGGGTGATGTTGGGCAGAACCGTGAAACCGCAGCTGCGCCTGCAGGGGGCAACCGCAGCCCTAACGCAGACAGGGAGGCGCCGCCTCGTAGTTGTGAACGGGGATAACAAGGTACTCGGTCTTTTGTGTCTCAAGCGTTCCCGTAAGGGCTACTGCAGCGACGCAGGAGTCGCTGCCCGGAGCGTCGGCCCAGGCGAAGCAAAATGAGCTCCGCCGTAGGGACAAGCCAGGTCGCCGCGACCCGGCGAGGACGGAGGGCCGGTTTCTCGCTGGTAGCGCTGAGGGACAGCGGTGGAGAACGTCCCGCGCGTCTGCCGGCAGAGCTCGGGGACAGCGGTACCCGCTACCCTTGAGGTGCTTCCTGGTAATCCAAGTAGCCCCTTGGCAAGTCCGAGCATCTGACAGACGGCAGCTGGGCAGCCTGAAATGCTGCGCCTTCATCTGAGTAAGCGCCGGTTTCGATGGCCGGTAGTGACCGCCCTGACAACAGGGTAAATGGATCAGCGGGCTGCGAGGTCTTGGGCGAGCAGCCTTAGATCAGGTGCCATTGATGTGCCGGACTTCCACACGGCTTCGTAGAAGATTTCCACTTCGTTCCCGTCGTCGATCAGCGGCCGGTGAGGGACGTCGGGGGAGGTGAGTTTGGAAACGGGAAGAATGGCTGAACCTAGCCCCAGGTTTACCCATTCCTCCAAGGCCTGGTAACTGGCAGGTTCTCCCGGGTAGGCATGGACGGCCATCTCGTGGGCCTTGAACAAATCAGTCGTAAACCGGGTTAGCCCGCAGGTGTCCGGAACCATGATGAGCTTGTCATTGCCGGTACTGGCAAGGTCCACCGGGGTCCCGGTCTGGCACAAGGGGTCAATAACGACCAAAGGTTCCGCGTCGATGATCAGGTGGTCAAAGCGCGGCAACGCAGCGACGGCGGGTATGAGTACGAGATCGAGGTCACCGGTCAGCAGGGCTTCCCGCAGTTCCTCCATGTTGGCTTCACGCAGCACCAGGTCCCTTGGTACGGGAAGTTCACGCACTGCGCTGAATGCCCGAGCCACAAGCTGGGGGCCGATCAGGGGAGAAACGCCCAGGCGGATCTTGTTGTCGTCAGCAGAGGTGAGCCGCTGTGCCTCAACAGTGATTGCGTCGAGTCCGGAGAGGGCATTGTCGATCAGCGGCAGGATACGTGCTCCGAACGCTGTTTTGGTGACGCCTCTGGGGGACCGGTCGAACAAGCGTGCCCCGAACCGTTCCTCAAGTCGGGCGATGCCATTGGAAAGTGCCGGCTGCGTCACTCCGTAGGCCTTCGCAGCAGCACTGAATGATTTTGTTTCTGCTACAGCCTGCGCATAGCGCAGCCCTTCCAGGTTCAACCGATCCAGCATGTTTCAATACTAGCCTAACAGCCCATAACGACAGGTTATAAGTGTATTCATCCTTCACGCCTACTGGCCCGCTTGGCACTTGCTAGGATCGGCGTGCCGGCAACCGGAGCCATAAACGGGAACTATCTTGTGGAGAAATTTTGACTTGTTCTGCCCGCACCATGGTCGTGGTCGAGGCCCATGGACCTTTGATGCCATCGACCACTCCGACGCAAACCCCAGCTGAAGGCTGGGTACGCGTCGCCGTGGTAGCCAGCGGTGTTTGTTATGCGGACATTGCTACCGCCTCAGCTTCAGGCTCCTCGGTCGTTTTCCCCGTCACACCCGGACATGAGGTCGCAGGCATCGTAGATGAGGTAGGAGAAGGCGTTACGGCGTGGAAAGCTGGGGACCGGGTAACTGTGGGCTGGTTCGGCGGCAGTTGCGGTCACTGCAAATACTGTCAGCACGGTGACGTTGTGCACTGCCAACAGTGCAAGGTACCAGGGCTGTCCTACTCGGGCGGGTGGGCGCAGAGCATCACCGTGCCGGTGGACGCTTTGTCCCGCATCCCCGAGGAACTGGGCTTTTTCGAAGCCGCCCCCTTCGGCTGTGCCGGGGTCACAACGTTCAATGCGGTTCGCAAGGCCGGTATCCGTGCTGGGGGCCGGGTCGCAGTCTTCGGTCTTGGTGGTCTGGGACACATGGCTGTCCAGTTTGCCTCGAAACTTGGCTACGAAACCGTCGCCATCGCGCGGGGCGATGATCGTAGAAAGCTTGCCTACGCCTTGGGCGCTGGAACCTACATCAACAATGAGGTGACTTCACCTGGCGCCGCGCTGGCAGCAATGGGCGGCGCGGATCTCATCGTCTACACGGCCTCCTCTACAGAGCCGGCGGCCGAGTTGGTGAGAGGACTCGCAGTTCAGGGACAAATCACGCTGATCGGCGTAGATGCGGGTGCAGTCTCGATCCCCGCCGCGCAACTCGTCATGAACGCTCAAACAGTGACCGGTCACCTGACCGGCAGCGCCCGGGAAACCCAGGAAGCAATGGAGTTCGCTGTACTCAACGACATCCGACCGATCATCGAACGAATGGATCTTGACCGGGCCGCGGATGCCATCGAACGGCTACGCAACGGCGGCGGACGGTTCCGCATCGTGCTGGAAACCGGAATTGCACCGTGACGGGCGCTGGCATGCGCTGCGACGTTGTCGTCATAGGCGCCGGGATTTCCGGGCTGGCCGCGGCCGCGGCCTTATCAGCATCCGGGGTGGCTGTAATTTGTCTGGAAGCGAGAGACCGGGTGGGAGGGCGCGTTCTCACCCTAGAGGGCTCAGGGCGCCATCTGGACCTCGGGGCCACCTGGTTCTGGGCAAACGAAACTGCGGTTGCCGACCTGCTTGTTGAGCTCGACCTTGGCAGCTTCCAGCAACGCACCGCCGGCGACGCACTTTTCGAGCGCGACCTGACCGGGCCCATTCGCCTCGACGGTAACCCAGTAGATTCTCCCGCCTTGCGCTTCAGTCAGGGGGCCCAATCACTGGCAAAGGGACTGGCCGGGAAGCTTGCGTCCGGAGTCCTGCACCTGAGCAGCCCCGTCACGGGTGTGAAATTCTCCGACAGCAGAGTCGTTGTCACTGCCGCCGGCGGACGCATCCAGGCATCAGCCGTGGTTATGGCCATCCCTCCTTCCCTCGCGGCCGAGAGCATAGCCTTCAATCCGTCGTTGGCCTCAAATGCGAACGAGGTCATCAGGGCAACACCAGTGTGGATGGGATCAACGGTGAAGGCGGTGGCTGTGTTTGAAAGAGCCTTTTGGCGCGAAGAAGGATTGGCAGGCTCGGCTATCAGTTACGCCGGGCCGTTCCGCGAATTCCATGACATGAGCGGCCCGGAGGACGCGGCCGCCGCTATATTCGCGTTCGCCAACGCTGTAGAGCTCAGACGCCTGCCCGGTGCAGACATAGAAAGGACCTACCGGCAACAGCTCATTCGGCTGTTTGGGGGCAAAGCGAGCAATCCGGTTGAGGTTTTGATCATGGATTGGAGTCGGGAACGGTACACCACTCCTAGGAAACCGGACCTTGCCGCCTCAACTGCCTGGTTTGGACACGAGCTATACCAGCGCGGAGATTTTCAGGGAAGGCTTCACTGGGCCTCGACAGAAACGGCCCCGTACTTTGCCGGCCACATCGAAGGTGCACTGATCGCAGGACTGCGGGCAGCACGAAACGTCCGGGAGTCAATCGCTGGTCCTGCTCCGTCCAGACAGTGACGTCAGAATCCAGCTAAGGAAGGTGGGCTCGAACCCGGCACCTGGCAGAGGACCCAGCAGGGATCCATCTGCTGGCTGCCGGAAGGGTCAACCAGCCGAGGTACCGGCTGCAACTGCAGACCCATTTTTTGCCGCCGGATGCAGGGGCCAAAAGTGGTCTGCTCGTGAGTTCCTGGGCTCACCTGGCCGCAACGCAGGAAAGGCGCCGACGTCTCTGTCTACCGGCTCCTGCCTCGTATGCTGCTGCCGAGGGTGAGTAGGGTCAGGGGGATAAGTGCCGCTGTGGCGAAAATCGTTAGTGTTGAGAAGCTGGTGACTGTCAGGAGTGGCCCTGCGGCAAAAGCTGCGGCCGCACCCAAAAGGTTGGAGAGTGCGTCGATGCCTCCTTGTGACGAAGCACGGTTTTGGTTTGAGACTGCTTTGCTGAACAGGGCTGAGCCTGCCACGTTCACAAAGGACCATCCGACACCCAGCAGGATCAGGGACAACATCATCCACGCGGTACTGTCAGGCTTGAGACCTCCGGTGGCGAGGGCGGCCGCGAAAATGCAGATGCCAATCCCAACAGACACTTTGTGGCCGTAGCGGTCTGCAATGAATCCAACACCAGGCGCGAGTGCGTACATGCCGGCGATGTGAAGGCTGATTGTTATGCCGATGACTGTGACTGATCCGCCGTGATGTGCGAGGTGTACTGGTGTCATCGTCATGATGGACACCATCACGACTTGGGCAGTAAGGACCGCAATGACAGCGAAGCGTGATTCGGCGTTGCTGCGCAGTTCGGTGACAACACCGCGGAAACGGCCGGGCTTCTTTGCTGCAGATACGGGGCGTGGGGTAGGAGTTCGGTCTTTGTTAAAGACGAGCGGGTCCGGGCGCAGCCAGACAAAGACAATGGTGCCGGCGAGGCCCAGACAGGCCGCGGCGATGAGGAATGCACTGGCGAAGACTGTGAGCCCGGTGGCCTGGCTGATCGCTTCACCCGGCACTCCCAGGTTCGGGCCCAGCACTGAGCCAAGCGTCCCAACCCATACCACCAAGGCAAGCGCGCGTGCTTTTTGGTGTGGAGACGCAAGGTCTGCGGCTGCGAAGCGAGCCTGAAGGCTGACTGCGGAACCGGCGCCTATCAGAAGAAGGCCGACGAAAAGCGGAATAATCAGGCTCCATTGCGCGGCGGCAACCAGCAGTGCTCCGCCTCCGGCTGCCGTCCACCACCCGGTTGCAAGGGCCGAGCGGCGGCCCTTACGAGCCGCGAGATTTCCAAGTGGAAGGCCCAACAACGCTGCTCCGAGTGTACTGGCCGTCCGGGCCAACCCGGCCCACGCTTCGTTGTCGGTGACCTCGCCCGCCAACAGGATGCCAATTGAGGGGGCGACGCCCACTCCGACAGTACCGATGATCTGCACGATGACCAGAACGAGCATGGTGCGGCGCTGCACCTTGGCTTCCTCAGCAGTATCTTGGGGCGTATAGGCCTGTTCACGGGTGGCCTGTTGAGGATCTGCCATGGTGTCCTTTGTTCTCTGGCCTGAGCGCCTAAGCGGGTTTAGTCGGGCGCCTGGCGTATTTCGGCTGAACTGAAATGGCAACAGCACAGCCGCGGTGCCTGAGCTTTTTCCTCAGGCACCGCGGCTGCAGGTGCTGGACGGACTAGTTGCGGCCGGCCATGACTCCACCGTCGGCATTCCATACTGCTCCGGTCACCCAGCCCGCCTTCTCGGAAAGGAGGAAAGTAACGACGTCGGCGATGTCCTTGGCCGTTCCGACCCGACCGATCGGGTGGAAGCTGTTAAAGCCCGTGATGGCTGCATCTACTTCATCGCGCGGGATGAACCCTTCATAGATCGGCGTGCGGACTACAGCCGGTGCTACGGCATTGACACGGATTCCGTGATTAGCGAGCTCCAGGCCCAGGTTCTGGGTCAGGGAGTGAAGCCCGGCCTTGGCCATCGAGTACGCGGAGGAGGGGGTTGCCGCCACTGCCTGGTGCGCCCACATTGAGCCGATGTTTACAATGGCGCCTCCACGACCCGCTGCGACCATGTTGGCAGCGACGGTTTGAGTAATGAAGAACGTTGCCCGATTCAGCACAAACTGGCGGTCGTAGTCTTCCGCCGAGTGCTCCAAGAAGGGTTTGGGAGCGAACACCCCAGCGGAATTGACCAACAAGGTAGCGTCTGCGTGGGCAGAAGTCAGCTCGGAACGCACTACCTCTACCGATGCATCGTCAGCAAGATCCGCCTGGATGGCAAAGACATCGCCTTTCTGGGCCAGGGCACTGGTGGCGTCATCCAGCTTCCGCTGGTCTCGGCCGATAATGACGGCCGTGCCGCCGGCGGTTACGACCTGCTCTGCAACGGCGTAGCCCATGCCGCTTGACCCGCCGACAACGATGAGCTTGCGCCCTGAAAAGTCCTGTACCCGTGAAGCCATGCCGTTATCTCCCATTGCTGAAGTTGTAGTCCGGTGGGGGCTGGAGCCGATAACTTGCTGTTACCGCCCGTCCTCAATACCGATGGTCTGAGATTCCCTGCGAAACCCCCGTTACCTAGAATCTAGGGGTCTTAGACGTGGAGCGGTAGGGGCCGTAGTCGAATACGCGCATAACCGCTCGTTATGGGTTAATCGCTACCTCACAGATGGACAAATAGGAACGGAACCTATGGTTCTGGGTCTCCGGAAGGGTCGACAGACCAAAGTCGCCGTTAGTCAGGGCGCGGAAGGAGAAGCGCTTCCAGCCATCTACAGTCCCACATAGGGCCACAGATGACCCCAGGGCTAACCTCACGAATAGTGCGAGGCACTCACCACTCCAGCTGGGACCAAGCAGATCTGATTGAACGTCCCTTACCCTGAAGCGCTGAAACACTTTGATGATCTGTGGCTGAATTACTCTGCCACCGGCGAGCACAAAGGCTTTTCAACTTGGAAGCCTTTCTGCATGGCGTCCAACGCGGACCGCGAACTGATCGTGACTGCTTTGAAGGAAGGAAGCTGCATAATCCCAGGCGCTCAGCCTGTCGGCCGTGATGCAGGTACAGGGGCACGCACCTGAAGCGGCCTGTACGGCAAATTCAAGACCTAGTGCCTGCTGACTCCCGCTCAGACGCGCCCTGACCCCCAAGTCGCGTAGCCAAAGCCCTGGCATGCCTGGCGAGTAGCTCAGCCCTGTAGCGGACAGCATCCACGAAGACCTGCATGTCAGCAGTGGACCTCAAGGGCCGTTGCAGCCGCACCAACAGAACCAGACCTCTGAGTTCATGGCGGGCCAAAAGAATGGTCCCTGTCGGCTCTTCGGTCAGAGCAACAGTAAAGGTTTCTCGCAGCAGGCCAAGGTAGGCGCTGCCGCGCCACTGCATGGTGTGGGGTTGCGACTGCCGGATGCGGAGCCAGATGTCACGCTGACGCTCACCTCCGGTTCGGATTCGGATTTTTGCGCCGTCGTGGATCTGCCCTGCAACGGCTGAAATTCCAGAGTTCCACACCGTGAGATTTCCGCCGTCCGTCAGGATGTCCCATACGATTTCGGGCTCGGCGCTGATCATGGTTCGGGCTTCGAAGACTGGCACGCCACTAGATTAGCGCTTCACCGTACGGCGCGTACTTTCCGGAAATGTGCTGCTGGCCATCTGCCCGTGAAGTGACCGCGATGTCCGGGCACCAAGGCGAAGGTCGCCATCCATGAAGGCGGCAGGCACCATATGAATGAGCATTTCGCAGTTACTTCCACTCCCGTACTTTGACTGGCAGCGGGACGTGTTGAAGTGGGACGAGTAGCACTCCGGCTAGATTTATGCACCGATTGCGGTGGCCAGAGC
>NZ_JBQLIS010000039.1:0-8169 GCF_052156435.1 Paenarthrobacter sp. NCHU4564
CTGGGGCTGCGGGGCCCTCTTCTTCGGCCCGCCGAGGTTGCGGCGTGACTTTTCCTCCACGTAGACGAACTGATACTCGTCGGGATCTGCCTTGGCTTTAGCTTTGCCGTGCGGTGGCAGGCTGACCGTGGACAGGTCTTCCGGGCGGAGGTCCTCGACGGGAGCCCGCAGGATCCAGAGGCGTTCGTCTTCCGGATCTTCCGGGTGGAAGGTGTGGCGCGGTTCCGGCCAGACGTAGTCCAGCCGTTCTTCGGTGCCGGGGAACAGCGGGCCGTAGAACCGGGGATCCTTGCCGATCAGCTTGGACCGGTGGCTGGCGTGCAGGTCTTCGTCGCCCAACCACGGCGGCATGGCGATCCGCGAAACGTAGTCGGGGTGGGCTGCCTGCGGAGCGAATTCGGTGATATTTGAACGGGTGTTGTCCGGATGTCCGCGCTGGATCCACTCGTCGGCCATCGCCAGACCGTACAGGGTCAGTGCCGGGACGTGACCCATCCACATCCGGACGGCGGGGTGTTGCTGCCAGCCGTAGTGGGGGATGACCAGGGCGCGGAGTACCTGGAGGGCCTCAACACGCTGTTTGCCGAGCCGCGCGGTGTCCAGCGCCGCGGCGCTCTCGCGGAAATCGGCGAAGGGGAGGAAAGTCTGCATCCCTTCAGTTTGGCGGTGCGGCCGCGCATAACCAAGTTAGGTGCCCCGGGACACATGCAGTTGTTCGGGCCTACAGTGGTCGGGTGGAAACTATTGGTGAGAAAACGACGACGACGGCGCCCCCGGTTGCCGAACTGCACCTGCACATTGAAGGGACCCTTCAGCCGGAACTGATCTTCTCCCTGGCTGAACGCAACGGCATCGACCTGCCATACGAAGATCTTCCCGAACTGCGCGAAAAGTACGAATTCACGGACCTCCAGTCCTTCCTGGACCTCTACTACGCCAACATGGCGGTTCTGCGCACGGAACAGGACTTCACGGACATGACCAAGGCGTACCTGGAGCGCGCAGCGGCCGGTGGAGTGCGCCATGCGGAGATCATGATGGACCCGCAGGCCCACGTGAACCGGGGAGTGCCGCTGGAGACGTGCGTCAACGGCATCGCCAACGCCCTGGCTACTTCCGAGGAGGACTTCGGGGTGTCCACGCTGCTGATCGCTGCGTTCCTCCGGGATGAATCCGAGGAGTCGGCGCTGGAAGTGCTGGAGCAACTCCTTGCCATGCATGCCCCCATCGCGGGTATCGGCCTGGACTCCGCAGAGGTGGGCAACCCGCCGTCGAAGTTTGAGCGGCTGTACCAGCGCGCCACCGAAGCCGGACTCCACAGAATTGCCCATGCCGGAGAGGAAGGTCCTGCCACGTACATCACGGAGGCGCTGGACGTCCTGCATGTGGAACGGATCGACCACGGGATCCGCTGCATGGAAGACACCGAGGTGGTGCAGCGGCTGGTAGCCGAACAAGTGCCCCTGACCGTGTGTCCGCTCTCCAATGTCCGGCTGCGGGCCGTGGACAAGCTGAGCGACCACCCCTTGCCGGACATGCTGGCAATTGGGCTCAACGTATGCGTGAACTCGGACGATCCGGCGTACTTCGGCGGTTATGTTGACGACAACTTTGAGCAACTGGTCAAGGTGCACGGGTTCTCGGTCCCGGAGCAGGCCACTTTGGCCGCCAACTCCATCCGGTCATCGTTCGCCAGCGATGCCCGGAAGGCTGAACTTCTGGACCAGGTCACGGAGTGGGTCAAGGCATCAGTCCCGGTTGAGTAGCGTTGGGGCGGGTCGAGCTGCCGGAGGCGAGACCCGCCCATCACTTTCGGCCGCGTCCGATGTCACACTCGGTCACGACACACGCTGTTAACCAATTACAGTCGCGCAAATTAACAAATCATTGGCAAACTTCTAGGGAGCATCCACCCATTGAAGGAGAAGCATGGGCGCGAACACCGCCGAGAACACCAACCTTCGTTTGAAGGCCGTATTGGACATCCTCGCCGAAGGTGTCTGGTCCGGAACGACGCTGAACGCCGGTGAGGTACTGGCCGAGGCGATTGCCCGTGTCCCGTTCAACGCCCACGAGGCTGAACTGCTCAGTGGCGGCATCCCGCGCGGACACAAGACCTTGACCTCCGCCTCCGCCAAGCTGGTCAAGGCCGGCTGGCTGGTCAAGGGCCGTTCCGGCTGGACCATTCCCGAGGATGGGCTGCGTGCCACGGTCGCCTTCCCGGACGTTGCGGCTTTCGCGGAGGCGCTCGACGCCGGGACCCCCATTCCGGACGATGTCGCCGTTCCGACGGCCCCGCCGGCCAGGCCCAAGACCAAACGCGCCGCCGCACCCAAAAAAGCTGCCGCTCCCAAGAAGGCTGCGGCTCCGAAGGTCGCCGCCGCGAAGAAGTCCACCCGCAAGGCTCCGGTCGAGGCAGCGGCGACCACCGCCGTCGAGACCCTTCCCCAGCCCGAGGCCGTTGCCATCGCTGGTGACTTCAACAAGATCCTCGGCGCCCCCGAGGACTGGGCCCCGCAGTATGACGAGGCGCAGATGGAGTTCAACCCGTTGGTCCAGCTGTGGTCGCTGACCGCGGAACTGCCGTCCGGCTTCTACACCTACAAGATCGCGCTGAACCGTTCCTGGGATGAGAACTATGGCGCGTTCGGCACACGCGATGGTGCCAACCATGAGTTGAACCACGACGGCGGTCCGGTCACCTTCACGTACGACCACGCCACGCGCGACATCGTGGTGGCCTAGCTTCCCGTCCCACGAATCGTGCCCTTGTTCGTCCATCCCTACCCTGAAGGAGGGGAGCGGCGAACAAGGGCACGATTGGTTAAGGTGGGTCCATGAATGCAGAGCACGTGAGGCTTACCGCACGCGTCACCGGAGTCGTCCAAGGCGTGGGCTTCCGCTACTGGACTGCCCGGATAGCCGACAAACTGGGCTTGACCGGCACGGTCCGCAACCTCGCCGATGGGTCCGTGGAGCTGGTTGCGGAAGGGCCGCACCCGGACGTCGACCGCCTGCTGGATTGGCTCAATTCGTCCAACGCTCCCGGGCAAGTGGAGGACGTTGCGGCCGACATCTCGGACGCGACCGGGGAATTCGACGACTTCCGGATTATCGGCTAGGCCCCTGGGGACGACGCTGCAAGTCCGGACTCCTTGGCAGCAAGCAGCAGTTCCTGATCGTAAGCAACCAAGTTGTCCACTTGGAGTCGGATGGCCGTGGCCAGATGAATCCCGTCAGCGCTGCGGAGCTGCCTGGGCATTGCTGAAGCGAACATCAGGTCAGCACGGGTTACATCCACCAAGTTGATCGCTGATAGGACGTCGTTGACCACGTCGAAAGGTAAGCTTCGGCGGCGGGCTGCACAGTGGAGTTCCGTATAGAGCAGCATCGAAGCGACCAGATGCCCTCCGGAGGAGCTGATGTGGGTCAGGTGATCGGCGAGGGTTTGCGACTCCCGTTCGTCAGCCACCAACTTCAAGATCGCCGAAGTGTCTGCATAAACGATCACCGATCACCGCGCAGGTCGGCGAGTATCTCGGCTGTCCCAAGCTCAATTTTGACTCGCGGTATGAGACGGAAATCCACTGGCGAATCTACCGCTGGCCGAACGCTTCCTGCTTGCAAAAGCCGTTCAAAGGGCGACGAAGAGGGTGGAATGAGCGTAGCGGCGACCTCGCCGTTGTTGGTCACATCAATGACTTCGCCATTCTTGACACGCTCAAGGATGAGGGTGCCAGCCATCGGGCGGGTCGCTTCGATGTAGTGCTCCAACCGCTGCAGTGCCGGCTGGGAAGAGGAATCGCGGACGGCATCGGCACCCACCGCGTTTGCGGCGGCCAGGGCATGGCCATGCGGCAGCCCGGATTGCAGCGCCAGAACCAAAGCTGCGCAGAAGGCATCCCCGGCGCCGATGGTGTTGGCGATGTCGCTTACCGTGACGGCGGGAGCTTCCGCCACCCTTTCGCCGTTCTTGAAGATCGCCGAACCTTCTCCGCCGTAGGTCACAGCCACCAGCGGGGCGTTCCGCAGCTCGGGGATGAGCTCATATTCCGATTCGTTGACGATCACCAGGTCGCAGCGTTCCAGGAGTTCGGGCAGCAACGGTGCGGCCGGTGCGGCATTCAGGGCGAAGAAGCCCCTGGTGCGGCGGGCGGTCTCCAGGACCACCCTTTGGTCGACTTCGAGTTGGCACAGCACTGCCTCGTCCTCGGCGAAGGATACGCCGTCCAAGGAGACCTGCCCGTTGGCGCCCGGGCACACGACGATCTGGTTTTCGCCGTCGGAATCCACCAAGACCAGCGCGGTGCCGGTGGCGCCGTCAACCTGCGCTACGTCCGCAACGTCGACGCCGGCACGCGCCATGGCATGCAGCAGGGTGCGGCCCGCTTCATCCTGGCCAACGGCCCCGACCATGCGCGAGGCACCAGCGAGCCGGGCCGCGGCGACGGCCTGGTTGGCGCCCTTTCCGCCGGGCTGTTGGCGAAGGACGCCGTCGCCCACTGTTTCGCCGGGGGAGGGGAGCCTGTGGGTGGTCGCCGTGATGTCGAGGTTGATGCTGCCAACGACGGTCAGCGCAGGCGAAGTCAGGGAAGAGCTCATGGGAAGGCCTATCTGGGAAATGAACTTCAGGAGGACTGGATGACGGAGAGGTGCCCGGCCCTGGCAGCTACGAGGCACTTGGCCAAGTAGAACGGGGCTCCGTTCCGTCGGACGTACTGGGTGAGGACCAGGACCGGATCGGAAGGCCGGAGGTCCAGGAGTTTGGCGCGGCTGGGGCCGGCGGTGCTGAGGCTGATCTGGCACTCGCCGGGGCCCAGGGTGGTCCCGGTCAGGCCGGCCAGGAGCTCCAGGAGTGTCGGTGCGGGGAGCCCGGGAGCTTCGGCGGCCTCTGTCAGGGCCCCGGCCTCAGGAATGTCCTGCGCTATATTCTCCTGCAGGTGCGCCACGGGCTCGCCATTGCGGATCAGCACACTTTCCCAAAACCACACGTCGTCATCGGGCTGGACGCCCAGGCCGGGCGCCACGAATTCCGAGGCCGGCTGTTTGATGGCCGCCACCCGTTTGACCTGGATATCCGAGTCCTGGCCACCCAGCAGTTGGTCAAACGGACGGATGTGCTCGATTCCAATCCGGGGCAACGAGTCGGCCACAAACCTGCCAACTCCGCGTCGTGCCCGCGTGAGCCCGTCTTCCTCCAGGAGCATCAGCGCTTCCCGGATGACGGTGCGGCTGACGTCCATCATGTTGCCCAGTTCGGTTTCCGTGGGCAGGAGTGAACCCGGCGGCAGGAGCTTGGTCCTGATCGCCTCGGCGATGCGGGAGTAGGCGGCCACGCGCAGGGGTTGGCCCTGCTGGGCTGCGATGGGGCGGGACAGGAACTGGACGGCGTTGTCGGTCAAGGGAGCCTCGCTAGGAATCGGTTAGGGACACTGTACCGGAGAAAATGTGAGAGGTTGCACAAGCTCGTAATACATGCTTGTATAACAACTCACATCTCGCGGCGCTTGCCGGCGCCCTCGGACAAAGGAGTTTGATGTGAACATCCCCAACACCGCGGTGGAACCGCAGGAGACAACGCTCGAGGCAGCCGAGACAGCCAAGGCAGGCCGTTTCCACGGCAGGGCCGCAGCGTTCCTGATCACCACCCTGGTCCTGGCCGTGCTGGCGTTCCAGCTCAACGCCAGCATGATCACCCCGGCCCTGCCGCACATCGGTACGTTCTTTGGCGAATCTCCCGAGGCCGTGGCCCAGGTCCAGTCCATGTTCTTCCTGGCAGGTGCCATCTCCGGCCCGGTGATCGGGAGGTGGAGCGACTTCATCGGCCGCCGCACCGCGCTCCTGCTGGTCCTGGCCATCATGGGCGCAGGTACGGTGCTGTGCATCTTCGCCCCGACCCTTCCCCTGCTGGTCACCGGACGCTTCCTGCAGGGCGTCTCGAGCGCCATCTTCGCGCTGTCCTACATCGTCCTCAACGAATACCTGCCCGCGCGTCTCTTCGGCACGTCCATCGGCATCATCGCTGCCATCAACGGCGGAGTGGGTGGCGTGGACGGCTACTTCGGTGGGCTGATGGCGGAGACCATGGGCTTCCAGTCGATCTTTGTCGCCGTGCTGGTACTGGCCGCGATCGCCGTCGTCTGCGTCATCAAAGTAGTCCCCAAGGGACGGTCCGCTGCAGCCGCCGGCACTATGGACTGGTGGGGCGCCGGTTCACTCTCGGTGTTTCTGGTCTTCATCACGTACTTCGTGTCCACCGGTTCCTCCGCAGGCTGGACGTCACCGGCGGCACTCGCCCTCCTCGCCGGCAGCATCGCGTCCTTCACCGCCTTCTGGCTGATCGAGAAGAAGCGCCAGACTCCACTGGTTGCCGTCCACCACCTCCGTTCCCGCCAGGTGTGGCCGGTGATCGCCACCACCGTGCTGACCCTGGCCGGCATCTTCGCTATCATCAACTTCACCGTGGTGCTGCTGAGCCAGGACAAGAACAGTGGTTTCGGCCTGTCCGCATCGGTGGCGGCACTCTTGTTCCTGACGCCCGCTGCCCTGATCGGCGTCTTCGCGGCTCCGCTTGCCGGCTGGATCGCCGATCGCCGTGGATGGATCAAAACCGTCCGCGTCGGCTCTGCAGCCAGCCTTGTCTGTGCGATCGTCGCGGCCATGTTCGCCAACAACCAGGTGGCTGTCCTGATCGCGATCGCCGCGTTGGGCATTTTCTACAACGGCTTCTTCCTGACCGCGATCAACGGCCTCTCCGTCCTGCTGTCGCCCAAGGAAGCACCGGCCGCCCTGCCGGGCATCAACGGAGCGAGCTTCGGCATCGGGGCGAGTCTCGGCGTCGTGGTCGTTGCGCCGTTCGCCGGCCTGGGCACCGCAGCCGGGTACTCCACGGCCCTCTGGATTTCCGTGGGCATCACCGTTCTCGCGTTCATCGTGAGCCTGTTCATAGCAGCGCCCAAGGGCGAAAAGATCTAACGCACGACGCCGGACCCCGCCGCCGGGGGCCACTGACCAACCCTGTTCCGAAAGACCCGAAATGAGAAAACCATGAACCAGCCCGCACCCTTCTTCCTCGACTGCGACACAGGTATCGACGATGCCCTGGCCCTCGCCTATCTCCTGGCGTCGCCGCTGGCGGAGCTGGTGGGCATCGGGACCGTCAGCGGCAATGTCAGCGCCGCCGGAGGTGCCCGGAATACGCTGGATTTGCTGAAGCTTGCCGGGCGTCCGGATATTCCCGTGGCCGTGGGCGCCCACGATCCGCAGGTTGGCACGTTCCACGGTGGAGCCCCGCATGTGCATGGAGACAACGGCATTGGAGGAGTGGAGTTGGAACCGTCGGACCGTGAGCCGGTGCCGGGTACGGCCGCGGAACTCCTGGTGAAGCTGGCGCATGAGCATGCCGGTGAGCTGCGCGTCGTGGCCATCGGCCCGCTGACCAACATCGCCGAGGCTCTCCGGCTCGAACCCAAGCTGCCCGAACTCGTGGCCGAGCTGACCATCATGGGTGGTGCGGCGTTGGCCCCCGGAAACATCACGCCCGTGGCCGAAGCCAACATCGCCAACGATCCCGAAGCCGCGGCGGAGGTTCTGGCTGCCGACTGGGATGTGACCCTGGTGCCCCTGGATGTCACCATGACCAACGTCCTGGAGGAGAGCCACCGCCAGGAACTCCTGGCCTTCGATCACCCTGTTTCGCAGGCTCTTGGCGGGATGCTGGGCTACTACTTCGGTTTCTACGTGGACATCTTCGGCCGGGCCTGTTCCGCAATGCACGATCCCCTCGCCGCGGCCATCGCCGTCAGGGGAGTAGAGCTGGCCGTGGCGCCCAAGGTCCGGGTGGCCGTGGACACCACCCATGGCCCGGGCCGTGGCCAGACTGTGTGCGATCTCCGCGGGCAATATGTGGGCTTCCCCGATCAGCGCGGCGCACGGTGCCGGGTAGTGCTCTCGATCGGGGAGGAGTTCGCCCCGCATCTCCTGGGAACCATGCAGGCCGCCTGGCTTAGTGACGCCCAGACGCCAGCCCCCGCCGCCTAACCCAGGCGCGTCCCCTCCCAACTAGGTCGCATTAGTGCGCGTTTTGAGCCCCCAAAACGCGCACAACTGCGACCCAGCGTGTGAGTGCCTTCGGCGCGCCGTGATCCGGGAAAGTATGCGGTTGGCTCG
>NZ_JBQLIS010000040.1:0-7969 GCF_052156435.1 Paenarthrobacter sp. NCHU4564
TGGAGTACTGGCTCTCCCCCGATGGTCGCAAACGCTTCGCCACCGCGGACCGTTCAGCCAGCATGTGGCCCTCGGAGCGCTCGGGTTCCACTGTTTACCGCAACTTCGACCGGGCCTTCCAACGCATCAGGAAAACCGCTGGATTGCCGGACGAGCTTTCCCTGCACACCCTGCGGCATTCCTACGTCACCCACCTGATCGAGGCCGGCTACGATCCGTTGTTTATCCAGCAGCAGGTCGGTCACAGCTACTCATCGACCACAGCCCTCTATACTTCCGTGTCGGCGGACTTCAAACAGAAGACCGTCCAGAAGATGATCGCTCAGCGGCTACGCGGCAGCGGCACTGACGAAGGGAACGGCCCATGGCTGAACAGCGACGGATCGGCTACCGATGGAACCTTCGGAAGATGATGGCCCAACGAAACCTCTGGAAAACCACCGAGCTCCTCCCCCTCCTCAAAGCCCGCGGCATCAACCTCTCCAACGCCCAGGTCCACCGGCTCGTCACAGGAACCCCTGAACGCATCCCCGCCCAGACCTTTGCAGCGCTCTGCGACATCCTCGAATGCACGCCCAACGACCTGTTCGAACCCTACGTGCAGATGCGCGCTGCCAAGACCGCCAACGCCCCTAAACGGCCAGAAGACCTCGGAATCCAGCCAGGCTCACCGGTCGCACGCCGGATCAGGATCCTACCACCGGACGAAGATGCCTAGACCCCGGAAACCCAGCGACCCCGCGAAATGGCCCGAACCCTGCGGACGCTGCTCAGAACACCGCCAAATCGTCGTCCGCTGGCCCGACAGCGGAATCTGTGGCTACTGCTACCAGCAAGCCAAACGAACCCGGGGCACCTGCGCCTGCGGCCACGAAGGTATCCTGCCCGGCCGGGTAGACATGCTCCCGGCCTGCCGCAAATGCTCCGGCGTCAAACTCAACATCGACTGCATCGGCTGCGGCAACGAAGATGAGATCCACTCAGGAAACCGCTGCTGGGCATGCGTCCTCTCAGCAACAGTCGACCGGCTCCTCACCCCGGAAAGGCATGGTCCTTCCCCTGAACTGCAAGCCATCGCGACAGCGCTGAAATCCATGAAACGAGCCAACAGCGGCCTCACCTGGATCCAGCAACCCCACGTGACCGACTTCCTCCGCCAACTGGCAGCATCGCCCGACATCACCCACACCAGCCTCGACCAACTGCCCGCCTCGCCAACCCGCGAATACGTCCGCGGCCTCCTCGTCGAACACAACGTCCTGCCCCGCCGTGACGAGCTCAGCACACGCTTCACCAGCTGGGCCGGCCAAGCGCTCGACAGGGTCACGACCCAGAACCATCGCGACGTCATCCGCCGCTACATCCGCTGGCACCACCAACGCCGCATGAACCAAATGGACGAAGTCACCCAAGGGACCTTCCTCAGAGCCAAACAATCAGTCACGGTCGCCATCGAACTGCTCAACTGGCTCACCGAACACCACACCGGCCTGCCAACCATGACGCAGGCACACCTGGACCGCTGGCAAGCAGAAGGCACCACCACCAGAGGCATCGCATCCCGCTTCCTCGACTGGGCAACCAAAACCAACCTCATCGACCCCTCACTGAAGCTGCAACCCCACCGCCGCGGCACCAGCCCCCGACTCGACGCAGCCACACAACAAGACCTTGTCCAAGGCCTCACCCACACAACCGAAATGAGCCCACGAGACCGCGCGGCCGCGATCCTCGTCCTGGTCTTCGGCCAGCAGATCTCCGACGTCGTCAAACTCACCTGGGACCACGTCAAGGTCACCGACGAGGAAGTCACCATCACCCTCGGAACCGTCGAGATTGCCCTCACACGGCCTCTCGATGAACCCTGGCGAGAGTTGGCGGCCACTCCCACACATGATCAGACCGCCGCGCACCCCAACAGCAACTGGGTCTTCCGCGGCGGCTCACCCGGAAAACACCTCCGAGCCGCCACCCTCACCGAACGACTCAGAACAGCCTTCAGCACCCGGGCAGCCAGGCTCGGAACCCTCCACGAACTCACCAAAGTCGCCCCCGTTGCCATCATCGCCGAAGCCCTCGGATACTCCCCCGTCACGATAGAACGGCAGGCCATCGACTCATCAGCGAACTACGCCCAATACATCGCCGCGACAGCGCAGCCCAGGGAGTAACCCTGAGAGGTACCAACGCCTAACGGCACCGACGGATCGATCATCCACGCCCCACCGGTGTGCGTCATGGTCCTTGGGGGTCATCCATGAGCCGGTAGCCGGTGCCGATGACCTCCTCGGGTTTCACGATCGCGTGTTGTTGCCGGTTCAGGAAGAGCCGGTACGTTGCCTCTGGCGGCCCATCGCCGGTCTTGGGGGATTCAACGAGGCGGTAGGCAAGCGCACTCCACTGCCGGCCAAGCAGGGCGCGAAGCCAGGCGTCACTTTCGGTTTGGGTGACTACGGCACGGGTGCCGGTTTGAGAGCGGTGAGCGACGACTACGACCGTGACGGCCATGCCTTCCGGTCCGTGCCCGGCTGTGAGCCAGGAGATGCCGATTAGATCAGCGACGATGGTCACTTTGATTGAACTGCTCTCCATGGAACCTTCGGGACCGAAACGCCAGGTGTGACGGGTCTGCCCGTCTCCGGCATTGACGACCGCTCCGCGGAACCCCTCCTGCAACAGCATGTGCGAGTAATGGATCCTGCTGCCGAACTCGTCCATGCGGTGCCCCTTGATCGGCCCGGCCAACCAGCCCCGGGGTCACTCCAGCTCCCAGCATGCGCCTCAATATGCACCGAAGCAAGTGGGCCCGGCTCCCGGGAACCAACGCGGGTAGATACCTCCGACGCAAAAGTAAGTATACTGATAATTACCAGGGCCTATTCTGCAACATGCCCCCTTCCCGGGGGTGCAAGCGAACCGGCGGCTTTCTTGGCGACAGGAAGGGTGCGCGCGACATGTCAGTTGAGCAAATCCGCACGGAAGCGTTGGACCTGATCCGGGCCGGGGAGTTGGACCTGACCGGGATCTGGATCGAACTCTTCGCCCGGGGAGGCGAAGGAACGGTCGAGGATCTCGATGAATTCCTCTCCGGGCTGGACCCGGTCAGCGATTCATATGCCCTGCTGTTGGCGATCACCCTCAAGGAAATCCAGCACGACTAAGGACACCAGGCCAGGTGTTCAGTCCTCGAAATAGGCTTCGTCCTCGACGCGGCCGGCCACGTGGCTGATAATTTCGGCGGCCACGTCCCGGATCTTTTCATTCCGGTGGCTCGAGGCTCTCTTGAGTATCACGAAGGCTTGCCAGAACAGGCTTTTCTCAGGTGCCGAAACCAAAACAGAACCGCTTCCCGCCAGCCGTGGAAGATACCGCCGGGCATGTCGTTGCCGTAGCCGCGTCTATGCTTCAACACCAACGTGGTGTAGGTTTCAATCATCAGGAGGCAGATGAAGTTCCTATGACGCCGCCGCCGGTTACCACGGAAGGCAGTCATGGACAGCGCACGGCAAGCAGCGCAGGAGTACCTGAACAACCACCGCCTCAACACTGACGAACTCTGGCTCCACTACTGGTCCAACGGTGGAGAAACGCTAAGCGCGGATTTTGCGGCTTACCTGGCTCAGGTCCAGGACCCGCCAGAGGCCGAACAGCAGGTCCTGACGTGGGCGCTGCAGGAGCTGATGGCCGCAGACGGACTATGGCTGGCCCCACCGCGCGTCGCAGCCCGGGTGCCGGGACCTGGAATCCTGCCCTGAAGCCGGTCGACCCATGGGTCCGCGAGGCAAGTGCCTCGTCATCGAAGACGACCGCGACATCGGCGACCTACTGCGCGACATTCTGACCCAAGCAGGATTCGAAGTCCGCGTCGAAACAACCGGCACGGGAGCCTTGGCCGCCGCAGCAGAGGCGGACTTTGCCCTGATCACCCTGGATCTGGGCCTACCCGACATGGACGGCACGCAGATAACCCACTTGCTTCGCACACGCTCCGGAGCCCCCCTACTCGTCATCACCGCCCGAACCGCCACCAGCACTGATGACAACAGCGGATACCCGCGGGCGGGATACCTTTCAAAGCCCTTCCGCCCCGCCCAGCTAAGAACCCTTATTGACCAACTGCTACCACCGGGTGGGATGCCCCTGCCCGGAGCTTGACTCAATACCGCGGTTGGAAACAGCTCGCCGAAGGGTTCCGGGCTTCCCCGGTCGCTGAAGGTCGCAACGATGACACCGCCATCAGAACGCTTGGGCGCCCCCGACCGAGCAGTCGCCTTCCCGCCAGAGGCGGACGGGGCCTACTCATGTGAAGAATTCCCGGTAACTTCATGAAGGGCCCACGCCAGGAACCTTAAGTCCCACGAGGGAATTTCTTCCACCTCGTAGACGTAAAGGCCAAGGTCGTACAGGCTCGCGCTTCCACCTTCGCCCCAGTACCGGACCCAGAGCCGTTCAAGGGTCAGCTCGTGCTGTTCGATTAGTGTCCTGGCTGTCTGCAGTGAGTGATTCATCGCTGTTATCCGGATGGTGTCGGTGCCTCCTCGCAGAACCCGAAACCATCAGGTTCCTTACTTCTTAAGGTAGCTTGTGCTCCCTCGCTGGGCCAAGGCATCTGTCCGGCAATGTTTCGGCGTAAACCAATGAGTGACGGGGCAAGGGCCGGTCCATAGGATGGGGCTCATGGAACCGACCGAGCACGCCGAGCACATCCGGAGCCTTCATGAACTGGTGACGGGCAGCTCAGATATCACCGGAATCCTTGAGGGGGTGACGGTGTTCGCGTCCAAGGCCATGAGTGAGGCCGCGGGCGCGCCCATTGACTGCGCGTTGACGCTACGGCGGCGCAAGCGCACCGCGACCGTGGCCGGAAGCAGCGAGAAAGCTGTCGCGTTGGACCGGATTGAACAGTCCCTGGGGCATGGGCCCTGCCTTGACGCCCTGAACGCCGGGGAACTGCGCCTGCTCGCTGATGTGGCAACGGATGTGTCCTGGCCCGAGTTCAGCAAGGTATTGGCCGCTGAGGGGTGCGCCAGTGTCCTGGGTGTTCCGTTGGAGCTGGGAGAGACCTCCGAGGCGGTGTTGAACTTCTTCGCCACCCAGCCGGGATTGTTCACCGCGGAGGTCATCGCCGAAGCGGCGGCCTTCGCGGACGTCGCGGGCAGCACACTCCGTCTGGCCATCCGGATCGAAAGCGTCGAACGACTCAACGAAGACCTCAAAGCGGCAATGGCCAGCCGCAAAGACATCGACATGGCCTGCGGTGTCCTGATGGCCCAAAGCGAATGCTCACCCGAGAAAGCGTTTGAGATCCTGAAGAAGGCCTCCAGCAGCCGGAACGAGAAACTGCATGCCGTCGCCGCCGAGATCGTCTCCCGCTACACCGAGAAAGGCCACACCCCGCTCCAGTTCGAGGACTGACCCGCGGCACGGGCCTGGCGCCGTCAACCAAACGCGGGTGGTTCCGCCGGCGCTCTTCCCGCCGTTTACGGCTCTTCGGCATGCAGGGTACTCATTGAAGAGCAGGCCTTGCCTCTCTACATTGGAAGTATGTCCGTGCACCAGCGCGCACTCGATATTGAACGGGTCCAGACCCTCCTCGTCGGCAGCGATGACCTTCAGGAGCTCCTGGACGGACTCGCTGTCCTGGCCGCGGAAGTGGCCGGCCGGGAGGCCGGTGTGCCGGTTGAATGCGCGGTTTCCCTGCACAGGCGCAAACGCCCGTCCGTGCATTCAGGGACGACGCCGATGGCCCTCCAACTGATCGAATCCGAACACGGAGCCGACACCGGACCACTCATCGAAGCGAGTATGTTCGGGTCCAGGGTGTGGCTTGATGACGCCACTATTGAGGAGCACTGGCCCCTGTACGGGAAAACCCTGGCCTTGGCCGGCTACGCCAGCGCCCTGATTGTTCCCCTCGAAGTGGGTGAGCGTGCCCACGCGGTCCTGGTGTTCCTCTCAGGAACCCCGAACACCTTCACCCAAGCCACCACCGCGGAAACAACCTTCCTCACGGACGCCGTGAGTCAGGCTTTGCGGATCGCCGTGAAGATCGCCACCGGGACGGAGCTCCTCGACGATCTCAAAGCTGCCATGAAGTCCAGGACCGTCATTGATCTGGCCTGCGGCATGATCATGCTCGAGGACCATTGCAGCCAAGAGGAAGCTTTCGAAACCCTGAAAAAGGCCTCCTGCGGCCGGAACCAGAAACTCTCTGTCATCGCAGAAGACATCGTCCGCCGGACCGGTCATACCAGCGGCCCTCCAACAGCCACGTAATACCCGTAAAACGTCTGGCTGCCCGGGAAATGGCGCACCTGACGGCGGGTCAGTAGCCAACTTCGACTGTGAAGTCTTCTTTCGGGCGTCCGGTGAGTGCGGCGGCGGCTTCGGCGACGACGGCGGTGATGTCGGCTACGCGTCCTACGTAGAGTTCGAGTATCGGGAGCTCTTCCACGTGCAGGTCGATCCGGCCGTCTGTTGCTTGCTTGATCGTAACCGTCAGCCGCATAGGATCCCCCTTCCTGATGTGCCTTCAGGTTACCGGCGCCGCGTTGCAGCCGGGTTGCAGGTGGCACCGTGCCGTGACGCGGGAGTGGTTGCGTCGTGTTGCCTGCTTAGCCTTTCCAGGGCGGGGTACGTGTCCGGTATGCAGCAGCCTCTGGTGTTGATGGGTGTCGTTCTGGGGGCCGCCATTTTGTGGGTGGGGTTCGTTTTGTCATGCTCAGCGGTCTGGACCGGGCCCGAAGAAGAGCGCAAAAGCAGGCCAGGGAAAGCGCCGAGCAGGCCTTGGTCCGCAAGCGCCGCAGGTCCCGGCGGCGCCCGCCGGCCCATGCCCGGGTACGTTGACGCGCCGGGGGTTTACGTCGACGACGACACCTCACGACCTTCCTGGGTCACGGTCAAGACCGGCCTGTTCGGGACCTCCGAATCGTTCGTTCCGCTCGAAGGCGCCAGGACCGAGGGCAGCGACATCGTCGTCCCCTACAGCAAAGACAAGGTCAAGGACGCCCCCAGGATCGACCCGGACGGGCACCTGGAAATCGAGGAAGAAGACCGCCTCTACAGCTACTACGACCTCACCGGCGGCAACCGCACCGACGTCGACACCGGGCGCACCAACACCGGCCAGGCCTACAGTGGCACCACGACGGACACCACGACGAGGACCGGGGACGTCACCGACAGGGATGGCACCTACCGTGACACGGACCGCGACGTGACGGACAGAGACACGGTCGGGCGTGACACCTCGGGCCCGACCACCGATGACGCGATGACCCGCTCGGAGGAACAACTGAACGTCGGGACGGAACGGCAAGCAACCGGCAGGGCACGGCTGCGTAAATACATCACCACCGAAAACGTCAGCACCACCGTGCCCGTCCAGCGCGAGGAAGTCCGGGTCGAACGGGAACCCATCAACGACGCGAACGTCGGCGACGCCATGGACGGGCCCGAGCTGAGCGAGGAAGAACACGAAGTCACCCTCCACGAGGAACGCCCCGTCGTGGAAAAGGAAACCGTACCCGTCGAAAGGGTGCGCCTGGATAAGGACACCGTCACCGAGGAACACACCGTCAACGAAGAAGTCCGCAAGGAAAACATCGACGTCGACGACGACGGCACCAACCGCCCGCTGAACCTCCCGGACCGGGAACGCCGCGGGTCAGCAAACCTCCAGGGCCGTGACCGGGGTAACCACCCCGGGCACGGCCCTGAAGGCGGTCCGAGAGAGGAAATGACTGGCAGAGCGAAACGTCTCCGGCTCCAGCACCCCCCGGCGACGCCGGAACGAGATCGTGGCCGCTGAGAAGGAACGCTTCAGCGGCATCAAATGGGGCTCGGCATTCTTTGGCTGGCTGTCCGCCATCGGCATGACCGTGCTGCTCAGCGCTCTGGCCACCGCAATCGGTGCATAAATCTAGCCGGAGTGCTACTCGTCCCACTTCAACACGTCCCGCTGCCAGTC
>NZ_JBQLIS010000041.1:0-6895 GCF_052156435.1 Paenarthrobacter sp. NCHU4564
AAACTCTCCGTCAAAGTAAAACAAAAACGAAAACACAACAACCCCCACCGGAAAAAGACAGGAGAAGCCATGCAAAATCTGAAACCAGCTGAAAACCAAACCACCACACACGGGGGTGCACGGCGGCCCGGCAAAATCCAACCAATCAAAAAACAATCGGTATCAACAAACTTGGCACACTATTGAGTTCTCAAACAACAGGTCACAAACCAGCACCACCACCAACCACACAGGCCAGCAGATCGCTCCGGAGCAACTTTTCAAACTTACCCGAACCAGCCCCACAAAGCAAACCAGCCCAAGCCCCCACCAACCCCGACAGCACACCAAAGCACCACCGGAAACCGGCCATTCAAAAGGGAGATCGTCGCCTTCAACCCCGCATCAGCGGCGGCAACTCGAATAACTTTACACACCCCCAACACCACAAACAAATCCACAACCCGTGAACCCCATCACACCCCAAAACACCCCACACAACGCGCCGGGAAGTGAGAGAGCGACGGCCCAAAACGGGCGACAGGTGAGAGAGCGTCCGACCAACACGGGCAATAGATGAGAGAGCGACGGCCCAAAACGGGCGATAGATGAGAGAGCGTCGACCCTACACGAGCGATAGGTGAGAGAGCGTCCGCGGGGGTGGCTTAAACGCCGAAAAGGCCGGCAACCACGCGGGCTGCCGGCCTACCCGGACACGGAACAACACAGGCGCCCGGAACTACCCAGACACTGGGACTACCTGAGAATCAGGCGGAAACCTCGACTGTCGCCAGATTTTTCTTACCCCGGCGCAGCAGGAGGTACCGTCCATGAAGGAGCTGGTCCTGGCCGATGACGGCGTCGGGATCTGCGACCTTGGTGTTGTTGACGTACGCACCACCTTCGCCCACAGTGCGGCGGGCAGCGGACTTGCTGTCGGAGAGGCCGGAAGCGACCAGGAGGTCGATGATTCCCAGGCCGTCTGCGTCGATCTTCGCGGACGGAAGCTCGGCGGTCGCCGCAGCAAGGGTCTGCTCGTCAAGCACCGTGAGGTCGCCATTGCCGAAGACGGCGGCGGAGGCAGCGATGACCTTTTCCGTGGCTTCGACACCGTGCACCAGGGAGGTGACTTCGAAGGCGAGCTTTTTCTGCCCTTCCCGTGCGAACGGACGTTCCGCCACCGCCTGTCCAAGTGCCTCGATCTCCGCACGGCTGAGGAACGTGAAGACCTTGAGCCGGTCCACCACGTCCGCATCGGCGGTGTTGAGCCAGAACTGGTAGAAGGTGTACGGGCTGCACATCTCGCCGTCCAACCAGACCGCGTTGCCTTCGGACTTGCCGAACTTGGTGCCGTCGGAGTTGGTGATCAACGGAGTACCAAGGGCGTGCACGCTCTTGCCTTCAACTTTGCGGATCAGTTCCGTGCCGCTGGTCAGGTTTCCCCACTGGTCCGAACCGCCGGTCTGCAGGACGCAGCCGTAATCGCGGTACAGCTCCAGGTAATCCATGCCCTGCAGGATCTGGTAGCTGAACTCCGTGTAGCTGATGCCTTCGTCCGAGTTCAGGCGCGAGGCCACGGCATCCTTGCGCAGCATGGTGCCAACACGGAAGTGCTTGCCGATTTCGCGCAGGAAGTCGATCGCGCTTAACGGCGCCGTCCAGTCCAGGTTGTTGACCATCCGCGCGGCGTTGTCGCCGTCGAAACTCAGGAAACGGCGCACCTGGCCTTGCAGCCTGCCCACCCACTCCGCAACGGTGTCCTTGGTGTTCAAGGTGCGTTCCGCCGTCGGACGCGGGTCTCCGATCAGGCCAGTGGACCCGCCCACCAGACCGAGCGGCTTGTGGCCGGCCAACTGCAGGCGACGCATCACCAGCAGCTGCACCAGGTTGCCAAGGTGCAGGGACGGCGCCGTAGGGTCGAAGCCACAGTAATAGGTGATCGGGTCCCCGGCGAGCAGCTTTTCCAGTTCGGTTTCCTCGGTGGAAACGTGGACCAGGCCGCGCCATTTGAGCTCCTGCCAGATGTTGGCGAAAGCAGGATCGTTCTGTTGGGACTCGAAGTTAATTACGTGTGACACGGGTTCTAAGGTAGCAGGATTGTGGGTGTGGCTTTTCCTACCGTTCAATACCGGCAGGCAATGGCGCCGCAGTGATCAGGCGTAGCCTCTGGGTGGGCCTTGTCATGGCGACGTAAAGATCGCCCACTTTGCCGTGCTCGTGATTGAGCATGGCTGCCGGTTCCAGAACCACTACGCCGTCGAATTCCAGCCCCTTTGCCTCCTTGGGACCGATCACCACGATGTCCTGCTCGTAACTGCCGGCACCTGTGCCGATCCGGCGGCCATAAATGCCGCGCAGCGCCGCGGCGGCTTCCGGCAGGAGTGGGCCGTCGGCAATCACAGCCAGCAGACCGCCGTCGATCGCTTCCAGTTCCTCCGGCAGGACCTCCACCAGGCGGGACAGGATCCCGTCGGCCTCGACCCGGTCGACGATCGGTGACCACTTGCCCTCACGGACGGCCTTCGGTGCAGAGACCACCAGCCCGGCACGGTTGGCCATGCGGACAGCAGCTTCGGCGATCTGGGACGGTGTGCGGTAGTTGACGGTGAGTTCTTCCAGCGTCCAGCGGTCACCGAACGACGGCGCCAGGGCACTTTGCCACGAGTTGGCACCTGCCGCGGCGCTCGTCTGGGCGATGTCGCCAACGATAGTGAAGGACTTCAGCGGGCAGCGGCGAACCAAAAGCCGCCACTGCATGGGCGAGAGTTCCTGTGCCTCGTCAACCACAATGTGCCCGAAGGCCCAGGTGCGGTCGCTCGTGGCACGCTCGGCTGCGGTCAGCCGGTTCTCGCGTTCCTGGTTCTGCTCGGCCAGTTCTTCTGCGGTCATGAGGACATCGACACCCATGGCCTCCATGTTGGCGAGCGTCTGCTTCGCATTGGCCAGGTCACGCGCGCGGTCAGCTTCCTGCTGGGCCAGTCCTCGCCCGGCAGCGGGGTCAAGCTCACCGAGCAGCTCGGCAGCCTCGTCCAGCAGGGGCACGTCGGCTTCGGTCCAAGGCGCGTCAGCCGGGCGTTGAAGCAGCGCACGCTGTTCAGGGGTCAGGTGCGGAGTACAGGCCTCAAGGATGGCGGGCTTGCTGAAAAGCTCGGAGATGAGCTTTTCAGGCGTCATCGGCATCCAGCACAGGTTCAGCATGACGCGCACGTCCCGCGCGGTGCGGACGTCTTCTGCCAGATAGGCGCGGTCGGCGTTGTTGCCGATATTGGCTGCCTCCACCTGTTCCGTCAGTTGTTCTGTGAGTTCACGGAGGAGGATCTTGATGAACGTCAGGCGCGCTTCATTGTGCGGCTTGCCAGTTGCGCGCGCTTTGTCGCGGGCGCGGCGGACCTGGCGCTCCGACAGCGTCAGCTTTCGTGAATCGACTTCAAGGATCCGGTCCTTGCCGGGAGTCCGCTGCCGGTTGGCAACGGCATTGGCCACAACCGCGGCCATGTCCAGCCTGCCCTTCAGTGCGGCAACATCCGGATTCTCTTCCGGGACCGCCTGGATGCCCGGCATCAGCCGTCCGAGGCTCGCCATGACCACGCCTGTTTCACCGAGGGATGGCAGGACCCGCTCGATGTAGTGCATGAACGACGACGACGGACCCACAAGGAGTACACCGGCGCTCTTGAGCCGATCGCGGTGTGTGTACAGGAGATACGCGGCGCGGTGCAGGGCCACTGCCGTCTTTCCGGTACCCGGCCCACCCTGGACCACCAAGGCACCCGAAATGGACGAACGGATGATCCTGTCCTGCTCCGACTGGATGGTGCCCACGATGTCCGACATACGGCCGGTCCGTTTGGAGTTCAGGGCAGCGAGCAATGCACCCTCGCCCTGGAGGGACTCGTTGTCCGCGAGCATACCGGCGTCGAGGACGTCGTCTTCGATCGCCTTGACGTCCCGGCCCTGCAGGATCAGGTGCCGGCGGCGGCGCACACCCTGGCGGTCGAAAGCCGTTGCCTGGTAGAAGTGGCCTGCCTCGGGGGCGCGCCAGTCAACCATGAGCCGCTGCAGGTCCGCGGTGGACAGGCCGATGCGGCCGATGTACTGCGCCTCACCTGAGTCCAGGTCCAGCCGGCCAAAGACCAGCCGGTCGTCGACGGCGTCGAGCTGGGCCAGGCGGTCCTCGTACAGCGCCGCGAACGCGTCCCGTTCCGAAACGTTCTGCATGGTACCCACAGCACCGGCCTTGCGAACCTGCGCCAGCTGGGTGCGCTTTTCCTCGCGCAGCTCGTCGAGCCGGGCATACAGCCCGGCAACGTATTCCTGCTCGTGGACCAAATCAGCGTCGTGCATTCGAACCGTAACCCCTATCGGAAAAGACAGACCGTCCATTCTACAGCGATTTTGGTAAACGTGTGGGGGCATGGGCCGCATCGCGGACGCGGGGGACGCGGCAGGCCCTCCGCGCTACGTGCCCGTGCCACGGTTGCGAGGTCTTGCCGCCTTGTAGCGGGACACCGTGGGGTCGTCCTCAATCCAAAAGCGCCAGGGATATTCCGTAGTGCCACCCGGCCCGGCGACGCCTACCCGGGGTCCGCTCGCCACGGCCGCCGCCGGTGTCCCGGGCAACCACAAGCTGAACGGTTCCACGAGGGCGTCACGGCCAGTGTCCGCCGTCGTGAGTCCCAACGCTGAAGCGAGACGGGCCGGTCCACTCGCCAGGTCTTTGTGGGTCTTGGACGCCGGTCGCCGCGCGGCGGCCAGCTCCCCGCCGGCCACCACTTCACCGGCGCGCAGCAGCAACGCGGAGGGAGCGCCGTCGGGACCGCAGACAATGTTGGCGCAGTAGTGCATGCCATACGTGAAGTAGACGTAGAGGTAGCCGGCGGGGCCGAACATGGGTGCGTTGCGGGCAGTGCGGCCGCCGTACGTGTGGGATCCGGGATCCGGATGCTCTGAGTCGCGGGGACCCATGTAAGCCTCCACCTCCGTCAGGCGGACCGACACGGGACCCGCCTCCGATTGATGGGTCAGGACCGCCCCGAGGAAAAGGGGCGCTATGGAGCGAGGATCCCCGGTCAGGAAATCGCGGACAGCATCCGGTGCTGTGACGAGGTTTGCGGTCATGACCAGACCTTAGCAACGGCGTAGACGGCCATGTCCGATTTCCGCTGGCAGCGATGACACCCCGGTGAAAGGATGAAGCCATGGACTTCTGGCAGCGCTACAGGGCGATCGACGCACGGGATCCCCGGTTCGACGGCCAGTTCTTCACCGCTGTGCGCTCCACTGGCATCTATTGCCGCCCATCGTGCCCCGCCAGGACCCCCAAAGCCGAGAACGTGACGTTCTACGAGACCTCGGCCGCCGCGCACGAGGCCGGTTACCGGGCCTGCAAGCGCTGCCTGCCCGAAGCCGTGCCCGGGACCCCCGCCTGGAACCTCCGCTCGGACGTCGCCGGCAGGGCGATGCGTCTGATCAACGATGGTGTGATCAGCAGGGAAGGCGTGGAAGGGCTGGCGCGGCGCCTCGGATATTCCTCCCGCCAGCTGAACAGGATCCTGAGCCAGGAACTGGGCGCCGGTCCCCTGGCGTTGGCGCGGGCAAGCCGGGCCCAGACTGCCCGCACCCTGCTGGTGTCCACGGACATGCTGCTTGCCGACGTCGCTTTCGCGTCCGGCTTCAACAGCGTGCGGCAGTTCAACGACACCATCGGTGAAGTTTTCGCCATGACCCCGACGGCGGTCCGCGCCACTGCGCCGACCTCCCGGCAGCGCCGGAATACCGAAGGAGCCCCGGCCAACCTGACGTTGAACCTTCCCTATCGGGAACCGTTCGATCCGGGCATTTTCGACTTCCTGGCGGTCCGCGCCGTACCCGGCGTTGAAGCGTCAGCCGGCGAACCGGGCGGGCGCCGAAAGTACGCCAGGACACTGCTGCTCCCCCGCGGCCAGGCTTCCTTCTCCGTTTCGTTTGATCCTGCCGCCCCCGGAGGCCGGCTGCAGCTAACGGCCACCGTCGCAAATCTCCACGACCTTCCGACCTTGCTGGCCCGGGTCCGCAGGTTGTTCGACCTGGACGCGGACCCCTTGGCGATCGATGAAGCACTGGGTGCGGACGTCCGCCTGCGGGACGCCGTCCAGGCCGTCCCCGGAATCCGGCTGCCAGGAGCCGTGGACCCGCAGGAACTGCTGATCCGCGCCATGATTGGTCAGCAGATCACCGTTGCCGCAGCCCGCACTGCGCTGACACAGCTCTCCGTTCTCGGAACCCCGTCAGCCATCACCGACGGCTCACTTGAGCGGATGTTCCCGACGGCGGTCCAGCTCGCCGAGGGCGGCAGGGCGCTCCTCCGGGGACCACAGCGCCGCATCGACTCTGTGCTTTCCGCGGCAGCAGCGATGGCGGAGGGGTCCCTCGATTTTGGCTATGGCGACGACCACGGGAGCCTTTCCCGGAAGCTGCTCCCACTCCCCGGGGTGGGACCGTGGACGGTCGGATACGTAGCCATGCGGGTTCCGGGGGCGCCAGATATCTTCCTGGGCAACGACGCTGCCGTACGCAACGGACTCAAGGCCGTGCGGGATGGGTCGGGATTGAGCGCCGATTTCCGGGAAGTGAGCCCGTGGCGCTCGTATGCGGTCATGCACCTGTGGCGGGCGGCAGCAGCCTCCAAACGCTGAAGCCCGCTGCCGACGCTCTCTCACCAATCACCACCTTTCCACCGACGCTCTCTCACCAATCACCACCTTGCCACCGACGCTCTCTCACCAATCACCACCTCTTCACCGACGCTCTCTCACCAATCACCACCTCTTCATCGACGCTCTCTCACCGCTTTGAAGCAAGTGAGAGAGCGTCCGCGGGAAAAGGCCTATCGGTGAGAGAGCGTCCGCGGGAAAAGGCCTATCGGTGAGAGAGCGTC
>NZ_JBQLIS010000042.1:0-5466 GCF_052156435.1 Paenarthrobacter sp. NCHU4564
AAGCTAAGACCCACAGCGCCGATGGTACTGCACCCGGGAGGGTGTGGGAGAGTAGGACACCGCCGGACAACCATTCACAGGTCGAGACCCCCCAACCACGTTGGGGGGTCTCCCACATTAACCACCCAACCACCCACACAAAAACCCCGACCACAACAACCGGGGCTAAATCCACTTAACCCCCAAACCAGATCGCAAACCAGGCCGTTCCCAGCGCCCGGAACGCGCACAAACGCGACCTGATCGGGTAGCCGCTACCCCGAGAAGAACACCGACAACTCAGAGATCAACTTGTCCGGCGCCTTGTTGGGCCCATCGTGCCCGAACCCCGGCAGGATGGTGTAACTGGAACCGGACAGGACATCGTGGATCTGCCCGCAGGCCACACCGAAGTAGGCCGGGCTCTTTTCACCCACAACGATCAGTGTTTCCAGGGGCAGTTCAAGGAACGGTTCAGCGGGCATGTCAGCGGCGATCACGGCCTTGATTTCCCGCACTCCACAGGTCATGAGCTCACGCATCTGCTTCCCCATGGGCGTTCCCGAGGTGAGTTTGGTGGCGAGTGTCAGCATGGACAGCGGCATCCGCGAAAAGGCGCCGCCGGTTTCAACGCCCTTGATCAGGACGGCGAGGCCACGGTCGTAGTCTCCCGCCGCCGTCGCGCGTTCATATTCCGGCGTCCAGTCGGCTTTGACGCTGTGGTTGACCGAAACTGCGGGGTCGTACACTGCGAGCCGCTCCACGGGCAACGTTCGTGCGGCATGGAGCGCCACTGCCCCGCCAAAGCTGTGGCCGAAGACGTCGGTGCTGACGGTGTGCTTCATGACCGCCGAGAGGTCCCGGATGTCGGCTTCCAGGGTGTAGTCCTCTGCCTGTGGTGAAGAGTTGCCCCGCCCGCGACGGTTGAACGTGTGAACCGGCCGGCCCAGGGCTTCGCTCAGCTTCTGCGCAAAACGCGTGTAATCGGCGGCGGTCACCATGGAGGCGGGGACCACCACGACGCCGGAACCTGCCCCTGTCAGGTCACCACCCGTGGTGAGAACTTCGAGGTGTCCGCCGTCCGCTGTGGTGATGATCTCGCGAGTCATGTTCCGAGCCTAACCGAGCCACCTGAATGCCGGCAGCATGCCCTTGCCGTGTGGAAGGTGTCCTATCCGTGCGGCCGCATGAAGTAGTCGGAGATGTCCGTGACCAGTTCCTTCACGGCCGCCGGCACCGAGCCATGGAAGCCTTTGGGGGAGACTTCCAACGTGCTTCCCGGAACAGCGGCGTGCAGTCGTGTGGCTGTCACCTTGTAGTACTGGGGGCTCTTCTTCCCGACCATGAAATGCGTGTTCGCGGGCAGGACTGAAAAGTCGCTGGCTTTTCCGCTGGCCTCAAAGGCTGCCTTGAGTTCGCCCACGCCCGAGGGGAGGAGTTCGCGGAACAACCTGTTGATCTTGGTACGGGATACCACGGCCATTAGCCCGGCAAGGACCGGTTCCGGCACGCGCGCGAGAGCCGTTCCGGGATGCATTCCCCGCTTCAGCCGGGCAAGGGCCAGATTTATGTTGCCCTGGTCCACGGAACTCGCAAACGCGTCCAGCCAGTTGGTGTCCATGCTTCCGTCGATGTTCACGGCGGCGTCGTACACGGCCAGCTTTCCCGGCTCGTGCCACGTGCCGGCGAACGCCTGTGCGGCGTTCAATGCCACCGAGCCGCCGAGGCTGTGGCCCAGGATGTTCCTGGCGCCGGTTGCGTCCATGATGGTGCGGACATCGGCGATTTCCGTGGCCATGGAGTAGTTGTGGGGTTGTGCCGTCGACTTCCCGCGGCCGCGGCGGTCGTACACGTCCACGGCCCAGCCCTCGCCCAGCCCCTTGGCGAGGGCGATCGAGAAGGGCCGGTAGATCAGGGCCGTCAGGAACGCTCCGCCCACCAGGACTACACGATGTTCCCCGGGCGCGTCTTCCGTGCCGTAGGTGTATAAGGCGAGTTTGCCGCCGTCGTGCGTTTTAATGTCGCGTTCCTTCACCGGATCATCCTAGGTGGCCGGAACAGTGGCGGCCGGTTCCGCCGACAGGAAACGTGCAATCCGGGCGGCCAGGCGCCGTCCCGGCCGGAGCGGCCCCTCGTGGAACTGCAGCGGCACGATCGCAAAGTCGATGGCCGGCACAGCCCCCGCGAGGACGCGGCCCGTTTCAGCGAAGTAGGACGGGCTCCATCCGCCACTGAGCATCAGCGTGGGGGTGGCGAGCTTCACGAAGTCGCTGAGGTGAGCGTCGGCGTCGAGGACGGCGCGCATTTCGACGACGGCGGTGGGCAGCAGGGAGCGCATCTCGAATCCCAGCCGGGTACGGGCGGACATGATGCTGAGCATGCGGAGCGCGCCCATGGGCAGGTAGGAAATTGGCCCGGCTGTACCCAGCCCTTGGACAAGATGCGCCCACGCGTGGTCGAGTTGCCCGGCCGTCACGGCCAGCTCCAGCTCGGGGCGCCAACGGCTGGAGAGGTTGCCGGACAGCGACACTGCGGCATCGTAGGTGACCAGCCGGTTGATCGCGGCCGAGCGCGCAGCCTGGAGGGCGATGAAGCCGCCGTAGCTGTGCGCCACCACGTCCGACGAACCGCTCTTGGCCATCACTGCCTGCAGGTCCGCAACCTCCGTCTCTGCCGAGTACCCCGCCGGCTGGGGTGCCGATCTGCCGCGCCCGCGCCTGTTGTAGCAATGCACCGGCCGGCCAAGCATGGCGCCCAGGGTCCGGGCGAACGGCCAGTACAGGGAATCCGTCACCAAGGTGCCGTGGACAACCACGACGCCGGGTGGTTCCGCAGGTGCCGAAGATCCGGGAAGGGAGGCTCCCGACGCCGGGCGGAAGGTGTGCACCTCAAGCTGCCCGCCGCCGTCGTCCGTTTCAACCGTCCATGTCTCCACAGCCCGAGTCTATGTCCGGAAGTGGCGGCCCGTAATCAACGGTAAACTTAAGGACTGTGACTTCCGCAAACACCCCCGCCCCGAATGCCACCGCAGAACCAGCCGACGCCAGCGAGCAGATGCGCATCCGCATGGAGAAGCGCGCCAAGCTGATCGAGGGTGGCTCGGAGGCCTACCCCGTGGGTGTCGAGCGGACTCACTCGCTGGCCGAAATCCGGGAGAAGTACGCCCACCTGGAAGCCGATGACACGACCGGCGACACCGTGGGCATCACCGGTCGCGTGGTGTTTGTCCGCAACACCGGCAAGCTGTGCTTTGCGACGCTGCAGGAAGGCGGCGTGGACGGCAAGGCGGTCCGCCTGCAGGCCATGCTCAGCCTTGCGAACGTCGGGGAAGAGGCGCTGGCCGAGTGGAAGGCCCTGGTGGACCTTGGCGACCACGTGTTCATCAAGGGAGAAGTCATCTCCTCCCGCCGCGGTGAGCTCTCCGTCATGGCCGATTCCTGGTCCATGGCCTCGAAGGCACTGCGGCCGCTTCCGGTGCTGCACGCTGAACTCAACGAGGAAACCCGTGTGCGCCAGCGGTACGTGGACCTCATGGTCCGCGACGAAGCCCGCGAGATGGTCTACAAGCGTGCCGCCATCACCCGCTCTGTCCGGGACACCCTGGACCGCCATGGCTATGTCGAGGTGGAGACCCCCATCCTGCAGCTGGTCCACGGTGGTGCTACCGCCCGTCCGTTCGAGACGCATATGAATGCGTTCGACCAGAAGATGACCCTTCGTATCGCAACAGAGCTGTTCCTCAAGCGTGCAGTTGTTGGCGGTATCGACCGCGTGTACGACATGGGCCGCGTGTTCCGCAACGAGGGCGTGGACTCAACCCACAGTCCGGAATTCACCACCCTGGAGTGCTACGAGGCGTGGGCTGACCAGTTCGTCATGGCCGAGCGGATGAAGGAAATCATCCTGAATGTGGCCGACGTCGTAGGTACCCGCACCATCCAGACGGAGGCCGGCGAGATCAACCTCGACGGCGAATGGGCCTGGCTTCCGGTGTACCCGGGTCTTTCCGAAGCCGTGGGGGTTGAGATCACCCCGGACACCACGGTGGCGGAACTGCAGGCCATCGCCGCCAAGCATGAGGTCAAGGTCGATCCCCAGTGGGACGCCGAGAAGCTGGTGGTTGAACTGTTCGGCGAAATCGTCGAACCCACATTGCTGAACCCCACCTTTGTGTACGACTACCCGCCGTCCGCCCAGCCCCTGGCGCGTCCGCACCGGGAGGACGGCCGCCTGATCGAGGCCTGGGACCTGATCATCGGCGGCATGGAGCGGGGCACGGCGTTCTCCGAGCTTATTGACCCGGTCATCCAGCGTGAACGGCTGACGGAGCAGTCACGGCGCTCGGCCGCGGGCGACGTCGAAGCCATGCAGCTGGACGAGGACTTCCTCCGTGCCTTGGAATACGGTGCACCGCCCATGGGCGGTATCGGTCTGGGTATTGACCGCCTGGTCATGCTCTTCACGGGTGCAGGCATCCGTGAAACCATCCTGTTCCCCCTGCTGAAGCCTGAAGGCCACTGACCATGGAATACATCGCAGTCCTGGCGCCGTCCATCGTTGTTGGATTGATCTTCTGGTTCGCCATGAAGTCGATCTTTAATGCGGACAAATCCGAGCGCCAGGCCGAAGCCCGCGCCCAGGCCGAGGCCGATATGCGCAATTCGACGCCTGACACCGAGGGCCCGGCCGCTAAATAGCCCGTAAATTGGCGGGGTGTAAGCGGTAATCCACATATGCCTTTGACGAGTGTGCTTGCCGTGAACGATAATCAGGAATAGCACTATGGGGATTTCTGAATATCCAACCCTCCAAAAGAGAGGCTACTCATGGCACAAAAAGTAAAAATCATCCTCGTCGATGACCTGGATGAGGGGGCAGCCGATGAAACTGTCCGCTTTGGCCTGGACGGTGTCAGCTACGAGATGGACCTGTCCACCGCTAACGCCTCTTCCCTGCGCCAGGCTCTTGAGCCGTATGTGGCCAAAGCACGGAAGACATCAGGTGGCCGTGCCACCAAGGGCCGTTCCACCACTGCCCGTAACCAGGATTCCGCGCAGATCCGCCAGTGGGCCCGCGACAACGGTTACACGGTAAACAGCCGCGGCCGTATTCAGGCCGAAATTCAGGAAGCGTACCAGAAGGCCAATTCCTGATTCACCTGCCTCAATGCCCCGGCTGCGTGCCGGGGCATTGGCGTTTAACGGGCGCCCTTTGTTGGGTTCTGCTTCCTTCCTGCCTGGAATATGCGGGAATCACGACAGGCGATGCGGCGGTCAATATCCGCGCCGTGGTCCGGCAAAGACGACGCCGCGCAATGCCGGTTTGGTAATTCGGGGCCTCGCCCGGCTATTGCTGTTTGGTCCAAGGTGCCGGGACCGGCAGGGTTTTCGGGCGCGGACCGGCAGGAAAAGTGGCTCTTCACGGTAGATGGTGAATCGGGTCTCGTGTCTTGAGAGCTGAAGGGCTCGTAGCCCTGCTGTGATGGAT
>NZ_JBQLIS010000043.1:0-3984 GCF_052156435.1 Paenarthrobacter sp. NCHU4564
GCCGACTCCTTCGGAGGAGCCGACCGAGACGCCGACGCCGACTCCTTCGGAGGAGCCGACGGAAACCCCGACGCCGATTCCTTCGGAGGAGCCGACGGAAACCCCGACGCCGATTCCTTCGGAGGAGCCGACGGAAACCCCGACGCCGACTCCTTCGGAGGAGCCGACGGAAACTCCGACCCCGACTCCTTCGGAGGAGCCGACGGAAACTCCGACCCCGACTCCTTCGGAGACGACGCCCGGTGTCTGTGAGGAATCCCCTGGTGATGGGACTGAGGTTCCCGGTGACGGGACTGAGGTTCCTGGCGGCGGTTCTGAAGTTCCGGGTTGCGAGGAGGTGCCTTCGCAGTGCGAGGAAACCCCTGGTGATGGGACTGAGGTTCCCGGTGACGGGACTGAGGTTCCTGGCGAGGGTTCAGAAGGTCCGGGTTGCGAGGAGGTGCCCGGAGATGGCTTAGCCAACACGGGCCTTCAGCTGGCCCCGTACGTCTCGGGTGCCGCTGCCCTTCTCATCATCGGCCTGGTTCTCATGCTGGTGACACGGCGAAAGGAAGCCTCGCGTCAGATCTAGTCGATCAACCGTGGTTGAACTGACCTCGTAAGTATGGCCCGGAAGCTTGCTGGCTTCCGGGCCATACCCGTAGATGAGGGACGTCCGGGCCCGCTGCCGAGGGCCCGGTTCCGCGTTCTCCCAGCCGCACGTGGGTAGAATCGAGGCCTGAACATCGCCGGATTGCAGTGGATACGGAGAACGCATTGTCAGCTTGGCTGGAACTTGGACCGGATAACTACGTGCTGGAGACAGAGGGGGCATCCCTCAACACCGGACTCGTGGTGGGCAAGGAACTTGCCATGGTTATCGACACTGGCTGCGGCCCCCGGCAGGCCCGGGAAATCCTGGCCGCTGTCCGGGAGAAGACGGAGCTCCCGCTGGTTGTGGTGAACACCCACGCGCACTACGACCACTTCTTTGGCAACGCGGTTTTCGCCGATGCAGGAGTAACCGAGTTCTGGGCGCATGAGAATTGCGCTGCAGCCATTGAACGCGATGCTGACAGCCAACGGCCCTCGGTTGCGGAGAACGAACCGGAGATGGCGGCAGGAGAGGGCGACGCCGTCGAGGTTGTGGTTCCCAACGCGATTGTCCGCGACCAGCCGGTCCTGGTGGATCTGGGTGGCATCACTGCGACGCTCTTCTATCTTGGACGTGCACACACAGATGGCGACCTGTTGGTCGGAACCAACTCGACCCTGTTCGTGGGCGACCTTGTTGAGCAGGGTGCACATCCTTCGTTCGAAGACTCGTATCCCGAGGAATGGGCTGACGTGCTGCGCCACATCTCAGCACTGCGTCATCGCTATGAACACTTGGTTCCGGGGCACGGCAAGCCGGCCAGCGACCAGTTCGTCAAGACGATGGCCAACACCATGAGTACTGCAGTGCGGCAGGCCACCCAGTCCATCCGCGACATGCCTGCGGACGCGACCAAGGCCATTCCGGTCCTTCCCTACGGACCGGAGCAGTCGCGCTGGTTCATTAAGCGCCTGCAGGAAACGAACGCCCAGCATGGTCGGCCGGCCGGAGGATCATTGGCTACTCCCGACTTCGGGCCTGAGAAAACAGGGTTCTACCCTTCCTCTTAGCAAGGTTCCTTATAAATTTTTCATCTTGACCCCCTAAAAGCGTGGACTAACGGCTTACTCCGGTTTTAGGATGAATTCGACCATCGGTTCGCGGCTACCTGGGGGGTGTCGAGATGAAGGCCATAAGCGCAATTCCGCGTGCCAAGCAGATTCTCCGCTCCGTCATGGTCGCTGGCGCCGGAACGGCCATCTGGATGGCTCTCTCTGCAACGGCTGCCACCGCAGATTCAGGAACCGGTGATGGAGGCGCACTGCTTGCGGATGCGAAGTCCTCTGTCGCTTCCACGCTTTCCCCCGCAACGGGTGCAACGGGCAATATCACCGCCAAGGTCACGCACACGACGGTCGCCACTACTAAAGCCGTGTCAGAGGTGAGCACTTCTGTAAGCAAAACGGCCGCGCCGACTTCAACTGGAACGGCTGTAACCGTGCCCCTGCCTTCGGTGCCTCTTCCCGAAGCGGTCAAAGCAGTGGTTCCAGCGCAGCCGGTCAAGGTCCCTGTGCCAGCTGTGACTCCGGTGGTCACCCAGGTGGCAGCATCGACTGATGACATCGTTGCCAGTGTCCCGGTGGTTTCCCAAATTCTTCCTGCGGACAGCGTCAGCGCCGTTGTGGATGCAACCGTGGTTCCGATTACTGGTGCTGTGGATGCAAAAGTCGATACCGCGGTGCCACCAGTCAACGATGTTCTGGCGCCAGTCGCTCTTGAGCCGGTCACCAATGTTGTCGATCCCGTGGTTCAGACAGTCGTGGACGTTGTTGATACAGTTCTTCCTCCGGCATTAGGCAGCGTTCCGCCGCTCGATGGTACGCTGCCGCCAGTCGGCGGAATCCTGCCCCCTCTGACGGCTCCGGGAGCCTCGGCTCCGCCAGCATCGGGTAGTGGTCCCGAGGTGCAGCCTGCCGCCCCAAACGTAGCCGCACAGCTGCCACCCGCCGTCGGGACCGCCGGTGACGGAACCCAAACGGCAACCATTACAGCCGTTGACGAACCGGCCAAAACCAACGTCGCACCCACTACCGGGACGATGGCAATGCTGCTCCGCGCATGGTTCGGGGAGCAGTCGACCGTGGCGGACATCGGGCAAACAGGCGTCGGCCTTGCAGCAGACGGTGAGCAGCCTGCCCGGCTTCCGAGCGGTCAACCAGAAGCTCCTCTTGGCGCGGTTGGTGCGGGCTCCGGCTCCTCGAATAACGGAACCTCCGGGGCGGCTGCTGCGTTCCTGCAGCACGCGCTGATTATCCCGGCGGACGCACTTGCTGGCATGGGTCCTGCCAGCGACGAAAACCATCCCAAGCCGGTCTCCTTCGATCCCGGCTCCTCTCCTGACTAGTTTCCCAGCCGTGCCGCTGCTCCGTCCGCGGCAAACGGTCATGATGACGATCCTCGTGAGGACGTCTCTGGGAACAAGAACTTCAGGAGAAGATCACAATGAACTCGACTTTACGCAGGTGCCTCGTGGGCACATGCTTTGCCGGCGGCCTCGTGGCTCTCGGCACGACCGCGGCACAAGCAGCCGGCACAACAACCAACGGCGAGGATGGACTCCTTTCCGGAACCCAGGTGGTTGCCCCCGTCACGGCACCAATCAACCTTGGGGCTACGTCTCTGGGTATAGCCGGAGACTCAGCAGCAACGACCAAAGCGCCAGCGGCAGCCCCCGCTTCCAGCGCTGCGCCGAACGCCGGAACGAACGGGTCCAACGCCATTGGCTCTGGAACCCAAGTAGTCGCTCCGGTTACGGCGCCCATAAACCTGGGCTCGTCATCAGTGGGTCTGCTGGGGGGCTCCACTGCGGCGGGTCCGGCCACGTCAGCAACTCCGTCCGGCTCGGGTGCTCCCGCGTCGACCGCTTCCACCAGCGGATCGAACGGAGTTGCTTCAGGAACACAGGTAGTAGCTCCGGTGACGGTCCCCGTGACCGTGGGGTCCACGTCGGTGGGTGCGTTGGGAGACTCATCGGCCACCTCAACACCAGCAGCAACATCTTCTGCGCCGGCACAAGCGCCGGCGCAGGCAACAACGTCGGGGGGAGAAATTATCGCATCCGGCGCTCAGGTAGTGGCTCCGATTTCGGTCCCTGTTAACATCGGAGCCACTGCCGCGGGAGTTGGCGGGGATGCAACCGCCTCCTCGACGGCGCCAGCGACTTCCGGCGGTGAGGCTGCTGCTTCCGGAGCTACTACCAGTGGTCATGATGGCGTCGCTTCCGGGACGCAGGTTGTTGCTCCGGTGACGGCTCCGGTGACTGTTGGTTCGACAGCGGTTGGTGTCCTGGGTGATTCGGCGGCTACGAGTGGTGGTTCTTCAGCCGGTGCGGCTGGTGGTGGTTCCACTGC
>NZ_JBQLIS010000044.1:0-3721 GCF_052156435.1 Paenarthrobacter sp. NCHU4564
CCCTGTTGCGGGAACGGCGGTCCGCCGCCGGCGACCACCCACCAGTGCCGGCCACCCGCGGCGGACCGCCCGCCCACACAAAGCGAACGGCCCACCGGCGGCTCAGGCGGTGCTGTCTATCTTGGCGAGGATCTCGCGGGTCGCTTCCTCGGTCTTGCGCTGAAGCTGTTTGATTTCCTCATCGGCCGGAGCGGCTTCGATCTTCTCGAGCTGGACCTGCCATACGTCCATCGAGGCCAGCAGCTCGGGCGTGAAGGTTGAATCCGGTTTGCCTTGCAGGCCGAAGTAGTAGAAAGCATCCGCCATTCCCGGGTAGCCGATCCATTCGGCGGTCCTGGCCGCTTGGTCACGTTGGGCGGCCTCGTAGTGGGCCTCGTAGTCGAAATCGCCGTCTTCATCCCAAAGGTTCGTCATGGTGTTGTCTCCTCAATGCTTGGAAGGGTGGCCGTGAGCTGGTCCCGGCGGACTGCCACTACGGCCGGCCTCGAAAGGCCGGCCGCGGGTTGGGTTAGTCGGCGAGTATCTCAGCGACGTCGGCGGCGTCGCTGACCAGGAATGCCCCGTTTTCTCGAAGGAGCTTGTGGCACCCGGCGGAGTTGGCGCTGTGGACGCTTCCGGGCACTGCGGCGACGTGTCGGCCGATGGTTTCGGCTCGGTGTGCGGCGTTCAGTGCGCCGGAACGCCACCGGGCTTCGACAATGCAGGTCACTCCGGCAAGGGCGGCGATTATGCGGTTCCGCTGCAGAAAGCGGTAGCGGGTCGGCGCGTTGCCCGGGGGCTGTTCGGAGACAATCAGGCCGTTGGCCCTGATCGCGGACGCGAGGTCAGTGTTGCCGGACGGGTAAACCCGGTCGAGGCCTCCGGCGGCGACCGCGATGGTCGCCGGTCCTGTGCCGATGAAGCCAGCCAGCGCGCCGCGGTGGGCGTGGGCGTCGATGCCGTAGGCAAGGCCGGAGACGACGCAAATGCCGCGTTGGGCCAGTCCGTGGGTAATCTCACCGGTGACGGCAGCGCCGTAGCTGGTGGAGTCGCGGGATCCGGTCAGCGCTGCGGCGCGGTGCACGGCCGGGATCCCCTGGCTGATGTCTCCGATGTACCAGAGCCCGTACGGGGCATCGGGCAGGTCATCGAGGCCGGTGGGCCAGTGTTCGTCGCCGGGGATGAGGAATCCTCCGCCCAGCCGTTCGATGGTGGCTAGGTCCTTCTCTCCGTCCACGTCCGGGACCCGCTGCGCCCATCGGTGCAGACCTTCGGTCAGGTTTTCTTCGCTGATGTGGCGGAACGTGTGTCGCGGTTGGGCGCCGGTGGCTACTCTCAGCGCCGCGTAGGCGCCCAATGCTTTGACCAGCGCACGGCCTGTCGTGTCTTGGGAGTCGAAAAGGCGGGTAAGGGCGGCGCGTGCAATGCGGTCGTTCATGGTTGTGTGTCCTTTGCAGAGGAATGGGTGAGGGAGCGGTGTGACCTAAGCCAGCTACTTTCTTTGCTCCCCCGTTGTTTTTTGGCTGCTGGCGAAGCTTGCGGAGCTGTGGCCGACGGAGGCCTGTCTACCCTTGGGCAAGGTGTGGGAAATTCCCGGAGGAAATAAGCGACGCAGGAGCGCCGTAGGGACATTTCCTGCACCGCAGGCCCCGGAGCTTGCGGAGGGGCTAGACGGGGTGGAGCGGACACGTAGAATCCGAAGGACAGCAGCCAAAAAACGTCGTAGACAAACAGGTCCGGGCACGGCGGAGCTCTGCGAGGCCGGGACCGGGCCCAACAGCCGGCCACGGAGCGAAGCGGAGAGGACGCCCAATAACTGGTTGGAGCGCAGCGGAGACCAGAGGTGTGCTCTGACATTTGCCCGATATGCTGCCGCCATGACAAACACTCAAGAAGCCCAGTTCGAGCAGCCTCCGTACCCTCGTCAGGAGGAAGTCTCGTTGCCCAAACCAGCTGGATCAACCCGTGACGAGGCCATCCTTTGGGCTGAAGCAGAGGTAGCGGTCCAAGAGAGACTGAAAGAGAACGAGTATGTCCAGCACCGCTCAACCTTGAGCGAACGCCGAATGGGCGAGCGGTCGATTTGGGACGCCTCATTCCAGATTGGTCTGCAGGAAGAAACCTCAGAGGAGGTCTAGCCTGGGCAAAGAAGAGCCGGCACCTTGGGTGCCGGCTCTTCTTCGTTTTCTCTGCAAAAGAAATTTCTGGGTGCAGCGTGTGTGCTGCCGCTTCTTTACGGCTCGTCTAGCCGGTGATCGGCCAGGGGCCGGTCAACGGGACCTGTGTTTGGGCCGGCGGTGAGCAGGCTCAGCTCCAGGATGTCTTCGGCCGGGCTCGCGTCGGGGGCGACGGTGTCTGCCTCGGTCGTGCGGATTTCATCGGCCACAGTAGGGGTCCTGCCTTTGGGTGTTTGGACTTCGGTGTCCTTTCACCGTATCGGCTGTTCCTGCGGTTTGGCTGGATAGTGGCTACGCCCGCGGCAGCGTGATCGCGGCCGGCGGAGCGAAGCGGGGGAGGCCGCGCGCATCTGGTCGGGATCCCGACGGGTAAGGCCGGACCCTCGTGGTGGGGTCCGGCCTCATCCGGTTAGCGGCCGATGGGGCGGGTGTAGGCCTTCTTCGGGTCCCTGACGCAGTCGGCCAGCAGGCCGCGTTCGACCAGTTCGGCCAGCAGCTCAGCGAGCCTGAACCCTTCGGCGTCCTCCAGCGCGAGCTTGAAGTAGCGGGCGGCGAAGCTGGACTTTCCTTTGAGCCATTCGAGCCATCCGATCATGCAGAGCATCGGGGCGCGTTGTCCCTCGGGGGTTACTTTCATCAGTTCGAACGCGAGTTCCTGGGCTGTGTCGACGCGGGCCCAGTCCGGGCGGGCGAGGAATACGCCCACCAGCACTGAGGTGAACTGTTCCGGGGCGTTGGTGATGATGTCGACCATCAGGTGGTCCCGGGTGCTGGGGTGCTGCAGCGCTCCAGCCAGTTCCAGTGCGCTCTCCTTAGTGAGCGCCTTGGGGTTCTGCAGAAGCTCGGCCCATTGGGCGCGGCGTGCTTCGGTGTCCTCGGGCCATCCATCGGGCTTGTGGGCGGCGATGGTTTCGCGGGCTTCGGCCTCGCCGGTAAACGGCTCGGGGTTGGTGAATCCCGTGACGCTGCTTCCCCGGTAGATGAAGGCGGCGTTGCCGGTGCTGTTGGTGATTTCCTCCAGCGACCGCTCGGGGCAGCACGCGCGATCGGTGCACAGGTAGTTGGTCCACATGTGTGAGGTCACCATCCATGCGTCTTGCAGGGGCATCCGCGCGGTTCGCAGCTCATTCCGCAACGCCTGAACATGCTCGGCGAACGGGCGGGTTGCCGGCGTAGCGTCTTCGTCGGTGTAGATGACCAAGAGGGTCCCCGTAGCGGCGTCGTCGGCTGTTGCGTAGCTGACGACGGTTTGAGCGAACGCCTTGGGTTCGAAGCAGAGCGGGGCGTCGATGCGCAGTGTGGCGCCCAGTGCGTTGCCCTGCATGGTGATCACGACGAATGATTCCTTGGGGGTTTCGCCCAGCATGTGCGGGACGTAGGCCAGGATGTCGGCGGGGGTGCTGATGTTGATGGGCTCGTTCATGGTTGTGTGTCCTTTGCAGAGGAATGGGTGAGGGAGCGGTGTGACCCGGCCAGCTGCGGGCGTCCCCTCCCCCGTTGTTTTTTGGCTGCTGGCGAAGCTTGCGGAGCTGTGGCCGACGGAGGCCTGTCTACCCTTGGGCAAG
>NZ_JBQLIS010000045.1:0-3689 GCF_052156435.1 Paenarthrobacter sp. NCHU4564
TTTTTGTGGTGGCATGGTTTTTGCTGCTGGTGTTCTGGTGTTAGTACGGCGGTCCTGTCCTTTTGTGGTGGGGTTGTTTGGAAGGTGCCGGGGTGTTGGTGGTGGGGGTTGTGTTTGGCGCACTGTTGGGTCCTGAGGCAACAGGACCTTCACGCAGCTTTTTGCGGGGAGACACGTTTCTGGTGTTTCTTTGTTTTCCTGCGGCCGTTTCCTTGTCACACGGGTACCCCTCTTTTTTGTGGGGGTGGTGTGGTGGGGGTGGTTGTTGGGGTTGTTGTTTGAGAACTACATAGTGGACGCGAGCATCTGGACGCATGCACCTGTTGGGTGTGTGTGTTCGTAGCAATTTCTTTGATTTAGAACCTGGGACTGCTGCCTGCCTGTTGGGTGGGTGGTGGTTTTCCTGTGGTTCTCTCGAATGGATTCAAGCATCAGCCAGGCCCCTTGAGGGGGTTTGGTGTGTGTGGTCTAGTTTTTAAGGGCGCACGGTGGATGCCTTGGCATCAGGAGCCGAAGAAGGACGTAGGAATCTGCGATAAGCCTGGGGGAGTTGATAACCGAGCGGTGATCCCAGGATGTCCGAATGGGGAAACCCCGCACAACGCTGTGAGGTGATTGTGTGACCCGTACCTGAACTCATAGGGTGCGTGGGGGGAACGCGGGGAAGTGAAACATCTCAGTACCCGTAGGAAGAGAAAACAAGAGTGATTCCGTTAGTAGTGGCGAGCGAACGCGGATGAGGCTAAACCGACCCATGTGTGATAGCCGGCGGGCGTTGCGTGGGCGGGGTTGTGGGACTTGCTGTACTGGTTCTGCCGGACCGGTGGGGTGAGAGTGCAGGTATAGGTGAACGGTCTTGAAAGGCCGGCCAGAGAGGGTGTGAGTCCCGTAACCGTAATGTTGTGCACCGCCTTTGGTGAGGATCCCAAGTAGCACGGGGCCCGAGAAATCCCGTGTGAATCTGTCAGGACCACCTGATAAGCCTAAATACTTCCTGATGACCGATAGCGGACCAGTACCGTGAGGGAAAGGTGAAAAGTACCCCGGGAGGGGAGTGAAACAGTACCTGAAACCGTGTGCTTACAATCCGTCAGAGCAGCCTTGTTGTTGTGATGGCGTGCCTTTTGAAGAATGAGCCTGCGAGTTAGTGTTACGTCGCGAGGTTAACCCGTGTGGGGCAGCCGTAGCGAAAGCGAGTCTGAACAGGGCGTTTGAGTGGCGTGATCTAGACCCGAAGCGGAGTGATCTACCCATGGCCAGGTTGAAGCGACGGTAAGACGTCGTGGAGGACCGAACCCACTTCAGTTGAAAATGGAGGGGATGAGCTGTGGGTAGGGGTGAAAGGCCAATCAAACTCCGTGATAGCTGGTTCTCCCCGAAATGCATTTAGGTGCAGCGTTGCGTGTTTCTTGCCGGAGGTAGAGCTACTGGATGGCCGATGGGCCCTACAAGGTTACTGACGTCAGCCAAACTCCGAATGCCGGTAAGTCAGAGCGCAGCAGTGAGACTGTGGGGGATAAGCTTCATAGTCGAGAGGGAAACAGCCCAGACCACCAACTAAGGCCCCTAAGCGTGTGCTAAGTGGGAAAGGATGTGGAGTTGCTTAGACAACCAGGAGGTTGGCTTAGAAGCAGCCATCCTTGAAAGAGTGCGTAATAGCTCACTGGTCAAGTGATTCCGCGCCGACAATGTAGCGGGGCTCAAGTACACCGCCGAAGTTGTGGCATTCACGCATAGACCCGAGCCTTCGTGGTTCAGGGGTGTGGATGGGTAGGGGAGCGTCGTGTGGGCGGTGAAGTCGCGGTGGAAACCAGCGGTGGAGCCTACACGAGTGAGAATGCAGGCATGAGTAGCGAAAGACGGGTGGGAAACCCGTCCGCCGAATGATCAAGGGTTCCAGGGTCAAGCTAATCTGCCCTGGGTAAGTCGGGACCTAAGGCGAGGCCGACAGGCGTAGTCGATGGACAACGGGTTGATATTCCCGTACCGGCGAAAAACCGCCAATACTGAGCGGGGGATACTAACCACCCCCCACCCTGCCCGGATCACCACTTGTGGTGTGATGGTTGTGGTGGTGGCTGGGACCTGATCCCGGGAGGTAAGCGTATTAACAGGTGTGACGCAGGAAGGTAGCCGGGCCGGGCGATGGTAGCCCCGGTCCAAGGATGTAGGGTCAGGGATAGGCAAATCCGTTCCTGTGTGCTTCGAGCACGCTCCTGAGATCTGATGGGACCCCCGTTCGGGGGGATCCGGTGATCCTATGCTGCCTAGAAAAGCATCGACGCGAGGTTTTAGCTGCCCGTACCCCAAACCGACACAGGTGATCAGGTAGAGAATACCAAGGCGATCGAGAGAATTATGGTTAAGGAACTCGGCAAAATGCCCCCGTAACTTCGGGAGAAGGGGGGCCTGCCCCGTGAAACGACCTTGCGTTGTGGAGCGGGTGTGGGCCGCAGAGACCAGGGGGAAGCGACTGTTTACTAAAAACACAGGTCCGTGCGAAGTCGCAAGACGATGTATACGGACTGACTCCTGCCCGGTGCTGGAAGGTTAAGAGGACCGGTTAGCCACCTCGCGTGGCGAAGCTGAGAATTTAAGCCCCAGTAAACGGCGGTGGTAACTATAACCATCCTAAGGTAGCGAAATTCCTTGTCGGGTAAGTTCCGACCTGCACGAATGGAGTAACGACTTCCCCGCTGTCTCAACCATAAACTCGGCGAAATTGCAGTACGAGTAAAGATGCTCGTTACGCGCAGCAGGACGGAAAGACCCCGAGACCTTTACTATAGTTTGGTATTGGTGTTCGGAGTGGCTTGTGTAGGATAGGTGGGAGACGTTGAAGCCCGGACGCCAGTTCGGGTGGAGTCATCGTTGAAATACCACTCTGGTCACTTTGGACATCTAACTTCGGCCCGTGATCCGGGTCAGGGACAGTGCCTGATGGGTAGTTTAACTGGGGCGGTTGCCTCCTAAAGAGTAACGGAGGCGCCCAAAGGTTCCCTCAGCCTGGTTGGCAATCAGGTGTCGAGTGTAAGTGCACAAGGGAGCTTGACTGTGAGAGAGACATCTCAAGCAGGGACGAAAGTCGGGACTAGTGATCCGGCGGTACATTGTGGAATGGCCGTCGCTCAACGGATAAAAGGTACCTCGGGGATAACAGGCTGATCTTGCCCAAGAGTCCATATCGACGGCATGGTTTGGCACCTCGATGTCGGCTCGTCGCATCCTGGGGCTGGAGTAGGTCCCAAGGGTTGGGCTGTTCGCCCATTAAAGCGGTACGCGAGCTGGGTTTAGAACGTCGTGAGACAGTTCGGTCCCTATCCGCTGCGCGCGCAGGAAATTTGAGAAGGGCTGTCCTTAGTACGAGAGGACCGGGACGGACGAACCTCTGGTGTGTCAGTTGTACTGCCAAGTGCACCGCTGATTAGCTACGTTCGGATGGGATAACCGCTGAAAGCATCTAAGCGGGAAGCTCGCTTCAAGATGAGATTTCCACACACCTAGCGTGTGAGAGGCCCCCAGCCAGACCACTGGGTTGATAGGCCGGACGTGGAAGCGAGGACCAAAGACTCGTGAAGCTGACCGGTACTAATAGGCCAACAACTAACACCACACACACTTGCATGCACGCGTCCACTATGTGGTTCCCGAACAACAACCCGTTCAGGAAAACCAACCACAACCAAATA
>NZ_JBQLIS010000046.1:0-2400 GCF_052156435.1 Paenarthrobacter sp. NCHU4564
GGCCCGGCAAAATCCAACCAATCAAAAAACAATCGGTATCAACAAACTTGGCACACTATTGAGTTCTCAAACAACAGACCCTCCAAAACATAACCCCGAAGCGCACCACACAAAGCAGCACACCCACCAAGGGCCATTGGAAAAGAAGAGTTATTTATCCGCCGCCTCCCGGCCCGTACACACCTTCCGGCTTTCCGTTCCGCTCCCGGCGACTCAGAAAACAATACACGCCCCCAACCCCCAACGCAAATCCACCTACCGCAGTGCCTCTCGACGGCAACCGGACACACCGTTGTCCCATATGAAGCGCTCATGAATCTCCCGTGAAGAAGCCACGATCCACGGGCTATCCGCCCCCCACTCAACCGCCCGGTCCAGGCCGCCGGCCCCCGGCGCTTGCGCTGACGAACCGCCTCATCCAGGGGCCACCCTCCGCTGACGTTTCTGGCTGGACGTTGTGCCGTGGTGGGAGGATTGGCACATGGAACTGCACATCACAGGAGATCCCACAGCCGACCGACTGCTCAGTGACGACGCTTTTGCGCTGCTTACGGGAATGCTGCTTGACCAACAGGTCACTATGGAGTCCGCCTTTGCGGGGCCCGAGAAGATCCGTACCCGCATTGGCTCCCTGGAGCCTGGAGCCATCGCCGGCTACGACCCGGCAGGCTTCGTAGAGGTCTTCAAGGAAACACCTGCCGTCCACCGCTTCCCTGGCTCCATGGCAGGACGCGTCCAGGCCCTGGCCGAAACGGTCCACAGCGACTGGGGCGGCGACGCCACCGCGATCTGGACCCGCGGCAACCCGGATGGAGCTGAAGTTCTCCGCCGATTGAAAGCACTGCCCGGTTTCGGGGACCAGAAAGCGAAGATCTTCCTGGCTCTCCTCGGGAAGCAATGCGGCCTCCAGGCTGAAGGCTGGCGCGAGGCCGCGGGCCACTACGGCGAGGAAGGCTCATACCTCTCAGTGGCGGACATTGTGAGTCCGGAATCCCTGGCCAAGGTCCGTGCGAGCAAGCAGGCTGCCAAGGCTGCTGCCAAAGCTGCGAAGGCCTGAGGCTCCCTGCCGCAAACAGCGAAAGCGCCGACCGTCCAGGCGATTTCCAGGGGTCGTTGCAAGACCTATTGGTCAGGTGGTTAGTAGTAAGTCACGTAAACGCTCGGCTGGAGTTTTCCCGCCGAGCGTTTTGCGTGGGCGGCCGTTGAGTTCCTGGGCTACGTGCTCGAGGTCTTCGGGTCCGTAAACGGACAAGTCGGTGCCTTTGGGGAAGTACTGTCGCAGCAACCCGTTGGTGTTCTCGTTGGATCCGCGTTGCCAGGGGCTAGCCGGGTCGCAGAAGTAGACCTGCATGTCGGTGGCGAGGGCGAAGGACTTGTGGCCTGCCATTTCAGCGCCTTGGTCCCAGGTAAGGGAGCCTCGCAGGTGCGCTGGCAGGGTGGCCATGGTCTTGATGAGGCCGTCGCGGACTGTTTCGGCGGTGTGGTCGTCCATCCGGGGATCGGAATTGCGGGCAAGTTCCCGGCTGACTGTTGAAGCCGGTCGTGCCAGGGTGCGTGCGATCGCCCTGATGGAGGACCCTGCTGCTTGCAGGTCCCGGATCATCTCCCGTTCCTGGACGTTGAGGTATCGCGGGTCGATGGGCCTCTCCAGGGCCGATACCGGGACCGGCATGGGTCCGGCCGCGCTGTCGGGAGGAATCATGGTGGTCACACCACGTTTGTAATCGATGACGCGGCCGTCGGGGTAAATGCGTCTCCCACCAGTCTTCCGGATTCCTTGATCCCACTCTTCGGCGGTTCGCAGATGTATCCCGATCGCCGTGGCAGCTTTGCGCCGACTTACGCCGGTCTTGCGCAGCCGGAAGTACTCATCCCGCCCCGGGTGAGGGCCCGCGCCCGGTTTCCCATGGCTTTTCAGCCCGGCTTTACGAACCCATCCGGCGCATGTATCGGGGTTCAGTGCGAGTTCCCTTGCAGCTTTCCTCGTGCTCTTGATCCGGTCGAACACTTTGAAGAACTCCGCCTTCCGGGCCGGCGTGTATTTCCGCTGCCCAGCCTTGCGATCCCGGGGGCCCGTTGAGGGAGTCGTGATTTATGCACCCACTGATAGCACGTCGTCTGATTGAAGCCGAGCTCCGCAGCGGCCGCGCTCACGATCCCACAACTATCCAACACAAGGAAGAACTAGGCCTTCTGCTCGGGCGTGTACTTCCTCCGCCCGGCAGTTTTCTCCGTTAAAGACGACACGGTCGTTGCAACTCCCAAAAATTCCGGGTGTTGCAACGACCGCTAGAACCCGCCCGATGGTCGGGGTTTTTGTGTGGGTGGTTAATGTGGGAGACCCCCCAACGTGGTTGGGGGGTCTCGACCTGAATGGTTGTCCGGCGGTGTCCTACTCTC
>NZ_JBQLIS010000047.1:0-1664 GCF_052156435.1 Paenarthrobacter sp. NCHU4564
TGCAGGGTTTTGGTGACGATGGAGTGGGTGTCGTTTTTGAAGTAGCGGCGGGCGGCGGCGCGGGTGTCGGAGAAGCCGAAGCCGTCGGCGCCGAGGGTGGCGAAGTCGTTGGGGATGAATTGGCGGATTTGGTCGGGGATGGCTTTCATGTAGTCGGTGACGGCGATGACGGGTCCGGTGTGGCCGGCGAGTTGTTCGGTGATGAATGGTGTGGGTGCTGGTTGGCCGGGGTTGAGGAAGGCGTGTTCTTCGGCGGCGAGTCCGTCGCGTCGGAGTTCGTTCCAGGAGGTCACGGACCAGATGGTGGCGGCGACGTTCCAGTCTTCGGCGAGGATCCGTTGGGCTTCGAGGGCCCAGGGAACGGAGACGCCGGAGGCGAGGATGTTCGCGGTGGGCCTGTTGGGGTCGCCTTCGGGGGCGTCGGCGAGTTTGTAGATGCCTTTGAGGAGCCCGTTGATGTCGAGGTTGTCGGGTTCGGCGGGTTGGGTGATGGGTTCGTTGTAGACGGTGAGGTAGAACATCGTGTTCTTATCCTCGGAGTGTTCGCCGTACATGGTTTCGAGGCCGTGGCGGATGATGTGGCCGATTTCGTAGCCGTAGGCGGGGTCGTAGGTGCGCACGGCGGGGTTGGTGGAGGCGAGCAGGGGTGAGTGTCCGTCGGCGTGTTGGAGGCCTTCGCCGGTGAGGGTGGTTCGTCCTGCGGTGGCGCCGATGATGAAGCCGCGGGTCATTTGGTCGGCTGCGGCCCAGAAGGAATCGCCGGTGCGTTGGAAGCCGAACATGGAGTAGAACACGTAGATCGGGACCAGGGGTTCGCCGTGGGTGGCGTAGGAGGTTCCGGCTGCGGTGAACGCTGCGACGGCTCCGGCTTCGTTGATGCCGGGGTGGATCAGTTGCCCGGCGGGGGATTCTTTGTAGGCCAGGACGAGGTCGCGGTCCACGGAGAGGTAGTTCTGGCCTTTGGGGTTGTAGATTTTCGCGGTCGGGAAGAACGCGTCCATGCCGAAGGTGCGGGATTCGTCCGGGACGACCGGGACGAGGCGGTGGCCGAAGTTCTTGTCCCGCATGAGGTCCTTGAGCAAACGCACGAAGGCCATGGTGGTCGCGGCTTGTTGTTTCCCGGACCCGCGTTTGGCGACGTCGTAGGACTTGGCCTCGGGCAGGGTTACGGGGGTGTGGGTGCTGCGGCGTTCGGGTACGAACCCGCCCAGGGCGGCGCGGCGTTCCATGAGGTACTGGATTTCCGGGGCGTCCATGCCGGGGTGGTAGTACGGGGGCCGGTAGAGGTCCGCGTCGAGTTGTTCGTCCGTGATGGGGATGCGCAGGTGGTCACGGAAGGCTTTGAGGTCTTCCATGGTGAGTTTTTTCATCTGGTGGGTGGCGTTGCGGCCCTCGAAGTGCGGGCCCAGGCCGTAGCCCTTGACGGTTTTGGCCAGGATGACGGTGGGTTTGCCCTTGAACTCGGTGGCTGCCTTGTACGCGGCGTAGACCTTGCGGTAGTCATGGCCGCCGCGTTTGAGGTTCCAGATCTGCTCATCGCTCAGGTCCGCGACCATGTCCTTGGTCTGCGGGGACTTGCCGAAGAAGTGTTCCCGGACGAACCCGCCGGATTCGGCCTTGTAGGTCTGGTAATCGCCATCGGGGGTTTCGTTCATGATTTTCAC
>NZ_JBQLIS010000048.1:0-1606 GCF_052156435.1 Paenarthrobacter sp. NCHU4564
TTTTGCATGGCTTCTCCTGTCTTTTTCCGGTGGGGGTTGTTGTGTTTTCGTTTTTGTTTTACTTTGACGGAGAGTTTGATCCTGGCTCAGGATGAACGCTGGCGGCGTGCTTAACACATGCAAGTCGAACGATGATCTCCAGCTTGCTGGGGGGATTAGTGGCGAACGGGTGAGTAACACGTGAGTAACCTGCCCTTGACTCTGGGATAAGCCTGGGAAACTGGGTCTAATACCGGATATGACCATCTGGCGCATGTCATGGTGGTGGAAAGCTTTTGTGGTTTTGGATGGACTCGCGGCCTATCAGCTTGTTGGTGGGGTAATGGCCTACCAAGGCGACGACGGGTAGCCGGCCTGAGAGGGTGACCGGCCACACTGGGACTGAGACACGGCCCAGACTCCTACGGGAGGCAGCAGTGGGGAATATTGCACAATGGGCGCAAGCCTGATGCAGCGACGCCGCGTGAGGGATGACGGCCTTCGGGTTGTAAACCTCTTTCAGTAGGGAAGAAGCCTTTCGGGGTGACGGTACTTGCAGAAGAAGCGCCGGCTAACTACGTGCCAGCAGCCGCGGTAATACGTAGGGCGCAAGCGTTATCCGGAATTATTGGGCGTAAAGAGCTCGTAGGCGGTTTGTCGCGTCTGCTGTGAAAGACCGGGGCTCAACTCCGGTTCTGCAGTGGGTACGGGCAGACTAGAGTGCAGTAGGGGAGACTGGAATTCCTGGTGTAGCGGTGAAATGCGCAGATATCAGGAGGAACACCGATGGCGAAGGCAGGTCTCTGGGCTGTAACTGACGCTGAGGAGCGAAAGCATGGGGAGCGAACAGGATTAGATACCCTGGTAGTCCATGCCGTAAACGTTGGGCACTAGGTGTGGGGGACATTCCACGTTTTCCGCGCCGTAGCTAACGCATTAAGTGCCCCGCCTGGGGAGTACGGCCGCAAGGCTAAAACTCAAAGGAATTGACGGGGGCCCGCACAAGCGGCGGAGCATGCGGATTAATTCGATGCAACGCGAAGAACCTTACCAAGGCTTGACATGGACCGGAAAGACCTGGAGACAGGTGCCCCGCTTGCGGCCGGTTTACAGGTGGTGCATGGTTGTCGTCAGCTCGTGTCGTGAGATGTTGGGTTAAGTCCCGCAACGAGCGCAACCCTCGTTCTATGTTGCCAGCGGTTCGGCCGGGGACTCATAGGAGACTGCCGGGGTCAACTCGGAGGAAGGTGGGGACGACGTCAAATCATCATGCCCCTTATGTCTTGGGCTTCACGCATGCTACAATGGCCGGTACAAAGGGTTGCGATACTGTGAGGTGGAGCTAATCCCAAAAAGCCGGTCTCAGTTCGGATTGGGGTCTGCAACTCGACCCCATGAAGTCGGAGTCGCTAGTAATCGCAGATCAGCAACGCTGCGGTGAATACGTTCCCGGGCCTTGTACACACCGCCCGTCAAGTCACGAAAGTTGGTAACACCCGAAGCCGGTGGCCTAACCCTTGTGGGGGGAGCCGTCGAAGGTGGGACCGGCGATTGGGACTAAGTCGTAACAAGGTAGCCGTACCGGAAGGTGCGGCTGGATCACCTCCTTTCTAAGGAGCTGCTAACA
>NZ_JBQLIS010000049.1:0-1601 GCF_052156435.1 Paenarthrobacter sp. NCHU4564
CAGGCCTCCGTCGGCCACAGCTCCGCAAGCTTCGCCAGCAGCCAAAAAACAACGGGGGAGGAAAGAAAGTAGCTGGCCGGGTCACACCGCTCCCTCACTTATTCCTCTGCAAAGGACACACAACCATGAACGCAATCAGCGTCCAGACCATCACCACTGAGGACACCGCCGAAACCATCCACGGCGTCACCGTGCTGGGCAACTACCACATGAACGGCGGCTACGACTGGATGGAACTCATCTCAGAACACGGCTGGGCCGTGATTCCTAGCTGGGGATCCGATGGCTGGGACCTCGGACAGTGGCCTTATGTCATGGTCGCCGGGATCCGCACGGCCGATGAAATCGGCAACCTGTTCGGCATGGCCACGTACTGCGAGGGCGACGTCAAAACGACGTTCTACCGGACCAAGGCCCGGTTCTGGGACGCCATCACGGAACAGGCTTTCTACCACTGGAAGAACGGACAGGCCCACGGACCGGCAGACCTGCCGCTGGCCGCTGCGGAGCTTCCCAGCCGCTACCGGATCCCGCCCACCTTCCAAAGCGCAGCAGCCTAACCCGCATCACAAGCCGGTGCCCCGCACCACCGACAGCAAAGGACCAGGAACAATGACCGAACCCCGCACTATCTCCCAGACCCCCGCCCAAGCCGTGGTCTTCCTCGAAACCCTCGCGGCGATCGTTGAAAAGTCGCCGGTGACCTACAGCGCAGACTCCGCCGCCGACCTCGCCGCGCACCTGCGCGGGATGGCCGAAGCCGTTACCTCCGAGGCCCACGTGAACCCGGCCGAACTGAACACCACCCGGCAATACGCGGCACTGGACTGGCACAACGAAGCCGTGGGCGTCCTGTTCGCCGCAGAACACCGCCCCACATTCCTCTAGCAGGAACCGAGAGCCGCTGTACTGCCCGGCCAGAGTCGGGCAGTACAGCCCCACACCACTTCAAAGGAGCCAGCATGAGCAACGAAACCACCGCCCCCAAAGGCATCACCGCACTGATCTACCGTGACGCCCTGGGCACGGATTTCTCCAATCAGGGCATTTCCGCCCGCGTCATGGAGGTGACCGTCATCGGCGAGGGCATCGACCCCGTTTTCGAAGCCACCGAGGAACGGCCCGCCGTCCGGCTCGTCAAAAACGAGAACTTCCGCCGCGAAACCGTGATCCACGCCGAACCGGTCACCCCGGACGACGAACCCGCCCCGTGGTACATGTTCGGCGGCACGTTCATCTTCAGCAGCGACTCACGATTCCGGCGCGCAGCCGGACAGTACGGAGCCATCCCGCTCCACGACCGCCGCGAATAGGCCCGGTGGGCCGTTCGCCTTGCGTGGGCGGGCGGTCCGCCGCGGGTGGCCGGCACTGGTGGGTGGTCGCCGGCGGCGGACCGCCGTTCCCGCAACAGGGCCGGCTGTTGCTCACCTGGTGCGCGCGGCAAGCCCATGCGGGGGATTGCCCTGGGCGGATGCGTGTCCGGGGGAGCATGCTCGCCAGGGCTCGCACCCTTTTGGGCGTCCACTCCGCTTCGCTCCGTGGCCGGCTGTTGGGCCCGGTCCCGGCCTCGCAGAGCTCCGCCGTGCCCGGACCTGTTTGTC
>NZ_JBQLIS010000050.1:0-1590 GCF_052156435.1 Paenarthrobacter sp. NCHU4564
TGTTGCGCAGTGCCGTTAGAACAGCGGCATGAACATCCGCCACGGCAGAACATTCACCACGAACCGTGAAGAGCCCATTAACCACCCACACAAAAAACCCCGACCACGGACGGTCGGGGCTAAACCCACTTAACCCCCCAAACCAGGCCGTTCCCAGCGCCCGGAACGCGCACAAACGCGACCTGAACGGGTAGCCGCTACCCCGAGAAGAACACCGACAACTCACCAACAAGCTTCTCCGGTGCCCTATTAGGGCCATCGTTGCTGCAGCAGTTCGTGCAGGACATCTGAACAGCGCTGGAGTCCCCGGCAGGTCAGTAGCCGCCGGCGTGCCGTTGTCCCTGGAGAACTACCCGTAATACGTTGTCCCAGGACCGTCCATCAAGCCCTCTACGGGCCGGGAAGATCGGACCTGGCCGTGGATCCTGCCGCTTCTGTTCGCACCGGATGGGCCGGTCGCCGGCGGCGTCGTCGGAAGGAAAATCGATGCAGGCCCTTCGGGCATGGTCATGATTCGAGACCGGCCTTGCAGAAGCGATCGGCAGTTTGGTGTCGGGGCTAAGGAAGGGACTCAGTCACTGGAAAGAGGGCGCTCCGTCATCGGGACTCTGGTTGAACCCTCGTACACGTGGCGGGTGTAACCGCCGAGCTGAGAATCTGCGCGATCGACTGGCCGAAGCACTGACACCTCTCCCAGCCCATCTGGATCGCTCGCCGTCCTGGGAGCAAGGCATTGAGTCGGCCTGCCACCACGAGTTCACGTGGCGAACACCCACGCCTGTGTACTCCTGCGACTTTGCGAGTCCATGGCAACCTGGATCGAACGAAACACTAATGGTTAGCTGCGGCCATACGTTCCGAAAGGAACAGATCAGGGCGTCCACACTCACGAAAACTTGGCTGTGTTCGCGGTCGAGCTCAATCAGCGACCACGTGAGATTCCCAGAGGCAGAGCCCCTTCCCAGCGCCTTACTGGACTGCTCTCACCTTCGACCGAGCCATAAATTGTTGCGACGACCGCTGAATTCCGCCGCCTCACAATGGCTAACGCGTCGGCCGTCGCCGACAGTCGGGCTGGCAGGAGGTTTCAGTCTGGCTGGTCGCGATTTTCCGCTGTGAGGCGGTTGAGTGCTGCATCAGGAGATCCCGGCCGCGAGACGGTTTCGACAGAGCTGTGATTTGCCCGGCCACCTGATCCACCAGGCCTACGCCGCTTCTCCGCGTCCGGGAGACCAACCGCTGCCGCAGGCGACTTCTGGTCAACGACTTCGCCCAGCCGGGTGAACCCACCGCTCTGGCGTGACTACACGCACGCGCCTCTCCCTTGGTGAAGCTCCTCTGGATCACCGGATCCCACACCTGCAGCCAGCTCCTCCCTTCCCGGGGATGTGGTGGGGTTCCCGTTGATTGTTGTGAAGCCGTTGGGTTGAGGGCCGCTGGCCGGTGTTGGTTTCGGTGCGTGTTTTAGGGGTTTTGGGGTGGTTGCCGGGTGGATTTGCGTTGGGGGTTGGGTGCGTGTATTGTTTTCTGAGTCGCCGGGAGCGGAACGGAAAGCCGGAAGGTGTGTACGGGCCGGGAGGCGGCGGATAA
>NZ_JBQLIS010000051.1:0-1473 GCF_052156435.1 Paenarthrobacter sp. NCHU4564
GTGAGAGTGCCCCTATGTTTTTCGTCAAGCTGTTGATGGGTGTTTTGGTTGGTAGAGGGTGCTGTCGCGGAGCATGGCGTAGAGGGTGTCGCAGCGTCGTCGTGCGAGGGCGATGATGGCCTGGTTGTGGCGTTTGCCTTCGGCGCGTTTGCGTTCGTAGTAGGCCCGGGAGGGTGGGTCGTGGAGGGCGGCGAAGGCGGAGAGGAACAGAGTGCGTTTGAGGACTTTGTTGCCTTTTCTGGAAGCGTGCTCACCCCGGATGGAGGATCCCGAGCGCCAGGTCACCGGTGCCAGACCGGCGTATGAGGCCAGGTGCGCGGCGGTAGGGAAATCTTTCCCGGCGACTTCGGTGAGGATTCGTGCAGCGGTCCTGATGCCCACGGCCGGCAGCGACATCAGGACCCGGTGAAGAGGGTGGGCCTCCACAAGGGCTTCAACCTGGGCGTAGACGGTCATCCGGGATTTATGAAGCCCGGAGAGCATCGCCGCGAGCTGCGGCAGGACGATGGTCGCAGCGTTCGTGCCCACGACAACAACTGTTTGCTGGTCCAGGGCATCGATGATCTCATCTGCCAGGCGTTCGCCCAGCCGTGGGGCGAGTTTGGTCAGCCGGTTCCCTATCCGGCGCCGGCCGGCGTGACGGAGCGCTTCAGGGGTCGGCCAGATCCGCAGCAGGTCCAGCACTGCAGGATGGGCCATGTAGGGTCCCAACACCCGTTCCAGAGCAGGGTGGATCTGGTTCAACAACCCGCGGATCCGGTTCGAAGTAGCCGTGGCCTGCTTGGCCAGATCATCATCGAAGCCGCAGAGCATGCTCAATTCCGCGAGTTGTTCATCGGCCAACCGGACCGAGCGCAGGGCGTGAGGCATGGTCCTGGCCGCCTCAGCGATAATGAACGCGTCCCGCGCGTCGGTCTTCGCTTCTCCGGGATGCAGGTCCGCGATCCGCCGCATTGCCAGCCCCGGCAGATACCCGATCAGGACACCGGCAGCCTGGGCAACCGCTACCGGCAACGCCCCGATCGTTGCGGGCTGGTCCACCACCAACAGGACCCGTCCCTTGCCCTCCAACCCGGCAAGGATTTCCCGGATCTTTGCTTCGTCATTGGGCAGGGCCTTATCCAGCAGTTTCTTCCCGGCCTGGTCCAAGGCAACGGCGTGATGGACGCCTTTGCCAACATCCAGCCCGACGAACACGTCAGCAATTTCATGATTCTCGATCACCCTCGGCACCTCCGGTCGTAGTCAGCTGCCTGTGCTGGCCTGTCCGCGGTGTCAGGGCCCGGCATCCACGTTACGCACGACGTTCCCGAACTGTCCTGCCCCTATTAGCGATCTCCCCGGCACCTGCCAATCCCGGTGACAACACTCTCAAGATCATCGATCGACAGAGGATTGAAATCATGCCGGGACCAGCAGGCCAGCACACCCACATCCTGCACCAGGAAACGGGCTACGAAAAAGGTAACGAGG
>NZ_JBQLIS010000052.1:0-1242 GCF_052156435.1 Paenarthrobacter sp. NCHU4564
GGGGCGGTTTCTAGCGGTTATCGCAACAGGAAGGTTCTGATCATCTCATTTGGGGTGCAGAAGTCGAATCGTTGGCGGGGTCTGTCGTTGAGTTCGTGGGCGACGTAGTCGAGGTCGGTTTGGCTGTAGATGCTTAGGTCTGCACCTTTGGGGAAGTACTGGCGCAGGAGCCCGTTGGTGTTCTCGTTCGAGCCGCGTTGCCAAGGTGAGTGGGGATCGCAGAAGTAGATGTCGATGTCGGCTGCGATCTTCACTTCCTTGTGCCTGTGCATTTCAGTGCCTTGGTCCCAGGTCAGTGAGAGCCTCAGTTCGTCGGGAAGGGCGCCCATTTTGCGGATCAGCCCATCCCGGACGGCCTCGGCACGGTTCTGATCTGTGGGGATATGGACGAGCATCACGAACCCGGTGGTGCGCTCCACAACGGTGCCGATGGCGGTTTTTCCGTCCTTGCCGACGATCAGGTCCCCTTCCCAATGCCCTGGCACGGCACGGTCTTCGACTTCGGCGGGGCGGTCGGCGATCATGACCATGCCTGGGATTCTGCCGCGGCGTTCGTCGGGGCGGCGTTGGGGTTTGCGCAGGGTCCGGCCGGTGCGCAGGTTCTTGACCAGTTCCCGCTTCAGTCCGCCCCGGGACTCGAGATAGAGGGACTGGTAGATGGTCTCGTGTGACACCCACATCTCCGGGTTGTTCGGGTGGTCCTTGCGGAGTCTGCCGGCGATCTGGACCGGTGAGTCTTTCTTTTCGAGTCGCTTTTCGACTTCCAGGCGCAAGGGTTTGTTGCTGTTGAGCTTAGCGGTCTTGGGCCTGGCTGCCCGGGCATGGGCGCGGGCATGGGCAGTAGTGGCCCGGTAGTAGTAGACCTCATCAGCGTTACGACGTAGTTCCCGAGATATCGTCGAGGGCGACCGGCCCAACCGCTTGGCGATCTCACGGATGGATTCCTTGCCCCTGAGCAAAGCGATCTGCTCGCGTTCATCAAAGGACAGCGAACGCCCGGTAAGGGTCCGACCCCTGCGGGGCCGGACCCCTCCCGAGGACCTCAGTTCACGCCGAACGGTCGTGATGGACCAGCCAACGGACTCTCCCGCTTCCTCAAAACGGGAGCCTTCCGCTACCTGCTGCCAGAACGACTGAACAACCTCAGCAACCAAACGACTTGAGAACTTCACCATGGCAATCGACACCCTTCAATAATCAGGCGTTGCGATCACCGCATGATACGAAGGGCTCAAAACGCGC
>NZ_JBQLIS010000053.1:0-1124 GCF_052156435.1 Paenarthrobacter sp. NCHU4564
TTTGGTAGCTTCATTGGGACCGCCATTGAGTGGTACGACTTTTATCTTTACGGGACGGCGGCGGCGCTGATCTTTCCGCAGTTGTTTTTCCCGTCTTATTCTTCGCTAACCGGTACGATACTGGCACTGCTGACCTACGCGGCAGGTTTCGTGTCCCGGCCGCTGGGCGGCATCATCATGGGCCATTTCGGGGACCGGATTGGCCGCAAGGCCATGTTGGTGACCTCGTTGCTGATCATGGGTGTCTCGACCGCCCTGATCGGGGTGTTGCCCACGTACGAGGCCATTGGTGTGTGGGCGCCGCTGCTGCTCCTGACTCTGCGCGTCGTTCAAGGCGTTGGCTTGGGCGGGGAATGGGGAGGCGCTGTCCTGGTGGCCGTCGAGCATGCTCCTGCCCGTCGGCGGGGCGTGTTTGGTGCCTGGCCCCAGGTCGGTGCTCCGGCGGGTCTGCTCCTGGCAAACGGTGTTTTCACGTCGTTGAATCTGTCGTTGTCCAACGAGGCCTTCATGGCCTGGGGTTGGCGGATCGGGTTCCTGTCCTCGATTGCGCTTATCGCGGTCGGGCTGGTCATCCGGTTGAAGATGGAAGAGACACCGGATTTCAAGAAAGTTCAGGACAGCGGACAAATCGCCAAGTTCCCGCTTGTTCAGGTCCTTCGCCGGCAATGGCGCCAGGTTCTGCTTGCTATCGGTGTGAAGCTTTCGCAGGTTTCCATCTTCTACATCCTGACGGTCTTTTCCCTCACGTACGTCACGACGGTTTTGGATCTGCCCCGGACGGTCGCTCTGGTCGGGGTGCTCGCAGCATCCGGGGTCAGCCTGTTCACCACGTTGATCTCGGGGTGGCTTTCGGACGAGTACGGCAGGCGCCGGGTCTACCTGGTCGGAGCAATCCTCAGTGGCGTCTTCGCGTTCCCGTTTTTCTTCCTCATGGACACCCAAAGCGCGGTCCTTATCAGCATCGCCATTATTGCCGGCATGATCTTCCATGACCTGATGTACGGGCCGCAAGCGGCCATGATGACCGAACTGTTCGAGCCCGAACACCGCTACACCGGCGCTTCGCTCGGCAGCCAGTTCGCGTCCACCCTCGCCGGCGGTCTCTCCCCCGTCCTGGCCGTGCT
>NZ_JBQLIS010000054.1:0-963 GCF_052156435.1 Paenarthrobacter sp. NCHU4564
TCGCGGTCACCAAACTGACGGCGCTCACCATCGCGGGCAGGACGCTCACCGCGGTCTCCCCGGTCACCGAAGGAACGGCGGTCATCGTCGCGGCGGGGGCCAAAGGAACGGCGGTCATCGCCGTCACGGCGGGGACGGTCGAAGTTTCGGGGGCCGCGGCCCTCGTTGAACGGCTTGCGGTCACGGTCGCGGTCACCAAACTGACGGCGCTCACCATCGCGGGCAGGACGCTCACCACGGTCTCCCCGATCACCGAAGGAACGACGGTCGCGGTCACCGAAAGAACGGCCTTGGTCGTTGCCGTCACGCTTGTCCCTGGAGCGGAAGCCCCGGGGATCTCCGCCGGAGTTGTTGTTGGCGCGGAAAGATCCTCGATCCCCGCGGTTGCCACCGAAATCGCCGCGATTACCGCCGCGGTTGCCGCCATTGTGCTCAGCCATGCTGGATTCCTCCTGTTGCGAGCCGACCACTGGCGCGTGCGTAGTCGCTCATAACCCGTATTTCGTTGTTACGCCGCCGGCAGCGCGAAGGACCGGCCCGTTTATCTGTATCAATTCTAAGTGAAGGCCCCATGGGACACCGAACGTGGAGGGCCAGAAGGCCGGTGCCCGTGGCAAGTCTCACAGCGGAAGTGCTGCCACGGGATCGGCCGGTTAATGTGGGAGACCCCCCAACGTGGTTGGGGGGTCTCGACCTGAATGGTTGTCCGGCGGTGTCCTACTCTCCCACACCCTCCCGGGTGCAGTACCATCGGCGCTGTGGGTCTTAGCTTCCGGGTTCGGAATGGGACCGGGCGTTTCCCCCACGCTATGACCGCCGTAACCTTGTTACCCGTCCCCCGTGTTGGTGGGGGTGGGAAGTTTTTGGTTACAACTGTGGTGTTGTGTATTTGGTTGTGGTTGGTTTTCCTGAACGGGTTGTTGTTCGGGAACCACATAGTGGACGCGTGCATGCAAGTGTGTG
>NZ_JBQLIS010000055.1:0-945 GCF_052156435.1 Paenarthrobacter sp. NCHU4564
CTGACCGACGACCCAATCGAACTCCGGGACGGTCAGCACGGTCCGGCGCCGAGGGCCTGAGCCTTTTGTTCCTTTGGCCCACCGCACCTGGAGTGCACCGAACCGGCCGAACTGTTCAACGTGGGGATTAGGGCCGAAATCGACGTACTCAAGCATGGTCAGTTCACGACGGCGCAGCCCGTAAGCATAGGCAACCTTGAACGCCGTCGAATCCCTCAACGCCGGCAACCAACGCTTGGAGCGTTTGGCAAACTCCGTATCGATCAGATCATCAGCGGTATCAAAGAACGTTTGAAGCTCTGCCCGGGTGAAGGCCCTCCGGCGCGGCGGCATGGCATCGTCGGTGGTATGCCGCGGTGAGTTCCACTCAAATACGACCTGCACCGGGATGTCGGCGAAAACCCGTTCGCAAAACGCTGCCCACCCATAGCGCCCGTCGGTCACGTACGCGCAGAACGCCTTGATAGCTCCCGCGTTGGACCTGAGCGTGGACAACGCCAGGCCTTTCTCTGAACTGCGACGGTCTGCGAGAAATTCGTCCACGTTATGTGCCGACCATGTCCACGGATACTCGTTCGCGTGCTCCTGGAAGCGCTCAACGACACTGCAGGAGCTTTTGATATACACGCTCGAGAGCCCGCGCGCCAGCATCTGCGCCCGCCAACCATCAAGCATCGCCTCGAAAACCCGGTCTTCAGCCCGCAGCAGCCCAACGTTCGCAGTGTTCAGAAAGGCAGGAATACGGCCAGGTTCGATGTTCACAAGCCAAACTCTACGCAAAAATCTCTCATTTAATGAGAGATTACGCCGCTGGAGCGAGCAATGACGCGGTCGAGCTCTTGATCACCATTCAATGCCACCACATACGAACCGATCCCTGACATGGGAAAACGCTGCATGACAGCTTTGGACGAGTTATCTCATCTACTTCTACTCGTCTCACTT
>NZ_JBQLIS010000056.1:0-822 GCF_052156435.1 Paenarthrobacter sp. NCHU4564
CCTGTGGGCTGGCTGCCTGCAGGGGTCGGCCTGTGGGCTGGCTGCCTGCAGGGGTCGGCCTGTGGGCTGGCTGCCTGGGGGCGTCGGCAAAAGCAAAGGGACGGCAACCCAACGGTTGCCGTCCCTTTGAGGCGTGTGCGCCGAAGAAGTTCTACTTCTTCTTGGCGACAGCTGCCTTCAGCTTGGAGCCTGCGGTCAGCTTTACGCTGTGGCCTGCTGCGATCTGGATGGTCTCGCCGGTCTGGGGGTTGCGGCCGGTGCGTGCTGCGCGGTCCGTGCGCTCAACTGCGAGCCAGCCCGGGATGGTGATCTTTTCGCCAGCGGCAACAGAAGTCTCGAAAACTTCGAACAGAGCATCGAGCACGGAGTTGACAGCAGCCTGGCTGGTGCCAGCCTTGCCTGCTACCTCTGCAACGAGTTCACTGCGGTTCTTAGCCATTTACGTCCTCCTGGACTCATACGTTTTTTGAGCTTTCACGCGGAGTGCGAGCAAGCCACTGCTCGAAAACTTACCAGCTTGGGCGTGCATGGCCAGCAAATTCCGCGTGTTTCCGCGCTTTTTTGACCAAAATCACCGGATTTCCGGGGTTTTTCGCGGCTTGGACGGCTATCGCGTACCCTACGGGCCTTCGACTGCCCGCAAGGTCAGAAGAGGATGCGCTGGTACAGCACGTGATCCTGCCACGTCCCGGCTATACAGAGATAGGCAGAAGCCGGCTCTTCACGGTAGATGGTGAATCGGGTTTCGTGTCTTGAGAGCTGAAGGGCTCGTAGCCCTGCTGTGATGGATGTTCTCTACGCATTCATCAAGTCAGGAGCTAC
>NZ_JBQLIS010000057.1:0-819 GCF_052156435.1 Paenarthrobacter sp. NCHU4564
ATCCGCAGGGCCTTGCGGAACGCTGCAGAGGGGTCGATCGCGACGACCTGCACGCCCAACCGCCATTCAAGCGGGCGGGCGAAGAGCCAGTCGCCGACGCCATCACTGTCGCGGCCGTCCACGATGCCTAGAACTTGACCGGTGTCCAGATCGACGATTGTGGTCATCCATGGTTCGTAGCGTTTCCAGGCTTTGGTGGCGGGATCGCGGAAGAACCGGACCGACCGGTAGCGGTGTTCATCAATCCCAAGCATCCGCGGTGCCATTGCATCAACGTCGGGCAGCGTCAGCGCGGCCGCCGAGTCCAGGGCCCGCTGGACCAGCCACCACGACACCCCGAAGGATGAGGCTGCTTCCATTGCTGCCCGTCCGGACCCGATCACGGCAGCTACGAGCGCGTCGCGAAGGCGGCGGGTGGACCGTGCCCGGCGGGGAACCTGGCTTGTTTCCTCGGTGAACGTCTGCTGAGGGCACAAGTACTCATCGCAGAAGAACCTCCGCTTGGCCCAGACCACTTCGACTGGCCCGGCGATGGGGATGTCACGCAGCCGTTGTGGCCGGCGGGAATGAACCCGGGCGCTGATCACGCCGCAGGACGGGCAGCCGGCCTCTGCGGTGGCTTCGACACTGACCCGCCGCTGCCCGAAGCCCAGGATCTCGGTGCCGGTGACGCGGTAGTCGGGCAGGTTGAAGATGGCGGTGGCAGCATCAGGGTGCGGGGAAGTAGGCTCGATCAAGGCTCGTAGCTCCTGACTTGATGAATGCGTAGAGAACATCCATCACAGCAGGGCTACGAGCCCTTCAGCTCTCAAGACACGA
>NZ_JBQLIS010000058.1:0-680 GCF_052156435.1 Paenarthrobacter sp. NCHU4564
TGGGAGAGTAGGACACCGCCGGACAACCATTCAGGTCGAGACCCCCCAACCACGTTGGGGGGTCTCCCACATTAACCACCTGCTGAGGGTAGGCTCTCGGAGTGGATCTTTCCAGAGAGTTGAACTTGTTGGATGGCGGAGGCCATCCGGGGGCTTTTCATATGAGGCCAGTCCTCTTGGAGGATGCGCTTGCCCTCGCAGACCTGTACACCAGGAATGCCGCACACCTGTCGCCTTGGGAACCGCGGAGGGATGCCAGCTTCTATAGCTTGACCGGACAGAAAGCTGTCCTCGCATCCAAGCTGGAACAGTTCGAGGCCGGTTCCGAGGTGCCTTGGGTGATCACACTGCAGGATAAGCCAATAGGCATGGCTACCTTGACCGGGATAGTCAGAGGTCCCTTCCTCAGCGCAAACCTCGGCTACTGGGTGGACTACGCCCAGACCGGCAACGGTGTAGCTTCGGCTGCTGTTTCATCGGTCGCGGCGATGGCCCGTGATGAGTTGGGTCTTCACCGAGTGCAGGCCGGCACTTTGCTCCATAATGTTGCCTCGCAAAGAGTCCTGAAGCGTAACGGTTTCGACCGGATAGGAGTGGCTTCTGGGCTCTTCACGGTTCGTGGTGAATGTTCTGCCGTGGCGGATGTTCATGCCGCTGTTCTAACGGCACTGCGCAACAGG
>NZ_JBQLIS010000059.1:0-598 GCF_052156435.1 Paenarthrobacter sp. NCHU4564
TGGCTGCCACGCACCGCCGTGTCAGTTGATGCGTTTCACCTGGTCAAGCTCGGCAACGACATGCTCACCGAAGTCCGGCAACGCCTCACCCAGCAAGTCCACGGCCGCAGAGGACGCTCCATCGACCCGGTCTGGGCCAACCGGCGTCTGCTGCTGCGAGCCGGCGACACACTCTCGGACCGGGCACGAGACAGGCTCAGCACCGTTTTCGCGACCGACGACGCCACCGGGAAACTGCAGGCCGCATGGTTGGTCAAAGAACAGCTCCGAACCCTCCTCGCGACCGGGTCCCTCGCCGACGCTGCTGCCGCGAAAGACCGTTTGCAATCCCTGGTCGAGAAGGCCACACAACCGGAAACGAACCGGCTCTGGCGCACGGTCTGCCGCTGGTGGAAAGAGATTGAAGTCCTCATTGTCACCGGCGCGACAACAGCGAAAGTCGAAGCCAACAACACCGCCATAAAACACATCAAAAGGACAGGTCGGGGATTCACCAACGCACGGAACTACAAAACGCGTATCCTGTTGCGCAGTGCCGTTAGAACAGCGGCATGAACATCCGCCACGGCAGAACATTCACCACGAACCGTGAAGAGCC
>NZ_JBQLIS010000060.1:0-590 GCF_052156435.1 Paenarthrobacter sp. NCHU4564
CGTGCGGTGAGGGTATCGATGGTGCGGGTGTGGGCGTCGATCTGGTCCAGGTGCAGTCGTGCCATGAATGCGTGGTGGGGTTTGAACCTGCCGGTGAGGGCGTCGACCAGTGCCGGGATTTTCGAGCGCAGCATTCCACGGGCCATCCCGGCCAGCACCTCGGGGTTCCGTTCGCCGTTGATGAGGGCTTCGAGCATGTCCCGGGAAGAGACCCCGGTCAGGTCTGAAACCACGGAAGAGAGTTTGATCCCGGAGCTTTCCAGGAACTTCTCCAGCCTTTGGATTTCCCGGGCCCGGTCGCGGGTGGCGATGGCGCGGGCCCGGGTGAGGTCCCGCAGTTCGCGGATGGGTTCGGGCGGCACGAATGATGCCCGCAGCAGCCCGTGCGCGGCCAGTTGGGCCAGCCACGCGGCGTCGGAGACATCGGTTTTGCGTCCCGGGATGTTCCGGGCGGCTTTGGCGTTGACCAGCATCACCGGCAGGGTTTCTTCGAACAGGTAGAAGAACGGTTTCCAGTAATCGCTGGTCGCTTCCATCACCACAACAGTGACGTGTTCGCGTTCGAGGAACTCCCGAAGTTCCAGGATCGC